>JAFXTB010000138.1 GCA_017525225.1 Kiritimatiellia bacterium
ATCCTCGTGGCGCGGAGGTGCAAGCAGGCGGGGATGCACTGGCGTCACCACAACGCCGCGTGCGTCTGCGCCATCATCGCACAGCTCAGGAGCGCGGCGTAATATGGCTCAGATTTTCAACGAATTAAAATCACACCCGGAATTGCCGAAAAGGACATCACATATATACAGACATGCCATGCCTCGGCGGTTTACAGTCGAACAGTGCCATGGCTTTTACAAGAGCGAAGCCATATAAAGCGGAAGGTAGGCAATGCCATTCGCAATCTTGATGTCGCGATCCCATAGAAGACACGGCTCGCCCATCCAGTCCGAATACTTCGCCTTGAATTTGTCCAAAGACCGGTGCGTCACGTTCTTTCCACTTTTGACTTCAATCGCTATAACGTTATTCTTCTTCGCCAGCTTCGACTTGGAAACAAGAAAGTCTATCTCCATCCGGTCTTTGCGATCAGTCGGACTGGAACGGGAGAAGAAATACAGTTTCCGTCCCGAGGCAGCCAGCATCTGCGCGACGACATTTTCGGTCAACATGCCCTTGTTTAAGGCTATGTCATCAAAAAGCAAATGGTTGTGTATGTCCTCTGCCATCAATTCGTTCTCGTCAAAAGCATGGCTAATGAGAAGCCCGGTGTCGCCGAAGTAGCACTTGACCGTCGAATGGTCGAGGCTCATCCGCAACCCGACATTTGGCTCCGTCGCGTTATAGGCTACATTGACTACCCTGGCATCCTTCAGCCAGAAGATGGGGTCTTGGTAATCGCGCATCCGCGCATCCGGTTCGATGTCCGAAAGTACCACCTTCTTCTCATGTTCCTGCAGCTGTGACGGCACGAAGTCGTACAAGGCTTCAACTCGTTCGGCGAGCGTCCCGGCATGTTCCCTGATGCCCTTGCGATACAACGACAGGATTTTGCGCTTCTCGCGGTCAACCACCTTGAAATCGTCCGTTTCGATGTACTTCTTCACTGCCTGCGGCATACCCCCTACAATCATATACTCTCGGAAAGCATCCATGGCAACGCGGTGCAGCGGACCCATCGGCACTCGCTTCGCAAAACATTCCCTGATCATGTCCATCAGCGTCTCGTTGCCCTTCGCCCACAGGAACTCCTCGAAGTCCATCGGATACATGTCAATATCGATCTCCTCGGAGGGTATGAGTATGTCCTTGACATTCTCCTGGATCGAAACGAGGGATCCCGTCTCAATGAAATCATATCTTCCGTCCGCCACCAGTTTCTTGATCGCTTCACGAGCACGTGGGAACTTCTGCACCTCGTCGAAAATGAACAAGGTTTCGCGCTCGTAGAATGTCTTGCCAAAGATTGCGGACAACCGCTTGAAAAACTCCTTCGTGTCGGCAAGGTAGATCTTGAACGTGTCTGTGATACGCATGTCATCTTTTGCCGTCGCAAAGTCAATCATCACATAGTTGCGATATTCCATCTTGGCGAACTCCTCGGCAATGAAGCTCTTGCCAACACGCCGTGCCCCATTGATCAGCACAGCCGATGTTCCATGGTCAAGCCTCTTCCATTCAAGAAGCTTATCGTAAATTTTTCGTCTCATTTTCACAATTATCTCCTATTTTGTCAACTTGCGATGATAATCATATCACAATTTGTCAGATTCTACAATTCCTATTTTACACGAATTGTCATTTTTTCAAATATCATTTTTGCACGAATTGTCAATTTTTTCTGTTCGTAAAGCTAAATCACGGCGGGAACTGTCCCCCTACCAAATCCGAAAGATCCGTGTTTCTCCGAGGCGCACTTCGACGGGCACATCCGCCACCGCCGCCAAGGCGGCGAATCCCGCATGCCAATCAATCCACCTTGATGTCGGTATTGACGTTCTTCGTGAACGCGAGCGCGTAGGTGAAGAGATACGCGAGGCACGCGGCAGGCACGATGAAGCTCACCGCAAAGCCGATCTTGTCGGTGATGAAGCTCTGCAAAAGCGGCAGCACGCCGCCGCCCACGACCATCGTCATGAAGAATCCCGCCGCCTGCTCAGTGTACTTGCCGAGACCTTCGGTGGAGAGGTTGAAGATTACCGACCACATGACGGACGAGCAGAAGCCCATGAGCACAAAGCAGAACGCCCCCACCGGCACGTTCACCGTGGCCGTCTCGCCGGCGGCCTTGCCCGCCACCGTGAACGGCATCGACACGTTCCCCGCAATGAGCCCTACGCCCACGGCAAGAAGCGCGAGCGACACGCCCGTCGCCGCAAGAAGCATCGTGCGGGGCGCGATCCTGCCGCCGAAGGCCGCACCAAGCATGCGCCCGAGGAGCATGCACACGAATACCGCCATGCCGAGCGAACCCGCGACGACCGCCGCCGTGTCGCCGCCACCCATCAAGTCCTTGATCTGGTTGGACGAAGTGGCGGCTGGGATGCCCGCCTCGACGCCCATGTAGAGGAAAATGCCGATGACGCCAAGCAGGCAGTGGCGGAAGGCAAGCGCGCTACGCTCGTAGACGACAGTCTTCGGGCGCGCCGTAGGATTCTGTATGGGGAGGAACGCTATCACGATCGTCGCCACCACGAATACGGCCGCGGCCGACAGCAAGACGCCCGTCACGTCGGCGAACTTGGTCTGCGCCGTCACCTCGCCCACGACCACCGGCACGATCAGCATCGAAAAGCCCTGGAACATCGAGTTGCACGCGCCGCCAGCGAGGTTGAGCTGGTTGCCTTTCTTACCGCCGCCCACGATCTGGTTGAGCATCGGGTTGATGACGGTATTCAAGAGGCAGTTGGAAGCACCCGAGATGAACGCGCCGAAGAGATAGATGTACCACGCCGCCGGAACGCCGCCCGCCGTGCCGAGGTCCACATGGCCCGAGAGAAGCTGCACGAGAATGCCCGCCGCGCCAGAACCGCAGGCCAGGAGCGCCGTCACCTTGTAGCCGAACTTCTGCAGCACCATGCCCATGGGATAGCCCATCACGAGGTACGCAAGGAAGTTCATCATGTTGCCCATCATGCCGAGCGTCGTGGATCCGGCGATTCCGGGACTGCCGCCCCATATCTTGCCGGCAGGTGCCGCGAGGTAGGTCATGAACCCGCACATCGCGTAGAGCGCGAACATCGTCACTATGGCAATCAGGCTGCCGCTTTTCCTCTCTTGCTGTTCCATCTCGCTTCCTTCCTTGGAATGTGTTGTCAATGCGAGGATTATAGCCAAAACGGCGGTGCATGTCAATGAGGCCGTTGAACCGCAATGCGAAATGTGCTAGAATACGCGCCATGAAGAAGTACGCATTTGCCGTTATGCTGTCCGCCGCCGTCGCGGCAGCGGCCGAACCAGCGCCGTCGGTCCAGGACGTGTGGCGCATGCCGCAGGTATGGCCGCAGCACACGCAGCTGCGAAACGAGTTCCTGAAGGCCATACGCCGCGGCGACACCAAGGCCATGGAAAAGGTGTCCAAAGCCGGCACGGAGCTCATGCCCGACGATCCCACCTGGCGTTACAACCATGCCTGTGCGCTAGCCTATCGCGAAAAGCCGGATGCCGCCCTGGACGATTTGGAGAAGGCCGTGCGTCTCGGCTTCCGCAATGCCGCCGCGATAGAGAAGGACAGCGACTTCGCGCGCATCCGCGACCTGCCGCGCTTCAAGGAGATAGTGGCCCTCGCCCGCAAGCTTGCGAACGAACCCGTGCCGGGGCATCCCAGGCCCGTACCCGCCTACACCAGCTTCGGCGGCACGGTCACGCTCTCCCCGACGAACGTCGCCTGGAACTTCGATTCCGGCGTGTTCGAGACGCACATCCAGATCGCCGGCGTGAACAACCCTTCCCCGCTCGCGACGCGCTATGGCGCCAGCAGACCCAAGCCAAAGGACTGTCCTGAACGTCCCTATCTCGCCGCATGGCTTTCCGAAGGGACCGCATCCGGCAACGGCGGCGACCTCTACATCAACCACGACCGCGGCCATTCCATGCTCGCCGTCGGGGACTTCCCGCTCCTGACATCGGTGCGCATGCCTCCGGAGTCAAAGCGCTACGAGGTGGACGTGGACCTGCCGAACATCATCTTCAAGGATTCGCCCGCCGTGTTCGGCAACGCTTCGCGTGCGCGCATGGGCACGCCGTTCTGGCGTTCGATAGCACGTGCCGCCATGCTCGATCCCCACGCCGCCGGACGCATGAACATGTTCTACCTGAGCAACCAGTT
The DNA here is from genome assembly GCA_017525225.1 of Kiritimatiellia bacterium. GTDB lineage: Bacteria > Verrucomicrobiota > Kiritimatiellia > RFP12 > UBA1067 > RGIG6720. The sequence continues at coordinate 4,191 of JAFXTB010000138.1, forward strand.
CTGGGTGTTCCCCGCCCACATGGACTTCGGGCGCGAAGGCATCGGCGACGTATTCTCCGCCCGTACGCCGCACATGCTCACCACGCTCGGTTCGTCATACACCGACCAGCCCTTCCTGCGCGCCGCTATCGCCTCGGCGGCAAGTTTCCCGCGTCCCACAAGGCAGGCCCTCGTCAAGCGCCGGCTGATGGCCCCCACGCTGCAATGGATCATCCGCCGCACGCGCAAGGGCGTAGGCACGCAGGAAGACTACCTCGAACCGAAGGCCCACCCCGTCGTGTTCGCGGCGAAGGATCTCGACATCCTCTCCACCGTCAAGTTCGCCCACGCGCTGCGTCCAGAGCAGATACCTCCTGTCGCCGCGCTCAAGCTTGTGAACTCGCGCATCTTCCCGGTACGCATGCCGATGCCCGTGCGCGACTATCCCGATCCCAACGGCGAGCTGCTCATCGTCACGCCCACGGCGATCGCCTTCGCCCTGCGCGGACTCGAGGCAGAGCGCACGTTTCTCGTGCAGGCGCAGCCGTTCCCCGAACGCGACCCCACCGCGAAGTTCGCCTGGCGGGTCATCGGGGGGGACGCCTCCGCTGTGAAGATCGGTCCGCCCCTCGGCGAGACGCTCGCCGGCCCGGAGACGGGCCTCGCGCAGATCACGATCGACCGCCGGCACGTCACGAACCGCATCGACGTGGCGGTGTTCGCTAAATCGCACGGTACCGAATGGGGCGCGCCCAGTTTCATCACCTTCATGCCGATTCCGTTCGAGAAGCGCGTGTACGACGGCAATGGCAGGCTCCTTTCCATCGACAACTCCAACGCCGAAGAACGCTACACCGACCCCTTCCTGGCGCTGCCGCGCCCGTGGAAGGACACCTTCGCATATTCCAAGGACGGCGTCCTGCAGGGGTACGTGCGCACCGTCAACGGCAAGGAGATGGCCGCCTTCACCGCCACGGGCGAACGCATAGTGGATCGCAATGCCGATGGCACGGCGAAGACCGTGGTGCGCGTGAGATATCTGCCGCGCGGCACGCGAGGCGGAGCGCAGTCCAACCTTCCGCCGGAGCTCACCTACATCGACGACGGTACCCCGTTCGCCCCCCGCTGACATTTCCTGGAGTCTCCATGCCTTGAAATACGTTCTCGCCCCATTGGCAGGCTTCACCAACGCCGCGTTCCGTCGCCTGTGCGCAAGGCGCGGCGCGGCATTGTCGTATACCGAGATGGTTTCCGCCGCCGGGCTCGCGCACGGCTCCTCGCCCACGCGGCATCTGATGGAGACCCTTCCCGGCGAAGGACCTGTGGTATGCCAGCTATTCGGCTCCAGGCCGGACGAACTGGCTTTCGCCGCGCGCGAGGCCACGATGCTGCGATCCATCTCCGAGGATGCCCCCGACGCGCCGCGATTCTGCGCGATCGACCTCAACGCCGGATGCCCGATGCCGAAGATCGTGAAGGAATGTGCAGGCGCGGCGCTCGTACGCGATCCGCAGCTCGTGTACGACTGCCTCAAGGCGATGAAGGCGGAAACCAGCCTGCCCCTGACGCTCAAGACGCGTCCCGGGCCCCGTCCCGACAAGATCGTCCTCTTCGAACTCCTCGACGCCGCTGAGTCCGCAGGCTGCGCGGGCATGACGCTCCATGCGAGGTTCACCTCGCAGATGCACTCCGGCGAAACACACCTCGACCTGCTCGCCGAGCTCGTACAGCGTTCGCGCATCCCCATCACGGGCAACGGCGGGGTGTACAACCGTGTAACCGCCGAACACATGGCCGCCACGGGCGTGGAAGCGATAATGATAGGCCGCGCCGCAATGGCCAACCCCTGGATCTTCGCTGACCTCGCCGACCCCACCCGACCGGAAGACGCTGCCGACGCCGACGACCGCCGACGGCGGCTGCAGAACGAAGTATTCCGCGAGCATCTCGAATCCGCGCTCGAGCTGCAGGCCCGCCTCGCCAGACTGTATCCGGAGGACCACGTGCCTTCCGTGGACGACTTCGTGGCATACACCCTGCACACGCATCTTTTCCGCTATTTCAACCGACGCGCCAATGCGGCGGGCTTCCGCAAGCGCCTCGGCGAGATCCGTACCCTCGCCGAAGTACGTGCGCTCATGGCAGAGGAGATGACGTCATGACGGGATGGCTGGTCGCCAACGCCTTTCTGCGCTCGGAGAAGTTCGACGATCTCTACAGGCTTCTCATCGACGCCTTCCGCGCCCAGGGCGACAACCTGGAGTTGTACCCCAACTCGGCGTTCGCATCCCCCGTGGACGAATTTCCCCGTCCGCGCGGCGCGGCTGGACGGCCGGACTTCGTCCTCTTCTGGGACAAGGACGTGGCCCTCGCGCGGTGCTTCGAGGATGCGGGGCTTCGCGTGTTCAACACATCCTCAGCCATCGCAGTCTGCGACGACAAGATCAAGACCGCACTCGCCTTCGCCAGATGCGGCGTGCCCGCTCCGAGGACGATCTTCGCGCCCATGACGTTCGATGGCGTTGAGCGCGACGCCTCCGGATTCCTGCACGAAGCCGCCGAACGCCTCGGCCTGCCGATGGTCGTGAAGACGGCCTGCGGTTCGTTCGGCCACGGTGTGCATCTCGCAGGTACCCTAGCCGAAGCCGAGGACATCGTGCGCGGGATCGGATGCAGGGACTTCCTCGTACAGGAGTTCGTATCAACGAGCCGCGGCGAGGATCTGCGCGTGAACGTGGTGGGCGGCGAGGTGGTAGCATCCATGCGGCGCTTCAACCGGTCCGACTTCCGCTCGAACGTGACGCTCGGCGGCGGCACGGAACCCTGCGAACCTAGCCATGAGCAGCGCGAGGCCGCGCTCGCGGCATGCCGCGCGACTGGCACTGACTTCGCGGGCGTGGACATCCTCTTCGGCCAAGACGGCGCGCCGCTCGTCTGCGAAGTGAATTCAAATCCCCATTTCCGCAGCACGCTCGACTGCACAGGCGTCAACCTTGCCGGGCCGATTGCGAGGCATGTCCGGAAGAACCTGCAGACGAGCCGGAATGTGAACGTGTCGTCAGCTCGATCTCCTCAAGACGCGGAATGAAGCCCTCCGCCGCGGGCAAGGTGGCGAAAAGGGTCGTCAGCACGGCCGCGCCGCGGAACGGGCAGTCCCCGAACGCATGCACGAGCACGCACAAGTTGCCCATTAGCAGCCAGAAGGCGCAGGCTGGCAGGCAGAATATCGCCTTGGGCTTGGGTGGTGCATTCTCCGGCCGAGCGAAAAGCGACGCCTTATAGAGCCGGCGCCATATCACGCATGTGGGCCACAGCAGCACCACCAGCATCGCCAGCAGCAGCGCCGCGCCCACGGCGCCGTGCTCGCACAGGAACTGCAGATAGTCGTTGTGGACGTTTGCGCCGCCGCGCGAATACCATCTGCCGAACTCACGCAGGACGCGCGGCGGCACATACGGCAGGCACAAGTGCTTGTACCCCCATCCGCCGACACCGAAGAGCGGATGCTCCTTGAACAGCTCGATGGACGCCTCCGCATGCCATTCGGTCTTGCCGGTGACCCGGTCCGCTATGGCGGCAAGGTCGGCGGTCTTCATCTCCGCAGATATCCCCTTCGGCGAGAACACCATCACAGCTACGCCCACGACCACCATGCCCACGGTTGAGAACACGATCGTCTTGAGTCGCCTTGTCCGCTCCATGCTGCGGCCGAACGCCTCGACGAGCACGTACACGCCGATGCCGGCCGCCAGCAGGGCGGTCAGCATTATCGCCGCGCGGGAGCGCGTGTACAGCACCGCGAACAGGAGTAGCACCGTTCCCGGAAGCGGATAGTTCGCCCTCAGCCAGTAGGTGCTCTGGCCAACCGTCTTGCGCCCCTCGTTGGCCGCGCGGAGGAAGTCCGTCTCCCTCGCGTGGTAGCGCCACAGCCCGACAGAGAAGGCGAACATCATCGTGAAGAACGCCCCCGCCGCGTTCGGATAGCCGAAGACGGAGAAGAAATACACGGGATGCTCCGGATTCTCCCAGAACACGAAGCGCGCGCCGCATGCCTGCTCGATGAATCCGAAGATCGCCAGAGCCACGCCGTTCCACATCACCATCTCGAGGAACAGGCGCTTGCCCTCGCGCGTGAGCGCATGCCGCACCGCCAAGGCCGAGATGAACGCCGGAACGAACCATGTGATCACGCCGGAATGGTCCTTCACGTTCACGCAGTACGGCAGGAACGGTACAGGCGGGCTGGGATCCGCTCCGGCGGCGATCGCCCTGCATTCGCAGTTCGGGCAAAGCCCGTGATTGAAGAGCGGAACTACAAGCAGCAGCATGAACGCCAGCACAAGGTACAGCATGGGATCGCGCCTGAGGCAGTGCCACAGCCGGTCACGCGCCTGCATCATGTCCTCGTAGGGCCGACGCTGCGGGAAGAACAGCAGTCCCTCCATCGAGAGCGCCAGCAGCCAAGGCATGGTATCCATCAGCGGCGCGGGACGGGTCCCCCCGTACAGCCATGTAACGCCGGCCATCGTGAGGAACACGAGGATCGCCGGAAGATTGCGGTATAGCGGCTCGAACAGCATGGCTTGCCTCAGTACCGGTAGTAGTCAGGCTTGTAGGGCCCTTCGATGGGCACGCCGATGTAGTCGGCCTGCCGCTTCGTGAGGCGCGTCAGCTTGGCGCCCCGCGCCGCGAGGTGGAGCCTGGCCACCTCCTCGTCGAGCTTCTTCGGAAGGCGCACAACCCCCTTCACCCCACCCTTCCAGAGCATCATCTGCGCGAGACACTGGTTTGTGAAGCTGCTGGACATCACGAAGGCGGGATGCCCCGTGGCGCAGCCGAGGTTGACGAGCCTGCCCTCAGCCAGAAGATAGATCGAATGACCGTCCTTGAAGGTGAACCTGTCGACCTGCGGCTTGATCGTGGTGCGCCTGACACCCGGCCAGGCGAGAAGCCGCGCCACCTGTATCTCGTTGTCGAAATGGCCTATGTTGCAGACGATCGCCTGGTCACGCATCCCCGCCATGTCCTCGGCGGTGATGATGTCCACGTTGCCCGTCGTAGTGACGAACAGATCCGCCCAGCGCAGCGCGTCCTTGACGGTACCCACGTCGAATCCGGCCATGCACGCCTGAAGCGCACAGATAGGATCTACTTCGGAGACGCGTACGCGGCAGTGGTTCTCGCGCAGCGCCTCGGCGCAACCCTTGCCGACGTCGCCGTAGCCGCACACGAAAGCGTTCTTGCCGGCGAGCATCACGTCCGTCGCGCGCTTGATGCCGTCCACTAGCGACTCCCTGCAGCCGTAGATGTTGTCAAACTTCGACTTGGTCACGGAATCGTTCACGTTCACCGCCGGGAAAAGCAGCTCGCCGCCAGCCTCGAGCTGGTAGAGGCGGTACACGCCCGTCGTCGTCTCCTCGGACACTCCCCTGATACGGGCGGCGGCGCGGGAGAACCAGCCTGGATCCCTCTCGAGCGTCTTTAGGATCGTGGCGTAGAGGGCCTCCTCTTCCGCAGAGAGGTCCTTGAGGCCCATGACGGCCTTAAGGGCATTAAGGCCATTAGAGGCTTTAGGGGCTTTAGAGGCCTTAGAGGCTTTAAGGCCGGCAAAGACCTTTTCGCAGGCAAGACCGCGATGGATGAAAAGCGTGGCGTCGCCGCCATCGTCGACGATCAGGTCTGGTCCCTGGCCGTCCGGCCAGGTCAGTGCCGCCGCCGTGCACCACCAGTATTCCTCTACCGTCTCGCCCTTCCACGCGAACACAGGCGTGCCGGCCTTGGCTATCGCCGCGGCGGCCGCGTCGTTCGTGGAGAATATGTTGCAGCTTGCCCAGCGGACGTCCGCTCCCAGCTCCTTGAGCGTTTCGATGAGGATGGCCGTCTCCACGGTCATGTGCAGCGAACCCATGATGCGCGCGCCCTTGAGCGGCTTCTTCGGCCCGTATTTACGGCGTGTTTCCATGAGCCCCGGCATCTCAGGCTCCTCCGTCTCGATGAGCCTGCGCCCAAGCGCTGCAAGTCCGATGTCCTTTACCTTGTATTTCATTGCGCGTATTATACCATATCGAGGACGATAGGGCTAGAGAGTGATTCCCTGCGTGTTGTCGGCGTTCTTGGCCGGCAGCAGCGAGCCGATGAACTCCGCCAGGCGCCACGGCAGGAGCGACATCCCCCAGACCGCAAGACGCATCGGCCAGGGGAAGGCTATTAGCCCCACGTTTCGCTCTACCCGGTCCAGAATAATCCTCGCCGCCTTCGGCGCCTCCATGAAGAACGGCATTGGGCATGTGTTGCGGTCCGTAAGACGCGAGCGCACGAATCCCGGGCACACCACGTTCACACGGATGCCTTCCGGACGCAGGAATCCGCGCAAGGAAAGCCCCCAGCTCTTCATGCCTGCCTTCGTGGCCGCGTACGACGGACACCCCGGAAGCGGCGCATATCCCGCGATGGACGCCGTTATCACGATCTGCCCACCCGCCTTGCGCGCGCGGTACAGCTCTATCGCGGGCAGCACCGTGTTCACCACGCCACCCACGTTGAGCGCGAATGTCGCCCGTACGTTCTCGGCGGATTCTCTGCCCGTGCCGCGGCCGGCGTTCGCGAACACCAGCCCCAGCGGGAACGCGGCGTCGCAGGCGGCCATCCAGCGCGACACCGCGCCTTCATCGGTAACGTCCACGATCTCGGCGCGCACCTCCGCCGTACCCGCGGCGCGGCACTCCGCCGCCACGGTCTCGAGCCGCGCCGCATCGCGTCCGCAGAGGAACAGCGCCTTCGCCCCTCGCCGTGCGCATTCCACGGCCAGCGCGGCGCCGATGCCGCTCGAAGCCCCCGTGATCAGGATGTTGTCCGCAAGCCTTCCCATGTCGCAATCAGTTCTCGTTCGAGTGGAGTCCGCCGGAACCCGCCTTGAACACTATGTTGGACCTGTCCGTGCCGGGCAGCAACCTGGCGCAGTTCCAGATGCATCCGCCGCAGTGCACGCACTTCTCGCGGTCGAACTTAGGCGTCTCGCCTGGATTCTCGGGCGGCATCAGGGCCTGAGCCGAGCATATCTCCACGCACGTCATCTTGGTGCACGTGGCGCAAAGCGATGGATCCGCGAACGTCACATGGTCCGCGAAGCCCGGCGTGGCCTGCACCTTGCCGCCCATGAGCAGAACGTCCTGGTGCGACATCAGCAGCTTGCCGTCGAACGGGATCGGAGGCCAGCCGCAGGCGTCCATCACGGCGTCATGGAGCGGCTGGCCGGCCTTCTTCGCGGCGGCGATGGCGGTCTCGAACTTCGCCTTGTCCTTGATGCGGCCCTTGACCGCCGTTTCCAGGTCCGGGATGCGCGTCGCGGGCGGCACGCTCTTGAACGGCAGGCTGAGGCCCGTGAAACCGCAGAGCCCCTCGCCCACCATGCCCCAGAAGAACGACTTGTTGAATCCGTTGCGCGCGCCCTTGGCCTTGCGCAGGCGCTTGTCGAGCGCCGAGGCGCGGCGCATCTTCACGTAGGTGGCCTCAAGGTTGGACTTGGTGTAGTCCTTGCCTTCCTTGGCGAGCTCCAGAACCGCCTTCGCGAGCATCGCGCCGGACTCCCACGCTTCGTCCACGCCCGCGTTCGCGAGGCAGTCCGTGGTGCCGGAGCCTTCGCCGATGCGCGCGTAGCCGTCGCCCACGAGGAACGGCTCGCCCTCGACACCGGATTCCTGGATGGACTTCGCGCCCCAGCTCAGGAGCGTGCCGCCCTCGATGTGCCGCCAGATGTACGGATGCATCATCCAGTGCTGCAGATAGCGGTAGGTCGTGCGCACGGGCGTATCCTGCCACGGTGCGACGAAAATGCCCATCGAAGCCGTGCGGTTGGGGCCCACGTAGAAAAAGCCGAAGATTTCCGGCTCCGGGAAGCCAAGCGTATGCAGCACGGTACCGGGTTCCAGCGTGCAGGATTCCGGAAGCTGCACGACGGCCTTCATGCCCACGCCCCAGTCGTTGCGATGGTGGCCGGGCGGCAGGCCGAACTTCTCGTCGAGCGCGCGCCCGACGGCGCCCACCGGACCGTCCGCCACGACCGTGAGCGCCGCCTTGATGTCCATGCCGGGCATGTACACGCCTTCCTGCGGCGCGCCTTTCTTGTCCACGCCCTGGTCGGCCATGCGCACGCCCACGACCCTGTCGCCATCGAAGAGCGGCGCCGCCACGGGCGAGCCGGGCATGATCATGAAGCCATGCTCCATCGCCTTCTGGGCGGCCCAGCCCATGAACGCGCCCATGTTGAGGATGTAGCCGGGCTTCTTGTCCATGAACGGCGGGATGAACGGCAGCTCGCGCGCCTGCCATTTGCCGCCCTTCATGACGATCCCGCCCATCTTGAAGGCGCAATCCACGAGCTTCGTGCCGAAGGAGCGCTTCGAACAGCCCAGATGGTCGAAGAGGTACGCGAGCTTTTCCGCCTTGACCTCGATCGCGTTGGGGATTTCGGCGGCCAGGTCGAGATCGGGGAAGGTGGCCTTGATTGCCGCGCCCTTCGTTACGATGCCGGAGACTCCGAAGCCCACGTCGTCCGCGCGCTCGTAGCATGTGACCTGCAGCGGCATGCCCGGCATGGCCTTTGATTCCAGGAGCGGCGTGCCATCCTCCCTGGTCCTGGACAGCTCGGGGCCGAGCGTGGCCAGGAAACCGGCGGCCGCGGGACCGAACCCCACCACCGCGATGTCCGTCTCCATAGACTGGCGTTCCATGTTTTCCATAGCCCTTTCATTATACCAAATGGGACGACGCCGTGCGACACTTGATCACACGGCGCACAAGCGGTCGACCAGCGGCAGCAGGTCGGGGCATTCGATGCTCTCCGCCGCGCCGGCGTCCATCGCCGCCGCGAAGCCTGGATCAATCGGCAGACGGCAGACCGTGCCTATGCCGTGGCGGGCGGCGATCTCTCCGACCCGGCTCCTGCCGAAGATGTCGTGCCTGGCGCCGCAGCCGGGGCATTTGAAGAAGCTCATGTTCTCCACGATGCCCAGCACGTTCTTCTGCATCATCTCTGCCATCTTTATCGACTTCTCGACGATGAGGCCCACGAGCTCCTGCGGGCTTGCCACGACGACCACGCCGTCCACCGGAAGCGACTGGAACACCGTCAGCGGCACATCGCCCGTGCCGGGCGGCATGTCCACGAACATCACGTCCACGTCCTCCCAGCACACATCCGTCCAGAACTGCTTCACTGCCCCCGCGATGACGGGGCCGCGCCACACGACCGGCTCGGCCGGATCCTTGACAAGCAGGTTGAGCGACATCACCTTGATGCCCATGTTCGAGCATGGCGGCAGGATGCCGCGCTCGTCCTGGAAGGCTCCGCAGGCGAGATTGAATGCCTTGGGGATGGAAGGTCCGGTGATGTCGGCGTCAAGGATCGCCGCCTTGAGCCCCCGGCGCGCCGCCATGACGGCAAGCATGGCCGTCACGAAGCTCTTGCCCACCCCGCCCTTGCCGCTCGCCACGGCTATCACCCTGCCCACCTTCGACGCGGCGTTCAGCGGTGCGCTGAAATCCTGCCGTTCCTTCCTTTCCGAGCATTCCTTGCCGCAGCTCGAGCAATCATGCGAACATTCCGCCATCTTACGCCATGCCTCCTGCATTTGCTGATCCATCTTCAAAGTTCACAAAGCGGCACCTTGCGCGTTGAACCCGGCACATCGGCTACGAACCGCGGCATGCCGAGCCCGCCTATTCCCTCGGCGCATGCGCGCTCGATCTCCAGCGCCCTTTCAAGCGGCACGCGCAGATGCGGCATGCCCGCCACGGGATCGCACTGGAACACGTAGTACGGCCGCACCCGCGCCCGCTGGAGCGCGCGGAAAAGCTCCAGCATGGCCTCCGCCGAATCGTTCACTCCCGCGAGAAGCACCGTCTGGCAGGATACCGGGATGCCCGCCCGCACCAGGTTCAAACACGCCTCCACCGCATCAGGCGTCAGCTCGGCCGCACAGTTGAACTGCGTGTTCACCCACACCTTCCCGCATCGGCCCAGACGCTGCGACAGGTCGCGCGTGACGCGCAATGGATTCGCGCATGGCGCGCGCGTGCATACGCGCACCACGTCCACCTGCTCAAGATCGCCGAAGGCGCGTACGAACCGCATCACCTCGTCGTCGGGCAGGACAAGCGGATCACCGCCGGAAAGCAGCACGTCGCGCACAGCGGGCCGCTCCTTCACGTAGTCTATGCAGGCGGACAACTCCTCGTCGGAGCGTACCACCTCCGCGTTGCCGAGAAGCCCCTTGCGCGTGCAGTGGCGGCAGTTCATGAAGCAGCTGTCCGAGGTCATCACAAGGACGCGGTCCGCAAAGCGCTGCTTGAGCCCATAGCACCCGGCCGCATCGGATTCCTCCCCGAACGGATCGGCCTCCATGCCGTCCTCCTCCTCCAGCTCGCGGGGATCGGGATCTACCTGGATGCGGAACTGCGGACACCTGTCCGCCAGAGCCCGCGCGTACGGACAGGCATGGTATGGGTATCGCTCTACGACTTCGGCGGTCGTGCCGGCTGCTGGGGGAGGCTCGTTCATCTGGATATCATCATGTCTGAAAGCGGCTTCAGGGGACGCCCGCGCAGGAACGCCCCGCCATCCATCATGCGCGAGCCCTCGGGCTTGAGCGCCGTGAGCAGCAGCGCGGTGTCCGCCGTACGCACCACCGGCCCGCGCGACGTCACCGCCAGCACCGTGCCGGGAAGCTCGCTGCGCTGCGAAGGATCGAGCCTGGCGAACTCGGCGCCGTATACGACAAGCCGCCCCGAATCCTTCTTCCTCAGGCGCAGCGGCAGGAACGTGTAGCATCCCGGCCACGGCGTGAACGCACGGATGCGCCGCTCTATCACGACCGACGGCTGGGACCAGTCTATCAGCCCGTCGGACTTGCGGTACTTGTGGGCGAAGGTCGCCTCCTCGTCCACCTGCGGCGTGGGCGGCGGCAGCTGGCGGGCCGACATGAGCTTCAGGGCCTTGGCGAGATTCACCCCGCCGGAGATAGCCAGCCTGTCCATGAGCGTCTCGCCCGTGTCGTCCTGGTATATCGGCTCGTACGCCTGCAGGAGTATCGGACCGTCGTCCATGCCCAGCCCCATGCGCATCACCGTCACGCCCGTCATCTTCTCGCCAGCCGCGATCGCGCTCGCCACCGGCGATGCGCCGCGATACTTCGGCAGAAGCGAGAAGTGGCAATTCACGCAGCCGAAGGGCGGCAGGTTCAGAAGCTCGTCCTTCAGGAACTGCCCGAACGCCACCACCACCACCACGTCCGGCTTTCTGGCACGTATCCACGCCAGAGCCTCGGGGTCGTTCACGTCCTCGGGCGTTATGCAGGATGTTATCTTCCGCTCCGCGGCGTATGCGCGGCATGGACACGGCGTAAGAGCCTTTCCTCGCCCGGCAGGGCGGTCCGGCTGGGTCACCAGCCCCACCACCTCAAGCCCCGGCAGCCGAAGTATGGCGCGCAGGCATGTGGCCGACGCGGCCGACGAACCCATGAAAACTATTCGCATGCTGAAAGCTAGAGTCCTTTCGTCTTACCGTCCGTCCTCACGCGAACCTTCTGAGGCAACGTGTTGGTCACGGCGCCGTTCACGATGGTGGCGTCGCAGATGTCGAGGCTGCGCAGCTTGGGCAGCTGCGCCGCGAAGGAGATGTCGACCGGCTCCTTGGCGCCGGAAAGATCCACCTCCTCAAGCTCCTTGAGCGCGGCGAGGGCGGCGACGCCCGTATAGCGGCTGCCGGGAAGCTCTACGCAATTGAGATGCGGCGAGTTCGCCACGATCGGCCCCAGGTCGCCCACGGGAGTGGACATGCTGTCGCCCTCCTGGTTCCAGAGCCGCAGATGCTTCAGGTTGGGGAGCGCCGCCAGCGGCGCGTAGCTGTCGATCTTCTCGGCGAATATCTGGATCGCCTCCACCTGCGTCAACCCCTGGAGCCACGCGATAGAAGTCATCTTCGTAAGTCCGCCGTGGAAGTCCTTCACCTGCTTGAGCGCGCCAAGCGTGGCGTACTGCCCGGGCTCCATCTTGACGGCGTAGTAGGTGATGCGCTTCAGCTTCGCGCATGAGGCGAGCGGGGAGAAGTCCTTGAGCTCCGAACCGTAGAAGTCCACCTCTTCGAGATTCTGCCAGCTCGAAAGCGGCGAAAGGTCGGCGATGGAACAGTACATGCACGTGAGCTTCTTCACGTTCTTGAGCCCAGCGATAGGAGCGAGCGAGATGTCCTTCATGTCGTGCAGATCGAGCTTTGTAGCCTGCGTCAGCATGGCAAGCGATGCGAGCGAGGACATCTTCGTGTCGCGGATTGACACCTGGATCGCCTGAGGGAATTGCGCTATCGCCGCCGCCACCGTCGCCTCGTCGGCCTTGCGTATGTCCAGCTTGACGTCGCCATTGGCCTTGTCGCCGGCCTTCTGCTTCGCCGCCGCGATCTGCTCCGGCGTCGCAGGCTTCTTGAAGCGGAAAGTCCCCCAGCTGAACTCGGGCTCGGCCGTGTCCGTTGCGGTGGTACACGCCGGCGCCACCGCGGAGACATCCTGTGCCGCGGCAGGCTGCGGAGATGCTGCAGGCGCCTGCTGGACGGTCGGCTGGGCGGTGGCAGGCTGTACGGCGGCAGGCTGCTCTACGGCCTGCTGCTGTACAGCAGGTTGCTCCGCAACCACCGGCTGCTGCTGTACGACAACCTGCTCCTGTACGACGGGTTGCTGTACTACGACCTGCTCCTGTACGACCGGCTGCTGCACGACAACTGGCTGCTGTACGACCACGGGCTGCTGCACAACGACCGGTTGCTGTACGACAACAGGCTGCTGGACAACCACGGGCTGCTGCACGACAACTGGCTGCGGTGGTGGCGGAGGAGGAGGGTTGACGACCTGATTGACGGCATCAAGGGTACGCTGTACGCGGTTGACCTTGTCCCAGAACCCGCCATGCGCGGCGCTGGCCGCCATGACCGCCGCCAATGGGACGATCAATCTTTGAACGAACTGCTTCATGTGTCCCCTCCTTCGAGACTTGTCACTTGATGGTCTGCGCACCCTTGCCGTCCATCGCGCCGAAGAGCTTGAGCGCATCCTCGAGCGGATAGCGGTTGCAGAACATGTCGCACTTCGTCGTGATCGTACCCTGGAGCGGCAGCCCAAGCATGCTCCTGAGGCCGTTGCACTGGCCCTCGTCGAGCTTCGTCTTCTCGGAGTACTTCATCGTGAGGAAGGCGTTGAGATACTGGGCGTTGAGGCGGCCCTTGAACACGGAAGGATCCTTGAGGTCGGTGTTGTCCTCGATGGACTCGATGCCGTCCGTACCCTCGAGGTCCTCGAATTCGGCGACCTTGACCTTCACGACGTTCGGCGATGCCGTCATCTGCACGTCGCTCTCGCGGTTCAGGAAGAACACGTTTCCGTCAAGCTTGATCTTCTTGGTCTTTCCGCTGCCCTTCGTGTTGTCGAAGCCGGTGAGCACGTTGAGGCCGATGATGTTGTCCTTGATGTCGGCCTCGATCTTCTCGTTTACGCGGACGCCGAATCCCATGTCGGCGAGGTCGTTGAGGCGGCTCCAGGTATAGAGGACCGTGTTCTTCTTGAACTCCCACTTGACGGAAGGCTGGGCGTTGGCGCACGCGACGCTGGCGCCTATCATGCGGTTGTTGCAGAACACGCAGTTCTCGATCTCCACCTTGCCCTTGTACCAGTTGAGATTTACCGCCCAGTTGCCGCCGTTGACAAACGCGCAATTCTTGATCTCGATGTCGCCCTCGCCGCGCGACGCCGTGGCCGAGTAGATCATGTAGCGGTTGGGGCTGACCTGCTTGTCGGCAAGGTTCTTCGCCGGGCCTTCGAGCCACATGCCCGTGTCGAAGCCCTCGGGCTTGCCCTTAACCGCATGGTAGGAGTTGGCCTGGCCCTCGTCGAAGATGAGACCGTCGATCTTCATCTTGAAGCCCTTGGGGGCGTTCATCGTCTTGTCGAACTCGAGATGCAGCACGCCCTGGCAGTTTCCACGCACGTAGCTGTCGTTCTTCGCCTGCAGGAGCGTGCGGAACTTGAGCGGATCGCGCGACGCGAAATCCTTCGAGTAGCCGCCGATGATCGACACCGGCTTCTCCATGCGGAAGGTGCCCTTCAGCGTGGCCTTGCCGGGATAGACGCCCTCGGCGACATGGATCACATCGCCCGTATCGGCCTTCTCCAATGCCTTCCAAAGGTTCTTCAGCGGGGCCTCCTTCGTGCCCGCGTTCTTGTTCTTGCCGGTCGCCAGCGACACGTAGATGTCGCCCGCCTGCACAGCCGCCGCACACAGCGCGATCGTCATTGTAGCCATCAGTTTCTTCATTTCCTATTCTCCTTTTCTAGAAAGTTGCAACGCCCATATATTACCATATTCTGCTGGACTTGTGCAAACAAGAGTTTCACGGCACCCGCTGCGCACTGTTCACTGCCTGATGCGGACCGGATCGCAGTTCAGGCCCGACAGCAGCTTGCGCATGTCGAGGCGGAGCTCCAGGTCCGGATCCGGCACCACCAGCACGGCGGCCATCTCCACCCCGCTGCCAGGATCGTCTTCCACGAAGAACTCCAGCGTATCCGTCTTCGGGATGTCGAACACCCGGTACATCCACCCGTTGTAGCACTCCTGGATGTCGCCGCGCACGGCCGAATCCCATTTCCAGCGGGCGCGTTCGCCTGGATGCGCGTAGTTCGCCTTGAGATAGTCGAGGTTCCCGTTGATGTACTTGGCGACCGTCCACTTCCTACCGGCATCGACGGGATCGCGCATCATGACGCCGGCCGCTTTCTTTTCGTGTCCACCATAGCGGACAAGCGGCAGCACCACGTACCGGCCGGCAGGCAAGGGCGTCGCGAAGCGGAATCGCGCGGAATCCCCTGGTTTCCTGAATACGACGCGCCCCTGCACGCTCGATGCATCCGCAGCAGCCTTCGCCGCCGCGCCAGAGACTTCTGCATCCGCCGCCGTCGCCAGCCGGGCGGTCGGCGATACGAGCACCGTGAGCGACTTTCGCGCGCCGCCGTCGTCGATCTCCACCGCGCCAAAGGCCGTGTCCGTCGCACCATGCTCCGGTAGGTCGTCGCCGCGAGCGATCAAATCGCCGCCCCGCGGATCCGATGCGACCTCCAGACATCCTCCCTTCAAATCGGCACGCACTGGACCGAACGCACGCGCCGTCGCGCCGGCCCCCGTTCCTGCGACCGCGAACCGCGCCGTCTCGCCCGGCCTTACCAGCACGAGCTGTCGCTCGAATCCCGGAAGCGTGCCGGAATAGACGCCGCCCTTTACCTCGATCGGCTTGGCCGCACGCCGCCACGCAAAGGTGACACGTGCGGGGACATCGTTCTCCGCCTTGAACTCTACACGGTCTTCGCCTCCCTTCAGCCAGCCAGGATATGTACGCGGGTTGACCTCGCATTCGGTCTGGGCCGTGAAGCGCGCCACCGACCCGATGGGCGCCTTCACGCGCACGAGGTAGTCGTGGCGGGCCTTGACCCGGTACTGGAGCGTCGCGCGACCATTGCTCATCGGAACGGACGAGAAGGATTTTCCTCCATCGTAAGAAAGTTCCAGGTCCGCCGCGCGCCCGTCCGCCAGCCGCGCCTCATAGACGCCCAGCGTGATCGGATAGCAGCTCCGTACATGATAGCAGAACGAATCTGCTCCAACAGACTCGAACGCTGGATTGCCGCGCGCCGGGCGACCGTCGAACGACAGGACGCCGGTGGAGTACTGCGGGAACACGCGGTCCCTGCGCAGGACCCACTTCATGCCCTTCTTCGTCCCCGTGATGTCGGCATAGTCGAAGTCCTCCCGGGCCGGATCGGCTTTCAGCAGCGGATAGTAGGTGCCAGTGGCGTGCCACTTCGCCAGGTTGTTGAACTGGCCGTCGTTGCCGGTCCACACACGGAACCGCTCGCCCGGGTTCAGGATCATCGCGACCTTCTCCCGGTAGTCGGGGGAGACCACCCAGTTGCCGCGCGACCCCTGGCGGATGAAGTGTCCGCAGCTTCCCTTGACCCGATTGAAGACCCCGGGCTGGTTCGCCGCCTCGCCGAGGTATGTGGACGTCTCGTTGTCGAAGGACGGGAAGAACTTCTGCGCCGACAGGTCGTAGATGTGGTTCTTGCCGTCAAAGAACACCTGCTCGAACGCATGCCCGTACCCGCCCGTCGGCGTCGTCGGGCATCCAGCCACGCAGGCGAGCATGTTCAAGGTGAGATTGTTCAGCGGACCGCACTCGAAGCCGCAGTACGAATTGAGCATGATCATCGCTTCGTAGGTCGCCTGCCTCGGCGTGTCCGAACCAGGCGCAAAGTCGGCCTGGTGGTTCATGAAGTAGTCGCTTGCGGAGATGGCGTACTGAAACACGCGGTTGACCTTTCCCTTGTCCGTCAGGCGTTCGTTCTCGAGCGAATCGCGCAGGTCGCCGAAGCTGCGCGGATCGAGCGCGCCCTTGCGGACGACGAGCGGATACAACAGCACCTCTGTCGACGAAAGGTTCTCGATCTCCACGTAGTCCATGTACAGGTCCGCAGGGCTGGCCACCTTCATCTCGTCGCCGGCCTTAACCGTGAAGCTTGCCGCTTCGGACCTCCTTGACGCCAGATATTCATCGACGCGCGGCATTACGGGATAGTTGAGCGTATCCAGAACCTTGAAGGGATCATTCTCCGGGAGGTTCTCCTCCGGACGGTACCATCCGCCGCACAGGCGGTGCGAGACACGGTCGCGCCGGGCGAAGATGGATGCCGGCACGAACCCGAACCCTCCGCCGCACACGCCGTCGAACGTCCTGTCGAACGCGAACAGCGACCGCGTATCCGCATCCAACGCCAGTTCCACGGACGGTACGAAGTCGGCAGAATACCGAACAACGGAAGACGCGCGGACGAGATCGATCGCCCCGCCGAAGAATGTATCGTCCCCGAATCCGTCCGTATCGCGCGTAGCGCGTTGCGTACATCCCACGAACAGCTGGTGCGCCCAGAGATCGTTCACCTCCTTGAGCGATGCATCATGCAGCGGAACTGCCTCGAATTCCGGTATTGGCAGGGACAGCACCTTTCGTCCGCCCACGAAAACCTCCGCCTTCCCGCCGCACCGCCACGCCACGGCCACATGCGTCCATCTTCCGGCGGGGATCTCCACGCCTTTCGCACCACCCTTGTACACGCGCCGCTTCCAGTCCTTGATGGAAAAATAAACCGACTTCTTCTCCGCATTGTAGTACAGCTCCAAGACCTCGCCGATGCCAGTCTTCTCCAGCATGAGCGTGCGAATGCCCTGGTGCATCTGGAACAGCGGCACGAAATACGGCGCGCGCAGGGCGCACGTCCTGCCGGAATCGCCATCCTTGGCGTAGTCATCAGGACGGAACCACGCCTCGACGGTGCCGTCGCCGGAAGGCAGCGCACGGTCGCGCTCGTCCCGGAACTGATGCCCCTGCGTCCATCCGGCGCGCGTCGTCGCCTGGTGGAAGAACCCGATTCCGTCGGGACCGCCGCTCCGCAAGGCGAAGTCGTCTGCACGTCCACTCACCCCTGGCGCAAAGAACCCGTCGTTCCATTTCGGGAACGGCAGCGGCTCGGCCGCGCGGACATCTAGCCGGGAGACCTCCAGCGCCGGCAGTAGGATCGACCTATCCTTGATCGGGCGTCCGTAGTCGTCGAACTCCGTCTTGAGCGGACGCAGCTCAAACGACGCCCTCAATCGTTTCGCACGCGGATGCACATGCCCCTCGTCAATGTACAGCGCCGTCTTGTCGGGCGGGCGCATGTGCGACGTCCAGCGCACGTCGCAGAGCGTCTCCGGCAGCAGGTTACCGTCTCCGTCCAGCTGCTCGATATTCACGACGCCGCCCCAGACGAGCTTCGCGCGGCTTGTGACCTCGATCTCCTGCACCACGCCCTTGCCCGCAAGCGAATCCGGCACCGGGACCTCAAACGTGGCGTAGCTGTCCTTCGTGCCCTTCAGCAAGATACCTTTCCCCGTCTTCTCGATAGTTCCGTCCGCAAGCCGCCAGCCAGCCGTGCCCGACAACGCCCCGGCGAAGAGGCCGCCGCCCGACGTTCCGACTCGCGCGCCGTCCGCGCAAGTCTCGCATTCCAGCGTCCTCGTGCCCTGCGGCACCGTGAACCGGAGCCGCACCGACCCCGGCTCCTTTCCATTCAGGACACTCACCGCAAGCGGCCTGCCGTCGGCGCGCACCTTGAACCCGTCGCCTTCGCGCATGAGTCCCATCCCGACCAGTTTCCCTGGCAGGATCTCGACCTCGCGCGGAACGGACGTATCATACGTCGCGTTCCATTCCAGCGGAAACGTGGCCGCCACCACCGACATGGCGCCCGTCAACAGCGCCGCCGCCAGGCGACCTGACAGGCGAGTATTCTTCATGTGGATCATTCCCTACACTTTCACTTTCACGACTACCTTGCGATGTGGCCGCTGCGCGCCCTCTGTCTTGTTGGGCGCATGTGCGCCATAGGGCGGATAGAAGATCGCGAACTCACCCGGCTTCAGCGCAATCTTTGCCATCTGCGGATTCTGGAAGAGCACATAGTCCTTCTCCACGTCGAAGGTGGCGGCGTTGGCCTTTGCGTTCGCCTCGTCGCAGACGTAGCCGTCCACCTCTTCACCCGACACCGGCACGTGTATGTCGAAATACTGGCGGTGTATCTCCAGCCGTGCGGCGGGATCCCATGGCTTGAGCGTCGTATCGATGACATTTGCATACACATCGTCGCCGTCGATGGTGACGACCGCCATCTTCTCGGCATGGCGCTTCATCTGCCAGCAGTTCGGGTCGCCGTTCCAGGCGATCGGGGTGACGGCGCGAATGGCGCCAGACGAGACGGTCGTGCACGCCGCAACGAGCGCGACAAGCCAGAAGCGGGCGAAGTTATTTGTCTTCATGGCCGACATTATACCACAAGTTGAGGGCCGAAGTCCATTGCACGGGCCGCCCAACATCATTAGGTTTCGTCTTGAGTTGAGAAAACTGACAGCAGCAATAATTCTCGCTGGGATCGGACCAGAGACCGACATGCGTCTGTCAGTTTATCTCCACAGCCCTACTCCGTTTCAAAAACAATTAACGTGTCAACCTTTTTGAACCGCTTTTCAAACTCAGTATTTTTCCGTATAGGCATTGACTTTCACGTTCTGGAAAAAAGTCTTCAGCCACTGATTGCCTTTCACATTGACCGTTGTGCCGTAATGACCGGTGGCCGGATTGGAAGAAAAGGACCTCCGGGTCTCCGGCGGCAGATTGTTGTATGCGGCGATCACATTGGACGGCGGACAGAGCTCATCGGAATAGCCGGTGCAGAAAAAGACTTCACAGCGAATCAGCGTGGCGAAATTGACCACGTCATAGTAGTTGAGGACGTTGCGAACCTCAGGCGTCATCTGGAAACCGGAAACGGGAATGGAGCGTTTGCGCCCGGCCAGATCGGCACTGAACTCGCAGAAACACGGTACGCTGATAATCGCCGTCGTCACCTGCGGATCCAGCGCGGCTGCAACGGCGGTCTGGGCTCCACCGAGGCTGCCGCCTTGCACAACCAGCGTTTTCCCGTTCCACTCAGGACGGCTCTTGATAAAGTCCAAGGCGCGGAGCACGCGCATGTAGACCCCGCGAAACTCCCATTTGTCGCGGTCCTTGATATTGCGTCGGGCGTTGAATACCTTGGGAATCTCCTGCCCATAGAAGACTCCTGGCTGATTGACGGGAAGACCATGCCAGGAAGCCGCAAGAGTCAGCAGGCCTCTTCTTGCGCCGTTTTCCGCAAACCCACGGTTGGCATCGGCGCTCGACCAGCTGAGATAGCTGACATATGCGGCCAAAGTTCCCTTTCCCGCTCCGGCGGGATAGGCCAGATAGGCGGTGACTGGACGGTCAACGCCCGCATCGACGGTCACGGCATACAGTTCAACACCCTCTTTCTTCGCCTGAAGCTTTTCCAGCCTGGCATTGAATGGGACCTGGTCGAGTTTAGCGCGGTTGTCCTTCCAGAACTGCTGGAAATCGTTAGGCATTTCAACTGCTGTCCGAATCTTTTCTTTGTCGTATATCGCGCCGATCTCCGCTACAAGGGTCTTTTTCCCCTGGGGGAGCTTTGCCCCGGGCTCTTCGACGATCTGGCCATCGGGTCCTTTCACCATGAAGGCGAAATAGACCCAGCCCGGCGTCTCGCTCCGGTAGGCAATCCGGAAAGGCTCGCCGTTGCAGGGGATCTCCTTGCGGTCGGCTTCTTTGCCCTCCCACTTGACGACCGCGCAAAGAGTCTCCCCGGCAGCCGGAACACCGCTTTTGAACAGCTGTCCGGAAACAATGACTTCCTCTCCAGATCTGTAGAAGCCGTCGGGATGATTCAATTCTAGTTGACGGACAGAGTAATCGCCGGCAAAAAGTCTCGCTGCCGCAAGAATTGCCATGCAGAAGATTCTGCAGGGTAAAGACCCACGCCTCGGCGTTACCGCCGATGCAACTTCCCTTCTCCCTTTCATGGACATTCCACCTTTCCTTGGCTGTGGGGAGCATGATACCACAGAAGCCCCCCTTCCGCAAGGAAAATCCCGACACAAGAATTATCCCCAATGTGCCATTTTGCCTTATTTGGGATGATTTTCGTTGCGTCAATTTATCCCAAACAGACAGAAATCATACTTTGGGGATATTTTTCGGCCTATTCGCTCCAATATTTCTGGCGACAGGACAGAAAATTGCAGGATTCGCTGATGTGTCCCCATAAACGCGGGTACATCTCTGTAATTCTCCGCCGTACCTTTTGATGATGGAAACAACTTGTCTGAAACAACCTGAGATATCCGGTCGTAACCGCGCCCGGCTTCAAGATCGGCGGACAGTTACCCACCGTAAAAAGAAAAAGTTATTTTTACCAGTTGTTTACAATCATCAGAATACGCGGCGATGAATCATTCAGATACTCCGTGAAATCACTTTACCCAAAATCCCCAAAATCCTGCTTGCGCCATGCAAGCGGGATTTGGTAAACTAATTGCGTTCTCCGCAAGGAGGACAAACATAGTCCGGGAACTGATCGGGAGCGTCAAGCAACGCATGGAGGCCGACATCCCCATCCACCCCCGGACGACACAATGTAGCATCAAAGCTACACGTCGTTCTGTCGAAATACTAGCACCATTTCACAAATCCGAATGACATGTAAGCGGAGATGCGCCCACATGGGGCGTATTCTCCCTTAAATGTATTTGGATAGGCCTGTGCTAGGGCTTCGACGGAGTGCATGAGAGGGATAATGCGTCCCCTTTTATGTGCTGGACGGGCCAACGGCGAACGATGCGCAGGGAATATTGTTGTATGAGAAAAGTTCTTTGTGCTCTGCTCGCCAGAGGGAGAGCATTTGCTTTTGTGATGGCGGTAGCCGTCGTATGGGCGGGGTTTGGCGAGACCGTGACGAACGTGCGCGGTTCGCAGCGGCCAAACTCGAACCTTGTCGATATCTACTACGACCTCAACGCCGTTGATGGTTGGTCGTACACGGTCGAAGTTGCAATCGAAGGCCGTACGTACGAAGTTACGGCCACAACATTCAGCGGCGATGTCGGCAAAGGTATTGCGCCCGGCAAGAACCGCCGCATCGTTTGGGAAGCTGGAGCCGACTGGCGAGGTAAGAAAGGCGATGTAAAGGCCGTCGTGACAGCCACGATTGAAGCAAGGAAGGGGAAGCCCAAGAAGGTTCGTCTTTGGGCGGGCGGCCCATATTGGGCTGATAGAAACATCGGCGCGGATAATCCGTGGGACTATGGACTCTACTTCTGGTGGGGCGATACGATGGGACATCGCCCGTCTGGAACGACGTTTAGCTTTTCTTTCGGTTCGTCGAACACGCCGACTTATGGCAAGAGTGTTGCCACATTGCAAAGCGAGGGGTGGATAACATCAAACGGCGTTCTTGCGCCCGCGCACGATGCGGCGCATGTGAAGTGGGGCGGCGGTTGGCGCATGCCGACGTATCAGGAACTGGAAGGACTCAACAGTAATTGTGACTGGACGAGGACGACGATGAATGGCGTGAACGGATACATTGTTCGCGGCAGGGGCGACTACGCCTCCAACAGCATCTTTCTCCCCTGTGCTGGCCGCGGCGACGGGACTTCGCTCAACGGTTCCGGTTCGTACGGCGACTACTGGTCGTCCGTCCCGCGCTCGGACGACTACAACGCGTACGGATCGGGCTTCAATTCGGGCGGCCACGGCACGTACACCATCGGCGGCCGCCTCTACGGGCGGTCTGTTCGTCCTGTCCAAGGGTTCACCAACTAGCGAACGAAGTGAGCGTATTCAATTCTTCAATTCTTTAATTCTGAAATACCTATGAAAAGAAAAATGATGAAGTTGTTTGCCACTGTCCTTGCGTTGGCTTTTGTTGTCACGGCGCATGGCGCGACAGGTAGCTCGACGTGGTTCTTCGTCGATACTACGGACGGGGCGCTGAAGATCGTGGATGTGAGAAGCAAGTACTTTGATGGCGAGTATGGCGGCGTGGGGCGCAAGGCGACGTTTTTGAATGGTGTCTCGTGTGATATCGAGATGACGATTCTGGATGACCCAGTAAATGTCGATCATTGGCTTGTGAACGGGCAAGTGGTCACGACGCGAACGTTCACGTTTGATGTCGGCTCTCTGCCGGTCGGCGGACGGTTGGAAGTCGTCGCCGTCGGCAAGAATGAAGGCGTGAGGTCAAAGCCGTTCCGCGTGAACTTCGACATTGCGAAACATGTTGACGAAGAACATCCCGGACTTTGGACTGCTCGTCCGTCGAACAGTGAAGGAATAGATGAGATTCGCTATACGCCGATTGGTGCGGGATCGTTCACGTTTCCGCTTGCGCCAGAGAAGAGCGGCGCCAAGCCGAGTAAATTGAGCTGGTTGCCAGGCGACGAGTGGTCGATATGCCCCACGATTGAGCTAAAGCCGGAGGTGCGTTCCAGCGGTAATGGCAGTTGCACATTTGGAACTGCGGGGTTGGAAATAGGTACGAGTGGTTCCGAGGGGACAGCGAGCCACAAACGGAATCGACGTGCAGTCGGAAAGTTTGCTCGTGTGATGGACAAAGACATTGGCATTACTTTCACGGGCGGACCGCTTACTTTGTCGTGGAACGCACAGAAGCGGAAATGGGTGGCCGAGGATGTTTCTTTCAGCGGCGAGGTGAACGGATCGCTCGGGCTGACACATCATTACCCAACACCGATAGGCCCCGTGTTCTACGAAATTAAAGGGGAGGCTGCGCTTGCTTTGATTATTAAGGTGTCGGGGCTTGACCCTGCTTTGGGCGGACTCGGTTGGGGAGGTCTTGAAACTTCTTTTTCTTTCAGTAGCGACCGTCTGCCTAAAGTGTCTGTTGGAGGAGGATATGGGATAAATTACGTAGCATGCATCAAAGGTTCTGTTTCTGGAATGTCTGTTTTGGATGCTACGTACAGTAAGGGGACATGGAATGATTTTCGGTGGGGACTAAGAGGATCTGGTGCTGTGACTGCGACGTTCCTTATTTTTGACGGGAAACTTTTTGAGCTAACATCAGACACGTTGTGGATATATAACAACACCTCGCCAAAGTCGATGCGGCTTATGGCGGGTGCTCCGTCCGCCGACATTGAGTGGCGGTTGCAATCGCGGGACTATCTAAAGAAGGCGACGCCGCGTATGCGGCTGATGGCTGCCGCGCCGACGAGTGGAGTCGTGGAGAGCGGCGGCTATCCCAATCCTGCGCCTGCGATGGCGAGCGGAGCGAATGGCGACGCGCTCGTGTGTCTGCGCGACAATGCGGCGCGCTCTTCCGCGAATCGCACGGAACTCGTTCTGCGCACGGGAACGAGCAATGAATGGAACGCGGCGGAGGTCGTGTGGGACGACGGCACGGCGGATTTCATGCCCGAGATCGCGGCGTTACCTGACGGCGCGTTCGTAGCGACATGGGCGAATGCGGGGCGCACGTTCTCCGATGATGTGACGCTTTCCGAGATGTGCGGAGCGATGGAGATCGCCGTTGGCGTCCGCAATGCCGCGACGGGTGCGTGGTCGTGCCGTAACCTGACCGCAGACTCCGTGCTCGACTTCGCGCCCGTCGTGCGGGCGGGAACGAACGGCACGGCGTTGGTGGCGTGGCTCAGGAACACGGCGGGGAGTCTCGCCGGTTCGGCGGCGGAGCCGACGGACATCATGGCGTCCGTCTATTCGAACGGAACATGGAGCGTACCGGCGCCGGTCGTCGTGGGTGCTGGCTCGGTGAGCGGGTTTGACGTGGCGTTCGATGGGGAGAATGCCGTTTTAGCGTTCTCAAAGGATGCAGACGGCGATTTGCAGACGATGGGCGATATGGAGATATTTGCTGTCCGCTTCTGCGATTCGGCTTGGGGCGAGCCGATGCGGCTGACTTATGCAGGCGATTCGGACGGACAGCCTTTCGTGCGCGGCGGCGCTGGGACGGAGTTTGCGGTTCTCTGGACGGAGAAGGGTACGCTGATGGAGACAACAGAACTTGCCGTTTCCAACGCTGTTGCCGTTGCGGCGGCGGAGGGCTGGATGCTTTCGGGTGGATGCTCGGTGATGCGCGGCGTGGATGGACGCGACGCCCTCGTGTGGGGCGGCGATTCGGAGGCTGGCGGCGCGGCGAATGCGCCGGTGGCGATGATGTACGATCCCGTCTGCGGTGCGTGGGGTGCGCCGAGGAAACTGTTCGACGCCGGACGGCACGAGCGGCAGCTTGCGGGCGCGGTTGGCGTGGACGGCGGGATAAGGATCGGCTATGAATCGTCCTCTGTCTCTACGAACGCCGAGGGCGAGGTGATGTTCGGCGACGTTGAGCTCCGCACACGCTACATTCCGGCGACATGCGACCTTGCGGTGGAGGAGGACGGCTTCTCGTTCGCGTCCGATAACCTTGCGGATGGCGACGAGACGGTCTTGACGGTCAAGGTTGGGAACCTTGGGTTCAGGGCGGCGACGAACGCGACGGTTACGGTGTACGAGGGAGTTGGCGACGAGAAGAGCGAGCTTGCGAGCGTCGTCACGAACTTTCCGGGTGGAGGGATTGTCGCCGTCAACGTTCCGTGGACGGTGGACAACACGCAGTCGAATCTCCAGTTCACGGTCGAGATCGACGCTGGCGGGAACGAGGACGAAGGCGCGGACGGCAACAACGTCTATATCTGGAACGCGGGGGCGTACGATGTTTCGTTTGCCGGCGTGGCGGTGCGGAACGAGAGCGCGACGCGACTGCTTCTGACGGCGGCGGTCTCCAATGCAGGGCTGGGGCCGCTGAGGAACGGCGGCAAGGTCGTGTTCCGCAGGGGCGGCGAGGACGGTGAGGTGCTGGCGGTGGACGAGATAGGCACAGTCTGGCCGGGCACGAACGGTGTGTACAACGCCGGTTTCGCCTGGGACATAGAGGACGTTGCGTTCACGTCGGCATGGGAGACAGTTTGCGTGCAGCTCTTCCCCGACGGCGTCGTGGGGTCTGCGCTTGACGCCGCCGACATGGCGTTTGTGCAGGTGATGACAACGCTTGAACTTGAACAGGTCGCGGCACCGGTGTTCTCCCCCGCGACGAAGACGGTGTTCTTCACGAAGGAGCAGCCAGTCACTATTTCCTGCGCGACGGGCGCGGCTGAGATACGCTACACGCTTGACGGTTCGGAGCCGACGGCTTCAAGCAGGCTTTACGATGGTGCGTTCGTCATTACGAACAGCGTGACCGTGAAGGCCAAGGCGTTCGTGGATGGTATGCGTCCGAGTGCGACCGTACAGGCGGAGTACGTTCACGCTGCCATTGTCGGCGACAACCTTGTTCAGGTCACTTCGCCTGCGTATGGCGTTGCGCAGGTGCTGAATATTCCTGTTCCGGGGACATACAACGTGTCGTTCGACTACACGCAGGGAAATGTCGAACTGCGGCTGTCGCAGGGCGGCGCGGTGCGCACGATTGCGGCGATTTCTGCCGCAAGTGCTGGAAGCACGAATTTCCTGTTCGACGTTTCTGTGGCGGGGGATTACGAGCTGGTCGTATGTGATCCGTCTTCTGGTTCATCCCAGACGGCTGATGTGTCGAACCTGAGCATAGCCATCCCCGACACGCCGGAGAACAAGGGGAGGTTCTGGATTTACGAGACGGAAAACACGTACTGCTCCACGGGCACATGGAGCGCGGAAACCGGATTCAAGGACGGGAAGATGACCATAAATGGCAACAACACATTCACCCCGTACACGTCTTCCGATGGTGACCGAGTGGTGGTGACCTTCACGGTGGAATTTGGGCTAGCCATTCCCGCTATATTTTTTGATGATGCCGTTGACATGCCAGAAAGTAAAACCTACATCACTCTTGGGGAAGATGCACTCGGTGAAAGGGTGTTCAAGTTACTGACCATGGAGCGTGGGGACAGGGTTTGGAAAAGTGTGTATACGGAGGGCCAGCAAACACCAGCGATTGGGAAACCATATACTTTCAGGTTTGTCCTCGACTGTACCAACAGAACATACACGGTGGCGCTGATCGACAATGGGAGGGAATTGCCTCTTACCGACGGTACAACCGGCACGTTCTCTTTTGCGAGTACTAGCAACCCTGGACTAAATGCCGTCGAATTTGATGGGGACTGTGGAAATGTTATTTCACTTCTCGGCAGCTATGGCGATTCCGCCTTTGAATTTGCGAAGGACGATGCGTTGCGCCTTTCTGGCGGTACGGCCATTCTGAACCTTACCGGGGGCCAGGCCAGATGGCTCAATTCGATGGGGGCGTATGAAACGGTGAAAGCAAAAGCTGGCGCGATGGGCATGGAGGATTTCATGGTAGCCTACCTGCTCAATCTCGACCTTACGAAAGATGGTGCCGGGCTTGTGAAGTTCAGCGTTTCAGGGATCGAAGTCACCGAAACAGAAGTCCGCATCGCCGTCCGGCTGGACCGCATCGGCCCGATGCAGGCGGAAGGCGGCTCGTTGCGTGCCGCGCCCATCAACGGCGTCCTGAAGCTTTACGGTGGAGAGTCGCTGCAGGAGAAGACCCTCCTCAACGCCACAGAGGTGACGGGAGCCAATTTCGGCGATGGCGACACCGCTACATTCACGTATCCGCGCAGCGGCGGGGCAAGGTTCTTCCGTCCCGTGATAGAATTCCCTGTGGACTGATCGCTGCTTTGGGGATAGCCCTGTCCCGTTTACTCGCTCCAATATTTCTGGCGACGGGGTTCGGTGACATTCGGCACAAAGCCCGTGAGCGGCACGGGCGGCATGCCGTATTCGCGCCGTACGTCGTTCAGCTCCGCCCAGGCGAACGCCGCCCGCTTGTTACATGTGTACTGGAAGCGCTGGCGGTACCAGTCGTTCCAGTCGTTGTGTTCCACGTATGACCCGCAGAACGGCACCGCGAGGTCGATCCAGCACGCGAGGAGGCGCAGCTCCGCGTCGGTGAGGACCACGCCGTGGTGCCCTTCCCGAAGCGACAGCCACACGGCGCTCTTCGCCGCGCCGAAGGAATACGGCGGCTTGAACGGCGCAAACCCGAGGCCGTGCGCGAAATTGATCTTGCCGTTGCACTTGCCCTTGTACGTGAGGGCGAGATACGAGGCGGTGTACTTCCGCTTCGACTTGTCATCGGACGGCGGCAGGCTGCCTGGCACCCCGCGCAGATCCATCGACGGAGGCGGGCAGGCGGCCGCGACGGAGCGCGGCCCGACCGACCGTTTCGTATCCGAGCCGTCGTGGCACGAGATGCACTTTGCATCGAGGATCGGCTGGACGAGACGCGAGAAGCTGAAGCCATCGTTACGATCGGTGTCCTCTACCATCTTCGGACGGTTCAATCCCATCCAGTTGTCGAGCGAGGCAAGCGGACCTTCCTTCTCCAGCGCGTCCACGAACGGATGTGTCTCGCCACCCGGCAGCCACGGCTTGAGACGCTGGGGCGGACGTCGCAAGGCCAGTGCCTTCGCGTTCTCGAGTCCGGCCAGGTGCGGATGCTCATGGCAGCCGATGCAACCGTTGATCTCGCCCGGCTGGAGCGTGGACCAGCTGCGCATCGTCTGGATGCAGCAGCCGTCCTTATCGATGAGCTGGAAGTAGAGCGGCGTGCGAGCAGGCGCGCGGAAGCTGCACGAGCCGTCCACCTCCACATCCGCCTCGCCCAGCACGTGCTTCACGTCGTACGCGCCGTTACCCACCGATATGGGCGTGCCGATCTTGCCTTGCGTGGAGTGCCAGCCGTACTGCCAGTTCCAGCCGATATGGACGGGACGGTACTCCAACCCTATCACGCGGAGCCGCTTCACGCACCCCTTCGGCGCGCCAGCCATCGCCGCGCCCCCGTAGACGTTCTGCACGTAGTACGTACCGAAGCCTTCACGGTAGTCGAGCTTCTTCAAGGCGCGCGGCGGGGGTGTACGCCGCTTGACAGGGATGGGCTGCATGCAGTGCTGGCCCCAGTCGAACGCAAGCAGCTCGCGCCGGCCCGTCTCGTCCATCGCGTACACGCCGAAGCGCGAAGAGTACGGCCCACGGTAGTAGCGGCACCCCTCGGGCATGTACGAGACGAGCAGCCGTCCGCCGCCGAGCGGGAACGGATACGCCCACTGCGGACCGAACTGCGAGTGCATGTCATATACGTTGTAGTGGTAGTCGTGCGGCTGGCGCGTGGGCTGGACGCCCGGGGCGGCGTTCATCGCCGCGCCCGCGAGGTAGTACATGCCCGGTATGTTCGTGGTGGCGGGGCCGCTCGGATTGTCCCATTCCGACCACGGGATCTCCATCACGCGGTTGCCGGGGAAGGTCATCTTCACGGCGTTCGTGTTGATGCCCCAGACGCTCTTCGCGGGATCATAGGTGAAGCTCGTGTAGTCGTCGCCGTCCGCGAGACGCGACATCGCAAGCCGCCCCTTCTGTCCCACGTGGTGTCCGCAGGAGATCATCATTATGTCGCGCGTACCCGGGATGCCGCGAGTGTGTATGAGCGAGAACGGAAATTCGCTGTTGTTCGCGAAAAGCCCCGTCTGTTTCGTGCCGTCCGGATTCATGGCGTAGAGCTGCTGGACACCGGCCGCGTTGCGGTCGTTGTATTCCCAGCGTGTGTAGGACACGCGCCCATCGTCCATCAGCTGCGGAAAAAACGTCTGTACCTGGTCGAAGCCGAGGCGGCGGATGTGTGAGCCGTCGGCGTCGCAGCGAAAGAGGTTCGAGACGGGAAGCGGCCAGCAGTCGACAGAATGGCTGCAGCGTGTCGACTGGAACACGATCGAACCATCGGGCAGCCAGCACGGCTCGATGTCGCTGCACGGCATCGGAAAGTCGGCCTTCTGCCCTGGCACGTCCGCCGCCTGGTAGGGACGCCTCGCCGAGGCGTCCGCCCCACGCACGAGACCATCGAAGGTGAGTTGCTTGAGAGCACGCGTTTCAAGGTCGAGCGTGAACAGATGGTAGTTGGAGGTTGTAAAGTTCTCGCGCATGGAGAATACGAGCGTCTTGCCGTCGAAGTGCAGGTTGGGGTCGCGGATCATGCCGTGCGGCTTGTCGATCAACACCTCCTGCGATACGGCGCCGTCTTCGCCGATCGTTGCCAGCACGAGCTGAGAGCCACCCACGGTATAATCGGGCACGGATTTCCACTCCTGGTACGAGGCGTCTGTGAGGTCGTCAGTTGCATGGAAGATGGAGTTGCCCATCACGATGTGCTTCACATAGACGAACTGCGTGAAATCCTTGCGGAATGCGGCGAGGAATTCGCGGCGGCGCGCGGCGCGGTCGGAAAGGAATGCCGGGGAGGGCCGCGCTCCGTCGCGGCCGCATGCATACTTGCGTAGGGCGTGCGAAAGATCCTCGCCCATCGGATCGGACTTCGTGGTGTCCGCCTCCACGTTCGCGAGGTGGGAGATGTTGGAGATGGCGCAGCTTTGGTAGAGCCAGTCACGTACTAGGCGGCTTTCAGGATAGGCGATGGAGCCGTCCTTGTTCGGAAGCGGCAGATCGTTCGGCGTCTCCTTGCCGAAGAACGACATCTCGGCGATCTGCACCGTGGGAAACGCGCCCGAAAACTCGGGGTAGGGCGGCGTCTCGAATATCTTCGGGAGAAGTGGCGTCGCGACATGGGTGTAGAAGGAATAATAGTTGCTCTTGAAGTCGTAGGTGTCTTCGATCACCACCGTCACGCGGCGGACTTTCGTGGGGGGCCATGTGGCGTACGATTCCTTGTACGTGTTCGCGGGGCGAAACACGACATGCTCAGCAAGCGGCTGGCCGTCGCCGTAGAAGCTCGCCTTCCTGATTCCGCAGTTCACCCAGCTGCGTCCACTCGTGAAGCGTACGCCGCCGATCTCTCGCGCTTCGCCGAAATCGAACTCCACACGGATTGGCTTCTTCTGCCACCGCCACGCGCAAGTGGGGTTGATCTCGCCGTCCATCAGGCGTTCCACACCTTACCCCGGCAGCGTCTCGCCGTCGGTGGTGATGTCCGCGAGGATCGGCAAGAACGCCGATCCTCCGAACATTACTGCTACCAAAAACACAATCTTCATCGCATGTCTCCTAAGGATCCAAACATGATAGCGTATATTATCGCATATTTTTCCTTCGTTTGCATTGTACCAAATCACCTAAAGAAGTACGAAACGGTTTAAAACGGATCCTCGACCTCGGCACCTGTATATTCCATGTCTGAGACGTTACGCGTGATAACCGTCATGCCGTGCACGACCGCCGTTGCGGCTATCTGCGCATCAAGGTCTGGCCGCGTTCTTCCCATGCGATTTGTCATCCCCTTTATCTCGCCCCACTTCAACGCCACCTCCCTGTCAAAGTCGACGATGCTTCCCTCATAAGCCCCAAGTATCTGCTCTTCAAACCATGTACGTAGCTTCTTCTTGCGAGGATCCTCATCGGAAAGGGTTTCGATTCCCTCCTTGATTTCACCAAGGGTCACGACGGATACGAAAAAGAGATTCCCGTCAGAATGGCTTTTCAACCACTTGACCACATTCGCATTCGGCTTGTTCTTCGCAAGTTCGCTCAACACGCACGTATCCACGAGATACTTCATGTCGTACCCTCCTGAAACATCCGAACAGAATGCCCCCGCCCCTTCCTTCCCCTTCGCGGAGGAATCAACGAATCGAAGTCGACCGTCACTGGACATTCCATGAACGCCTCGGCGATGTTCTTCTTGGGTTCGGGACTGATCTTCTCGCGGTATGTCTCATACGAAATGATCACGACGAGCGGATGCCCATGGCGCGTCACCACCTGCGGTTCGCCGTTCGCCGCCGTCTCGGCCACAGCCGAGAATCTATTTTTCGCATCTTGCAGTGCCCAGGTCATTTGTCCTCCATTCTGTTCAAGTCCCTCTCTTTAATCTAGCCTGTCTAGCCGAAAAGAGTTTATCAAATCTACGACACTCCGTCAATCCCATGTACACCCCATCGACACCCATACGGACCATTTCTTCTCATAAGTCTTTCTTGAATAGACTTACGAGAAAAAATAATCTGTATTAAGCATGATACTTGCTCACAAGTCATCATTGATGCTATCCCGTTCCACAGCTGGCAAGAAGATAGTCTTTCTTGACGAAGTCCCATGGCTTGATACGGCGAAATCAGGTTTCGTACCGGCATTCGAGCATTTCTGGAATGGATGGGCCGCGCTCCGAAAGGACATATTGCTGATCATCTGCGGTTCCGCCACGTCCTGGGTGATAGACAAGGTTCTCAATGGCAGAGGAGGTCTCCACAACCGCGTGACAAAGTCGCTTCCAATCGCGCCGTTCACGTTGAAGGAGTGCGAAGAATACGCCGCATGGAAGAAACTCGCCTTTGATCGTCGCCAGATAGCGGAATGCTACATGGCACTTGGAGGCGTGGCATACTATTGGAGTCTTCTGCTGCAGGAATTCAGCGTCGCGCAGAATTTCGACAATCTATTCTTTTCGCCAAACGCGGAACTCAAAAACGAATTCAGAAAACTCTTCGCCTCCCTATTCAAGCATGATGCCAAATACGTGGAGATCGTCACCATCCTCGCGTCACGAGCATGCGGCATGACGCGGGAGGAAATCCTCGCCGCAATGACCCCTCCGTGCGGCGGCGAGATCAGTCGCTACCTCAGAGAACTGGAGGAGTGCGGGTTCATACGGAAATGCAATGTCATAGGAACGATAAAACGCGGCGCGATATATAGTCTCATCGACAATTTTGTCCTTTTCCATTTCAAGTTCCTTAAGGACCGACGGGGATCCGACGAGCGATTCTGGGAACTATCATACGAGAATCCTGCGATAAACACGTGGCGAGGCCTTTCCTTTGAGCACATCTGCTTCTGGCACATCCCCCAGATCAGGCGGGCATTGGGCATCTCTGGCGTGCTGGCGGACGTTTATTCATGGCGGGGCAAGACCGGCGCGACAGACTCCGGTAATGCTCAGATCGACATGCTGATAGACCGCAATGACCGCATCATAAACATCTGCGAGATCAAATTCACGAATGACGAATATGCAATGAGCGAAGAGGAGAGCCGGAAACTGCGCCGCCGCATTGAGATCTTCAGAGCCGCCACAGGTACCAAGAAAGGCCTTATGCCTACGCTCATATGCGCATACGGCATGAAGCGAAATGCGAACAGCGCGATCATACAGTCCGTGGTGACACTGGACGACCTCTTCGCATCGTAAAAGCCCACCGCGCCCACTTCTCGGCGTAATGGCCGTCACGGCACGAGGTCGGTCCAGTCGTAGTCCTTGAGCGCACCCCACACCGCTACGGCATAGGAATCGTGGCGTGGGTCGGGATTTGTGACCATCTCCGTCCAGGACGGTGGTGGATCGTTGAACATCACAGATGAGAACAGCTGCGGTTCGGCGGCGTATGCATGGGCGGCGGCGATGCAGCCTGCACCCTTCGCCTCAAGCGGCACCGACTTGCCGCCGTTCGCCGCCACACGTTTCGCCGCATCGCGGAGGATCGCCTCCGCCTTCACGCCCACGCGTGAACGCCCGAGCGTCGCGAGGATGGCAGCTTGGTTCTCTGCAAGCTTGCCCTCGCGTCCGTCCAGATACCACCAGCCAAAACGATGCTTGAAGGCGACTTCATCCGCGCCGCCCAGCTCGGCGAGCGGACGCATCCCTGCACGGCGGCGCACGATCTCGCGCAGTTCCTCGCGCGCATGAGGTCTGCGCTCCTTTGCGAGACGCCGTGCCTCGTCGGCGATTATCGCATACACACTCTTGAAACCTGGCAAGTCGCGTACCTGGTGCGTCGGCGTGCAGAACGTCGCCTCCGCCGAGAACGGGATTGCGGCGTGACAGGGATCTTTTGCGTCCGTACCCGCCCGGTCAAGGATATGATAGTCGGCAAGCGGCTTCGGCGCAGAAGTGCCCAGGATGCAGTGGCGCATCCAGTCAACCTGCGCAGCACGTGTCGAGGGCGGCAGACCGTGCGGACCGTCGCAGCTGAAGTGCCAGTAGGGTCCGGCGAATCCAAGTCGCGCCGTCATGTTGGTGAATACGGCGAACGTGGCGACGGCGCCCGCGTGCGGGAAGTAGTCCTTCCAGCGGCTCCCCGTCGCGAGCGCCACGCGGGGCTGTCCCATAGCAAGAAGAGCGGCGTGGTTGAAGCCGTTCGGCAGCATGTTCCAGAAGAACTGCTCCGCGTCGTGGCAGCCGCGCGCACCGATCACCTCGCGCAGGGACGAAATGTAGCAGCTGGGGAACGCCACCTTGATTCGCGGATCGAACGCCTGCATGTAGGCACTCATCGTGCCGCCGCCAGACGTGCCCATGATGCCGAGCTTCGAACAATCGAGGTCCGTGCGCGACTCCACGTAGTCGATGGCGCGCACCGCGTCCCAGATGCGGAAGCGCGCGAAGTTCCAACCCACGAGCCAACTACGCGCACCCAGGCGCGCATGCTCGGTGGAGCAGTTGTCCGTGTAGTCGTACTTCTTGTCGCAAGCCTGGCGGCGCTCGCCCTGCGAGATCGGATCCCACGCGAACGCGGCGAAACCCGCACGTGCCGTCATGGCAAGGTGTGCCGCATAGCGCGGGTTGAGGATGCCGGTGTCGGAATGCCCCAGCGGCATCAGCACAACGGGCGGGGGGGACGCGTTCCCGCGCGTCCGTACCTCCGGCATCGCCAGATGCGCCGTAACGTACATGCCGGGCTCTGACTCGAATATGATATTCTCAAGGCGGAAACCCTCGCACTGAACCGTACCTACCACGCGTGCGTTGAGCGGGGTGCGCTTGGGCATCCCGCCCAGCGCGTCGAGCCACCATGCGCGCCACGCCGCCTGCTTCGCCTTCAGTTCCTCCGACGTGCTGATCGCCGCCACGGCATCGTCCGCCGCCTTGTCTTGCGCTGCGATCTCGTCGATCAACGGCATGTTCGCAAGAAGCGGCGAGAACGCCGCTTCCCCGAAGATTGCCATCGCCGTGAACAATACTTTCTTCATAGGGCGACTCAAGCTACTCGTAATCCGTTCCCTATCTCAGTCGGTGGCGGGCTATCACCTCGTCCTGCCAGCGCTTGGAGAGCGAGACGAACCGCGCCGAGAAGCCGCATACGCGCACGATGATATCCTGATGGCGCTCAGGGTGCTTCTGGGCGTCAAGAAGCTCCTCCACTGAATTGCAGTTCGGCTGCATCATGTGCGACCCCTTCTTCGCGAATACGCGGATGGTCGCCGCCATGAGATCCACGGACATCGCCGAACGGTCGAACGTGAGGTTCGCGTTCGAGGCGTAGAGCGCCTCGTGCGGCAGCGCGCCGATGGAGTTCATCACCGCCGTCACACCCTCCCTGCATCGGTACTCGCTGGGGCTGAACCCCTGCGCGAGCCGGTCGCCATTGCGCCGCCCGTCGGGCGTGGCCTTCGTCTTCATCCCCCAGTACATGAATTCACGGTAGGCGTACACCGCGAGCCGGTATGGCCCGCCGTGCTCGTTGCGGTAGCCGTCGATCTCGGCGCGTATGCGCTTCATCCAGCGCGACATCATGCCCGTGGCCACCTCGCCGCCGTCGCCCCAGTACGGCGCGGCCAGCACGCGCAGACGCAGCTCCTCGCCACGCGGGCCCGCCCAGTTCGAGCGCACCGCGTCCAGCAGCTCCGTGAGCGTGCACGTCTTGTCCACGAAACAGAGCTGGCGAATCGCGCAGAGCGAGTCGATGGCGTTGCCGATGAAGCCGAGCGTCATGATGCGCGGACGCGAGGCTACGCCCCCTTCCGTCGTGTCGCGCCGCGACTCGATGCCGCCGCGCAGGCACACGGAGTAGACGGGATGCGGAAACACCCTCGCGTTCATGCCGCCATAGCGTGTGTAGGTGGCCAGCACGTCGCGGAAGAACCGCATGAAGTTGCCGTACGCCGTCTCCTCCACCTCCTCGAAGCTCTTCGCGCCGTCAAACGGCTTGAGCGAGAGGCGCAGCTCCTTCTCGAGCTTCGGGTTCCTGTGGATCGTCATCTCGAGGATGCGTATGACGGACGTGTAGTTCGCCTCGTCCACGTCCATCACGGAGTCGATGAATCCGTTCCAGCATCCCACGCCGACGTACGACCGCGCATCCTCCGCCGAAAAGCCCTCGTCCATGTACTGCTTCACGTAGCGGTCGTCGTTGAGAAGCGTGAACACGGCGTGGTTCCTGATGAGAAGTTCGCCTATCTTTCGCAGGTACGGTCCGGGGCTGTTGGAACCCACGCGGCAGTGCAGCTTCGGGAACACGCAGTCGCAGCCCAGGTGCGCGTCGAGGAACATCTCCGTGAGGTCGTTCCAGACGGGACTGCCCTCCTTGTCGCAGCCGCCGAGGGACATGG
Organism: Kiritimatiellia bacterium; assembly: GCA_017525225.1. Lineage (GTDB taxonomy): Bacteria > Verrucomicrobiota > Kiritimatiellia > RFP12 > UBA1067 > RGIG6720. The sequence goes on from JAFXTB010000138.1 coordinate 40,045, forward strand.
GAATCTCCAGCTCATGGTCGTTGTAGCCATCGAGCTTCTTGAAACTGTCGTAGTGGCAGTCGGCGAAGATGAGGAAGTGCGCCACGAGGTCGTGCGCATCGGCGGACGAGAGGCGTCCGGCGGCAAGGTCGGCCCTGTAGAGGTCGATGAACATCGCATCGGGGCGTCCTAGCGAGAACTGGTTCGTTCCATCGAGGTAGCCCAGTATCTCGCGAGTGAACCAGAGCGTGTTTAGGCCCTCGAAGAACGTCTTCGGCGGCTCCCACGGACAGCGCTTCGCCGCCTCGGCGGCCATCTTCATCCAATGGCGTTGCCGATCCGTGAGATCGGGCCGGGCGAGAATCCCGTCCGCCGCCTTCGCGAACGCGAGCTGTATCCCGTGCACCGTGTCAAGCCCCACCAGCGCCGTCTCTAGCTGCTTCCTGCCGTGCGGATCGTCCTTCGGACACTTCGCGAGCGCGTCGGCGACTTCCGCCCGTACGCCGCCGAATCCCTTGGCGAGAATCGTTCGGAACGGCGGCACGTGGTGCATGTCGTCCGAGAACGGTCCGCAGCAGAGCATGAGTGCCTCGCGGCTTCTCGCCCTCAGGACTCGGAACTCCTCGTCCGGAATGAGCGCCTGCTCCTTGTAGAACTTCGAGCAGATGCGGTTCACGAGGCGCCCGGGACGCGCTCCGCACCATCCGCCGTTGACGCCCGCCTCGAAGTAGAACGGCGACTCGGTGAAGAGGTACGGCACGAAGTGCCTGCGCATCGCGAGATAGCATTCGCGGCGCACATCGAGCGCATCGTAGCCAGGATGGGCGGCGCACCATGTCGTGAGGTCGGCCTCGATGCGCTTGTAGCTTTCAAGCGCGCGCGGATCCTGGGGCGTCATCTTGCTGCCCTGCCCGTCCGGCGGATAGAACGCGCGCAGCTGCTTCCTGAGCGCCGCGTAGTCCTCCGCCCGGTAGGGCGCCGTCCCTTGGGCCGCCGCCTGCCCCGCGACTGCCGCCCCCATCAGCGCGGCCGATCCTCCGATGAAGTCTCTTCGCGTCATCTCACGTTTCCTCTGGGTTTCACTGGGGAAGTGTACGGTCACAATGGATCGTCGGCGCGCGGATAGGGTCCCAGCCCCACGTCCTCGGGCGCGTAGTTGAGCGGCCAACCCTCCGCCGGCTTCTCGCCGAACGTGTCGCGCACCGCCTCCAGCATCCCGAAGCCGTGCTCGCGGTTCGGATAGCCGATCGAGCCTTCGCCCCATTCGTCCAGCGGACCGATCAGCAGGCGCGTGACGCCCGTCTCATCAGCGAACTTCTTCGCATCGACGCAGATGCGCCTGAAATCGGCAGCGTTGATGTTCTTTACGGGACGACTCAACTCGCCACGCCAGGGACGGTCGTCGTAGGCCGTCGTGAGCGACGGCAGGAACGGCAGACTCGAATTCTCGCGCAGCTCGCGCCAGTGGCGGAGGCTCGAATCGGCTAGGTACCTGTAGTCCTGGAACCCGTCAACGCGCGGCGGCGCCTTGGGATCGTCGTGTCCCATGTATTTGTACACGCACGTGCCGTCGAAGCCGAGCGTCCTGTACCGCTCCAGGAACTCCCGGTCCGTGCACCCGTCCGGCGAACGAACCGCGATGAAGTGGATTCCTTCGTAGCCTGCGTCGCGTGCCATCTGTCGCGAGATGTCGAGTAGCTTCCGGCAATCAGACCCGATCTCGACGATGCTCCACACCGAAACCACCGGCTTGCCGCCGATACGCATGTACTGTGGATCTTTGAAGCATCCGTCGAGCCAGACTTTCGTTACCTGGCGCATTTCTTCCTCGGTTGCGCCCTTCTTTCCGTGGGCGCACCACATCAGCGACCATTTCAGCAGGCTGCGGTAGCGCGCCTGGGCGAACACGCTTGGCCAGTGGTTGCGACCTTCAATTCCATTCTTCCAGTACCAGTCGACGAACACGAAGGACACCCCGTTCTCCACGAGGTGCTTGATCTGCCAGTCCACGACCTCGGGATTCATCTCGTTGTACCAGCCCAGCACCGGCTTGCGGTGCGGTGCGCGCGTCCATACGCCGTGCCAATGGTGGGAATCCCAGCCGGGGAATATGAATGCACCTACCTCGTACCGGCCCGTCTTCACCGGCTTTGGCGCCGGCACGTAGTCCGCCCTGGGCAGCCCGAGCGACGGCTTGACCTCCGCCTTCACCGGCACCTTGCGCGGTGCCATGCCGTCGGCAGTGATGGTGAGTCCAAACGCATGCCGTCCCACGCCAAGGTCGCTGAGCGTAATGCGGAACCGCCGTTCGTTGGGGAGAAGGCCGCTCGCATAGTCGTCGCCCACGCTATCCCAGCCCTCGCACGCGCCGATCTCGCCGGATGGTGCAAGGTCGGCGGCGTCCAGCACGCGGCATCCCGACGGCAGCCCGTCGATGGCGAAGCGCACGTTCTTCGCGGGCGCCGTGCCGTAGTTGCGCAGGATCAGCTCCAGCGCGAGCGGACGCCCCGCGCGCGGAATGGCGAGCTCGGGGCCAGCGTAGGTCACACCGATGTCCGGCGGTAGGTCGGGCCGCCCTGAGACGAGGCGAAGATTCTCCACTGGAAGATTCCTGTCGGACAGTATCTGCTTCACCTCGAGCGCGTATGCCGTGCCGGACCAGGCCTTCGGCCCGGCATACCTGTACTTGAGCATGTGCTTGCTCTTTAAATTGAACCAGTACGTATGCCGCGCGCCGTCCGGCGACGTGGTGAAGCCAAGTAACTTACGCCCCGGCCCGGCGGACGTGTACCACATGAGCGTGGCATACTCCTGTCCGGCAGTCTGCGCGTCGAACACTACGCCATCCACCTTTCGCGTGTCGATTCCGCGCACATCGCCCTCAGCGAACACGCGCACGGACTTTATCTCGAACGTGCCGCGCATGGCATTCGGAGGATCGATGCGAAGACAGGTGATGCGCCCTTCGCCGATCCAGCCCGGACGTACCGTGTGCGTCTCCCATTCGCCCGTACGCTTCACATCGAAGTCGGCACTACGAGGCGCCGTGCAACCGCCCCCCTTCTCGGAACACCAGAAGAGCTGGCACCTACCGATGATGCCGCTACGCACCGTGATCTCGACATATTGGTTGCATTCCCCGACGAACGGCTCCGGCAGCTTCAGGTAGATCTGCGGATCGATGCCCACCACATCCATCACAATCCCTTCCGCCGTCATGCGCGGATTCACCATCCGCGCGATGCGGTTTGTCCATACAGACATCTCCGCGCCCTTCCACGCCACAATATCCGCCGCCTGCATTCCGCATGCGAGCAATGCCGCCGCTACCAGCATTCTTTTCTTCATAGGTTCCAACTTTCAGGTTTTAGATTTCCTCTTGCAAGGTTTATGACAGGACAGTCTCGCCACTTGCACCGGCATTTTATCATATCCCGGCACCCAGTACAAGCCACCGATCTGCAGCGGGAAGTTGGCGATCTGCGGCGATCTCGCTGGCGATGGTCCCCAATGCCAGACGGTTCCTAATGCCCTTAAGATCTTTAAAGCCCTTAATCGCCCTGAAGCACCGTGGCTTCACTCGATTCAGACAACCTTATTCGCCGGACGGATGCCACACACGTCGACCGGCGCTGCATCTGCCGACCACCCCCGCATTTCGCAAAATCCAGTGTTAGTACACAGGGCGTATCTGCCGACAAGCCGGCAATGTTCTCGCGATTCGTCCATCGTCTGCAAGGCTGTTCTTTCAAGGTTCGTTGCACTACTCAACCATTTTTACACCAATGGACCCTCAGCCTCTCCGGCGCCGCGCCGTCCACCGGCATCTCGCACACGAGCCTTCCGATCTCGTGCGCCATCGCGTTTATGGCCGAACGGTTGCCGCCCAGGTTCTTCCCGTGCACCCTGTTGTCCGCAAGCGTCGTTATCCTGTCCTCCAGCAGCATCTCGCTCGTGTCGCGCATCTCCTCCACCTGGCGCTTCGTGTGCGTCGCCGCCCACTGCGGATCCTCGTGGCGGAACCGCCCTTCCTTCTTCAGTTCCTCCTTTATCCTCTCCAGGTCGCTCCTGTCCACGATCCCGAACACGTCCGCCGCCAGCCACGCCTTCCCGTTGCGCCACCTGCCGTGCCTTTCGCCACGCAGCCCCCTCGCCAGCACCTTCGGCATTGCGCCGCCGGACATCGCCCTGTACATCCTCACCAGCTCGCTCAGCCCCATCGTCACCGGCTGCGCCATCGACGGATCCTCCGACGGCGACATCTCCGGATACATCAGCTCCGCCTCTCTATCCGCCGCCGCATTGAGCGCCGTCCCCTTCGCCTCCGCCGCGCCTGGATTGACCGGCTCGATCACGCGCCGCCTGCCGTTCAACAATCCCTTCAGCGCCTTCTCCGCACCCTCGCGCCGTTCCGTCTCCGTTCCCGATCCGATCGACGGCCTTTTTCCCCCTTGCGCATTTTCCGGATCGCTCTTGATTTCGTCGGAGAGATGTGGTATATTATCGGCGTTGTCACCGATGTTAGATGGGTACGATTGGCCGTCCTCAACCGGATCGCCATGGAGACGCCAGACTTCATCGGTGATTTCTTTTAGCCCGGTCAAATCGTGGAGCTTACGGAAATCTCCTTTCTTTCCGGCCACCTTGTCCAATATGGCGATGTTAACCCTCCCAGCCCAGAAACGACCGTCAACCCTGAAGATTGCGTCACGGTGTTCCCAGCCCTTGACGTTCTCGTGGACGTGTCCGTCCTTACCGTCGGGTACGGCCCTTGCATTGCCAGATGTCGCGACAACTTCATCGAGATTTCCGGCTGCGTTCATCTTCGCTCTCAGTTCCTCGTCTGTAAGCGGCTTCGCGGGTTTCACGTATTCGTGCGCAGTCCTCCCGTTCACGAACGCTCTCACGCCCTGCGGGTCGATGATTTGGTTCATCCAGCGACTGCGGATGAGGGCTTCGACCTTTGTACGCAGCGCATCCTGGTCTGTCTCCTTACGAATCTCATCTGGCACGTTGTCAACTTCCACAAACGGCGTCCCGTCAGAGAACGAGCGTATTGAGAACCGTTTTATCTGCCTGTTCTCCGGCACATCCTCCTCTCGGTCGGCTCCGGCCTCTTCCATCGCCTTTGCTTCTCCGGCGTCCTTTATGCCCATGTTCCTCGCGCCGCTTTCACCGGCTATCGCCGGTCTCTTCCCACTCCCGCTTGCAGAGCTTCGCTCTGCCAGTCCCTTCCCCTCCATCATCTGCCCGGCCAGCCACTTCATCGCCTCTTCCGGCGACATCTTCTTCATCTTCTTCAGGTCGATTCCGTCGCCCTTGCCGATGAAGCCCCTGAGCATCTTGCGGATCGCGTCGCACACCTTCTGCCACCAGCTGCGCACCTGCGACCTCGTCTCCAGCAGCTTCCTGAACTCGTCGCCCAGCTCGCGCTCGAACCTGCCCGCGCCGATCTCGTCTATCAGCGCCTCGCCCGTGAATCCCTTGTACCGCTTCTCGATGAGCCTCCGCAGCGACTTCGGGCAGCTCGCCGCATACTCGTTCATCTTGGACAGCAGCTCCGGGCTGTTCTTCTCCGCCCACTGCCTCACCGCGTGCCATCCAATCTCGTGCGCGACCGTCCTTATGTCCGCGCCCTTCATCAGCACGACCTCGCCCGTCCCGCGGTCGAACCATCCTTTCACCTGCCCCGCCGCGTCCTTGAGCTCGTACCTGATGTCCGCGTTGTTCGGATCGAACGTACCTATGTTGTCCGTTGCCGATTTCACCTGCTTGCCGCCCTCTAGCGGCACATAGCTTATTCCGCGATGTCTAGCCCCTTCCCCTGTTGGATCTCCTCCCTCGTCGTAGATGATTCCGTCGTACTTTTCCCCGAAATTTTCCTTCAGGAACTCAGCGTCAATAACTGACGCTTCCGCCCAGTCCAGCGCACCTGATTTTCCGCGCTGAAATTCATGATCTGGATAAGCCTTCTTAAGTTCTGCCAGACATTCCGGCTTTCGGATGTCGAACGGATTGCGTATGTTCAGGTAGTACGCCCCTACCTTTCCGTATCTTTTCGCATACTCTGGATCTGCCGTA
>JAFXTB010000139.1 GCA_017525225.1 Kiritimatiellia bacterium
CGCGAAGGCGATCAGCCATGCCGTGGCCGTGGTTCCGATGTTCGAGCCGATGATGACATTGATCGCCTGCGACAGGTTCATGAGGCCGGACGAGACGAATCCGACCACCATGACCGTGATGATCGAGGACGACTGGACGATTACGGTGGTGATCACGCCCGTGCCGACGCCCGCCAGACGGTGCGAGGTCGCGAGAGACATGAATCGCCTGAGGCCCGATCCGCTGACGGCCTGCAATCCTTCCGAAAGATGCTTCATGCCCAGCAGGAACGTACCCAGTCCGCCGCCGACCATTACCAAAATCGAAATCGCCTGATTCATTTTGAGACTTCCACTTTCCTCAGTGCCTTTGCAAGAATCCAGAGTTCGCGCAATATCGTGACCGATGCCCCGATTCCAATTTTTGATCCAGGAACGTCTCGCCATGATGAAACGGGAAGCTCCTGCACTTGCGTCCGCAACCTGTCGTTGCCAAACCTGGACAGTATCTCGATGTCGAAGATCCAGCGCGTGCTGAACGGGGTTGCGAATATTTCGTCGGCGACCTCGCGCGAAAAGATCTTTGCACCGCATTGCGTATCCCACACTGGCACCTTCAGAATGCGGCGGACCGCCATCTTGAACGCGATGCTGGCGATGCCCCGTCCCGGAGAACGCTGTACGTCGGCTCCAAGGTGAGGCCATCTCGAGCCGATGACAGCTTTCACCTTTTCGTCCGTTTCGAAACATTGGACAAAGCGAGGTATTTCATATAGAGACGTCGCAAGGTCGGCATCCCAGAAACCGACGAGATCGGGATGGGAGAGTTCGCACAGATGCCGAATCCCGGTACGGACGGCCTCGGCCTTGCCGAGATTCTCCTGAAGGTAGATCGCGTAGATGGAGGGAGACGCATTCGACAACCACGCAAGACGCTCGGCCGTGTCATCGGTCGAGCCGTCGTCGATGAGGCAGAACGAAAGCCACGGCCATCGCTCCGTCGCTTCGAGAAATGCATCCGGCCGCAGCCTGTTGAATTCGTTGCGGCACGGGACGACAAGCGAGAGCGTCTTCATTTCGGAGCCCCCTCTCCCCACGGGCCGTGGTAGAATTCGTATGCAAAGCATCGCTTGCTTACGCGTCTGGGCGCTTCCGCGCCGAGCATTTTGTCCGTCAAGAACCAAGTGTACAGCATCACCGCACCTGTTAGAACGGATGCGACAATGGCGGCAAAAGGCAACATCTTCCAGAGCCGCAGATGCGCGCTGTGAGAAGATGCGATCCAGGCTGCAAAGAGCGGAACTATAGGCAGCAGATAGGCGATCGGAACACGACTCGTCAAACACCAGAACGCCGTAATGGAAAGCATCGAAACGAAGAAGAAGTTCCGTCTGTCAAAAAGGCACCATCTTCTCTTCAAAGCGTCATGGACGGGCAAAATGGCCCACGGCAAGGTAACCACGAACGCCCATACGGCCGCCATCCCCCGGAATGTCTCCCGTCCGGCTCCATACCGATCGCCGTAGTCGCGGACAAGAAAGCGAAGCAGATTCTCGTTCAGGAAGAAATAGCGCAGAAAATCCGGATGTTCATGCTGCATGAGAATGAACCACGGGGCGGCGACCAGGAGAAACACCGGCAAACTCCACAACCATACCGTCTTGAACGCAAAGCGCCAGTTGCGGTTGACAATGGCGTCGACAACGACCGGAATACCGAAAAGGGCGATTGCCACCGGTCCCTTTATCAGCATTCCGCAGCCCAGCAGAAGACCGATGGCCACAGCATCCCGGAGACATGGATATTCCCGACTGCGTGCATATAGAAGCAAAGCACCGGCGGCACAGCATGTCAACGGCACGTCCGTCATGCACATGCCCGCTGCGGCATACATTGCCACGCTCGTAGCACATATCCCTGTTGCCAGGCAGGCCGAAGCGATGCCCTCCAACGACTTCACGGATTGGTACAAAATGAACAGAAGAAGCACAAACGAGAGGAATGGCGCCAAGCGGACGGCAAATTCGCAAACGCCCATCAATCGGCAGAACGCTCCACCGCACTGAAACACGAGCGGCGGCTTGCCCTTGAACGGCTGGTAAGTCCCCAGATAGGTGAACTTGGGCGTGAGAAAATCGCCTGTCCTGGCCATATTGGCCGAAATGGCCGCATAACGGGCTTCGCTTGGTTCGAAAACCGGCATCGTCGCCATCAGCGCAATGCGAACCGCGAACGCCGACAGCAGGACAATACAGAAAACTCTGAATCTTTTTTTCATGCCGCATATTGTAGTATCCAAATATGGGCAGAAGATTACCGCCACATTACCATTTGGCAATGTTTGCGGAAACAACTACTTAAACACGATCCGGAACGTCGTCGTGCGACCGGGGACGGACCTGCAGGACACGCTGCCGCCATACGATTCCACAATTGCCTTCACCAGAGCAAGACCGAGTCCGTTCCCCTGAAGGGATCGGCTGGAATCGGCACGCCAGAACCTCTTGAACACGTACGGGATGTCCTTCGCCTCTATGCCCGGTCCGGAATTCTCCACTTCAATCACGATTGGCGCCGCCGTCAGCCGCACGACAACATGTCCTCCGCCGGGCGTAAATTTGACGGCGTTGTCCAAAAGATTTCCCACCATCTGCTGCAGCCGGCCCTTGTGTCCGCGGAACAGCACCGGACCGGTCGGCAGCTACGTGGAGAGGGATATCCCCCTGTCTTCGGCGAGCGCAGAGTAGAGCTCGAGCATTTCACCGAAGAAGGGGACGAGGTCGAGTTCCTCCGTTGGCGTCCGGGTTACGCCGTATTCCGTCTGGGATATCTCCAGCATCATGTTGACCATGGCGAGGAGGGCATCGGTCTCTTCCATCACGTTCTCGGCGAGATCGCCGACGGTATCAACGCCCATGGCATGAAGCTCCGCCGCGGCC
>JAFXTB010000022.1 GCA_017525225.1 Kiritimatiellia bacterium
AATCCTCGTGGCGCGGAGGTGCAAGCAGGCGGGGATGCACTGGCGTCACCACAACGCCGCGTGCGTCTGCGCCATCATCGCACAGCTCAGGAGCGCGGCGTAATATGGCTCAGATTTTCAACGAATTAAAATCACACCCCATCTGCCCCCGCGCCCACGCCGCATTCCTACTTGGGGCGTGCGGCTTGCCTGTGAAGCCGAATTATGGTATCATGCCCGCCGTCGGTGAAACAAGGCTGTAAACCGATGGAAGGTGGAAAGATGAAAGTAGTTGCTGCAGTTTTGCTTGCGGTGGCGTGCGTAGTGCATGCCGAGACGATTGATGTACCCTCTGGACAGACCCGCAAGGTCGAGCCGGGGCAGCGCTTCTCGGGCGGCAAGCTCGTGAAGACGGGTGCGGGCGTGCTTGACCTCTCGGGCGCGGCGCTTGCCAACACCGGATTGGAGATCCGCGAAGGTACGGTACGCCTGGCAGGAGGCGGCGCCTGCGCCGTGTCGACACGGTTCATGATGTTCAAGGTGTCAAGTACTCGCCCAGGGAAGAAAGGTGCGCCTGAATACGCTGGGTCTGGATCGCAGTTCAGCGAGTTCCGCCTGTATCTAGACGGCAAGCCTCTGCCGTTCCCGGAAGGAACAAAGGCGATCATGGGGCCGGTCGGCGCACGGGAGGGTCCGGACAAGGGCATCGACGGCAACCTCAAGACGAAGTGCTATTACAATCCTCTCGCCCTGGACTTCGGTCGCGAAGTCACGTTCGACGCGTATTCCTTCGTCACGGCGAACGATGCGATCGGACGCGACCCGGCAAGCTGGACCATGTCGGCCGGCATGGACGACGGTTTCCGCATACTATGGCAGGAGATCGGAAGCGTGACGGACTTCGTGGCACCGACGGCGCGTTTCACGGAGGCCGGCCGCACATTCCCCGTGTCGCTGAGCGACGCGGTGCCGTTCAACTGCCAGGTGACGGTCTGCGGGAAAGGACGGCTTGTGCTGGTCGACCTGAACGAACATCTGGAGCGCGTCGACGGCAACGGACTGATAGTCCTTGAGCGCTCAACGCTCGAGCTCCAGCCCGGGGTGAAGTTCGCCGGCTCGGTGTGCGGCGGCTGCGTAAAGTGGCCTGAGAAGTAACTCCCGCTAGGGCGCAGGCACGGTGAAAGGATACGCCACCTCGCCCGCGAAACCCGGGAATCCGTCCGCGGCCGGGAAGTAGACAGGGACGACACCCTCGAACTCCGCAGGGTCGCCCGGAAACGCAAATACGACGAACGCCATGGCACCCGCCATGCGCAATCTGCATTTCATCTTGAATCTATTCATGTTCCCATACCACATGCCGAGAAATGCCCGGCATTCGCCAACATTATACCATAATCCCCTTCGTTTGTGTGGACGGAAGAAGAATTGGACGGGGACTTGCTAGGCATTGGCGGGTTATTGCACGGCGCGCAGTTCCTTGAGAGCCTCCTCGACAAGACGCTCCGCCGTTCCGGCCTTGTAGCGGGTTGTGGCGTTTTCATAGCCACCGCTAGTGTAGGCGGACTTCACGGGAAAATACCCGCACGATTTGTTGACGCAGCAAGCCGGGATCGTCATGCAAAACGGCGAACGTGCCTTCACTTCGGTTCCCATCCATGTAAACGGTTCGCCGGGGAAACCGCAGAGGGCGACCGACTTCCCTATTGAGATGATCGAGACCGGAAGCTCAACCTCGTCCGGCATGTTTTTCGTATGGAGGACGCGATATGCCTTTGCGATAACGGCGGTACGGCTCATGCCGACACCGCCGGGTATCTCCGACGTTCGCCCTGCCTTGTGCAGCTTTACGTATTCCCTGGCCGTCTTTATCTCTTCTTCCGTTCCCTTGTTGGGCTCTGCCTTCACTCCGACGATTCTGGCGGAGATCCTGCCCGCCTCGACCGGCACGCATCGTCCCCATGTCGCAAGCGCAGCGCCAGCGACTGTCCTCGCCATGTGGTTAGCCCTTTCGTATCCTCTCTTCACGATATCGCCCTTGATGTTGGTACTGTTCGTGTCACCCTGCGCGCCGTTGACGAATATGACGTGGACCGAACCGCTCATGGCGGCCTCGAGGTATCCGCAGGAGAGCCCCGGCCAGTCGGCGGATATCTTGTTGCCGCCGATAGTGTCGGGATGGCACTGGAAGTTCACGAGCGCAATCTCCTTATTGCCCTCGCGTACGAACCTCACCAGCTGCAGCTGCTCGTCCGGCTCGCCGGTGGCGCAAACTATGTTAGGGTTCCCAACGCCCGGGTTTGTGCGCACGGTACCGTCCTTCATCCTGTATCTGCGCACGAACGATATTCCCTTCGCCTCGCCGCGGCCGATCATGACCTTCGCCGGCGCAAGGTCGGAAAGAGCCTGCGCACCGGCTTCCGCGCAGCGTTCGGCAATCATCATGGTCGAGGTCTGCGTGACATCGGCGCCCTCCGGCGACAAGACCGCTCCGCGTGAAGCACTTTTTTTCAGGACGCGCGAAACCGGGCCTGTATGCGTATGCGTGCAGGCGAGAAAAATCGCCTCCAGCGGGAGTCCTGTCTTCCGCGAGATTGCCGCCCGCACGTCGTCATACGCCTCGTTGGCCAGATGTAGGTTGTCCAAGGAGAACACGAGCGCGCGGGTGTCGCCGTCTGAAATCGCAAGGCAACGTGCATACAGCGGGTCGAGTACGCCATCGGACACTCGCCGGTGGTAGTAGCCTGCAAGCGGAACGCCTACGGGCGGCGTTATGTCAATGCGAGCGAACCCCGCCTTGAACTCGCCTGCGCAGAGCGTGGTGAGTCCAACAGATACGACTATCGCCGCCAGAACGTTTTTTATTTGCATGTCATTCTCCATTTAGGTGCAATCAAGGTGTATTATATCAAAATCGGATTAGGAGTAGGGACATCAAATTGATGTCACATGTTCGTCGCCATGCGTACACTCGTACAGGGGAGGGGTTCATTTCCCGCAGAGATACAGAGTCGCAGAGGTGAAGTCGTCTCCCGCAGAGAACGCAGAGATCGCAGAGTCTGATTTCAGGCTAGGGCGTTGTCCCAGACCCCGAACCTTCCGGCGCTGCTGACAAGCCGCCTCTCCGCGCTGCCATTACGTACGGCATAGGGGGACAGTCCCCAAAGTTTTTCAATGATGAGAATATGATGCGGAATAAATGGTGAGATTATGGTGCGTATGAAATCCATCCCAAACAGACAACCCATTATTAAATCAACAAATTGGCGAAATATTTCTCACAAATCGGATATAGCCGTGGGGACTGCGGGGACTTGTCCCCACGGAAGTCCTGTTGGCGTCCTAAAACGACTGTTCATGATACAGGAACGTATCTGTATCCTATGCCATGTACGGCCGCGATGCATGAGGCGTCTGCACCGAGTTTCTTGCGGAGGAGCGCGAGTCGCTGATCAAGCGTTCGCGTCGTGCCGTAGTAGGACACGCCCCAGAACCGGTCGAGCAGGTCGTCGCGCGTGAATACCTTGCCGGGATTTTCCGCGAAGAGCCTCAGGAAACCAAGCTCGCGTGGAAGAATCCTTTGGGATGTTCCGTCGGAGGCGGTAATTGTAAGCGTGGAGGCATCTACCGTCGAAGAGCCAAATGCGAACACGTCGGCTCCAGTTGGAGCCGCAAGTAGCGCGCGGCGCAGAAGGGCGGCGATGCGTGCGATAAGTTCGGCGATGGAGAACGGCTTGGTCAAGTAGTCGTCTGCCCCCGCCGAAAGCCCCTCGACCTTCTGGCTGTCCAGCCCGCGGGCCGTCAGCATGAGGATTGGCAGGTGGGCATCCGTACGGCGGATCGTCCGGCAGACGGTGATCCCGTCTGTATTCGGCATCATGATGTCCAAGACCAGCACGTCGGGCCGTTGCTCGGCGATGGCCGCGAGGGCGGCCGCGCCGTCGGCGACGTGGCGTACGCGGTAGCGTTCGGACTTGAGCGCCGTGCAGATTCCTTTCGCGAGGAGGGCATTGTCTTCCGCGATGAGGATGTCACGCATGCTCGGACTCCTTCCCCGGCTGGTCAAGGACACCGAACAGCGCCTTGTCGAGGACGATTTCCACGAGTCGACGGCTCTCGCCCGCCACTGCGTCCAACGCCTCGTCGCGTTCGCTCTCCGTCTCATAACGCCGCTCTTTCACGATTTCGGCGTAGAGCTGGATGTTGGCAAGCGGTGTGCGAAGTTTGTGCGCCGCCTGCGTGACGAGTTCTGTCTTGTGTCGCGATTCTTGCCGGGCGTTCCGCGCGAAGAGGAGCAGTCCCGCGCCGCCGCCTACAAGCGACAGGACGAGCAACGCCACCAGGCACCCGCCGATGAGCCAGACGGGGCGCGTGTCGGCGACGTACGGCTTCTCGGGCGGAAGGCGATTCGCCACCTCCTGCATGCGCAGCTCGAATCCCACGGCTCGGCCCGCCCCTCTCCGCCGCCAGTACAGCAATTCGCCGTGCGGACCGTGGTCGGTGGTCTTCCAGCCTTCGTCCGGCGCGTTTCGCGCGAGCCAGGGCTGGCGCATCGTGAGGAATCCCGAGAAGCGGTTGAGAAAATCAAGTTCGGCGCGCGTGGCCGTTTCGCGCCGGGGGCGGACCAAGCCGTCCTGGCCCGTCCATTCAAAGGTGTTTCGAACGAGTCGGTCGTCGGAGGGGGACGGTTCGGCAGCAAGACGGCGGGCGGTTTCGAGCAGCTCCTTCTGCGCGCGCGCCACGAGACGCGTCCCCGCCTGTGCGGCATGCGCCTGTTCGTCTTGGTGCAGGCGGAGTACCTCGCGCCGCACAAGGTGCAAACCGCCAAGCGCCACCAGCACGGCCGGCAGGGCGATCATGAGCAGATAGACGAGGACGATTTTCCGCATGGGGGAAGTATATCATTTTTCGCTGGACGTGAGTCAGCGGAATGTGAAAAAAGTGCCGGTGCGGACGGCGACAAGGCGGAAGCCGACGGTCGCGAAGCCGGTCCGGGGTGCCCGTCCCGCGTCGCTATTTCCTCTCCTTTGGCACGGCTGCGACGCGGAAGCCGACGGTGTTGTAGCAACCACCCGGACGCCGTCCCTCTCCCTTGTAATCTGTGCGGCATGAGTTCTTCATGGCGTACCACGATCCGCCCTTGATGGCGTTGACCTTCTCGCCGCGCTCGCGTCCGTTGCGGGCGACGATCTCGGTGGATGTCCACTCCCAGCAGTTGCCCCACATGTCGAGCGCGCCACAGGCGGCCTTCGTGTCGGGATAGGCGTCGACCGGCGTCGTGTAGCCGCCGTCCTCGCCGAGTCGCTTGAAGAGGTCGGTGTAGATAAAACCGGTGTAGTCGCGGTGATTGACCCAGCCGCGCACGCGGCCGTCAGACGATACTGAAAGCACGTCCGACAGCTTGGCCGTCTTCCCGTTCAGCCGCGAGCGCGGGTGGACGAACGTGACGGTTTGTCCGGGATTCTTGAGGCAGTGCTTGGCGACGACGGCGTTGAAGTTGAATCCTTCGCGCGGCGACGGGCCGGCGGCGGCTTCCCATTCAGCTTCGGATGGAAGGCGATATGCGCGCGTTGGATCCTTTTCGCTGAGCCATGCGCAGTAGTCGAGGGCGTCATCGTACGAGACCCACACCACGGGATGCTTGTCCTTGCCTTTCGGGAAGATGCCGTTCTTCCAGTAGCGAGGTACGGAATGTCCAGTTGCGTTTGCGAATTCGGCGTATTCGGCGTTGGTGACGGGGGTGCGTGCAATCTGTACGCCGTTGGTCATGCCACCGACGGCGAGCAGCGCGCTTGCGAGACAGCTGTATGCGATCATTTCTTGTTTCCTTTCGTTTTTCCTATTGTTGTTCCCAGGACCTTATGTCCCGGGCGGAAGAAATTAAACACCATTCTTCGTTGCGAGTTGTCACATAAATGTCACACTTGCTAGAAAAATATCGTATTTGTTTTTGGCGACAAGACTGGAGTTTACCCATTTTTTGAAACCTGCGGGGACTGTCCCCACGGAAGTCGGGAA
>JAFXTB010000140.1 GCA_017525225.1 Kiritimatiellia bacterium
GGAACGGCGGGAACATCGCGAAGGTCTTGTCGATCTCGCTCGCCGTCGGCTGCGACATGAGCGCACGCACTTCCTCGGGCGTATGGTACGCACTGTTCAGCTCCGCCGTAATTTTCAACGCCTCCTGGGAGAATGCGTGAAACGCCTGATGAAGCACACTCCCAGCGGGAATGTACTCAGTCTCGGCCATCGTCTTTCTGAATTCTTCGACTGTCATATCTCATTCCTCAAGTTTGAATATTTCACGCAGAGGCGCGGAGAGGCAGAGTATGCAGAGGTTTTTGCCACACAAATCTTAATCATTACTCTGCGCTCTCGGTCTCTCTGCACCTCTGCGTGAGATAATAATTGACCCCTATTTCAGATGATTTCTATAAAACGCCTCGAAGCGGTTACGGAACGTCGCCTTGCAGTGTTCGACCTTGCCGGACTTCGGGAATATCTTGTCCCATTCCCGTGTGAGCGGCAAAACCGCATCCCCAGCGCCCGCCGTGCAGACGCCACCCGCGACCAGAGTCGCCATTGCCAGTTCTTTCATCATCTCGCTTCTCCTTTTGAGTTGTCCTGTTGAGTTGAAAAAAGAAAACGCGGACATTGTAGCCCATAGCGTGAGAAATAACAAATACATATTTTCTATGTAAAGCCATAATTGATGCTTATGCCGGATTGTGGTATAATGCCGCGCATGGACATCCGAATACTCAGATACTTTATCGCCGTAGCCGAGGAAGGCAACATCACGAAGGCCGCCGCGCGGCTTCACGTTTCGCAGCCCGCGCTCTCCACGCAGCTCGCCGCCCTTGAAGATGAACTTGGGCAGAGGCTCTTCGAGCGGGGAGCGCGCGGCATCGAACTGACCGAGAAAGGACTTGTCCTGAAACGGCGCGCGGACGATCTCGTCGATTTTGCCGAGCGCATCGAGTCGGAGATGAAGGCGAACGGGGGTAAAGAACTCGAGGGGACGGTATCGATAGGGGCAGGCGAGACGCCGGCTTTCCGCTTCATCGCACGAGCCGCCACGCAGCTCGCCCGCGACAATCCACGCCTCCAGTTTTCCATAGCGTCAGGCAACGGCGAGGACATTCTCCTGCATCTGCGCGAGGGCGTTCACGATCTCGCCCTGCTCGTGGGGCCGGGACGCTACGAGGGTTTTGACTACCTGACCCTCCCGTACACGCATCATTGGGGGCTTCTCGTATCCGCAGACTCGCCCCTTGCCGCGAAGAAGCGCATCGTTCCGACGGACACGAAGGGTATTCCCCTCATTAGTTCTCGACAGGGGATGGTGCGCGAATTCATCGCCGGATGGCTTGGGTTCGCGTATTCGCGTCTCAACGTCGTAGCGACCTATAACCTCTTCTACAATGCGGCGATGTTCGTCGAGGCGGGGCTTGGTTCGGCAATCTGCATCGATGGCGTTGTGCCGCACGAGTTCGCGTCCCGCGTCGCGTTCCGCCCGTTCTCGCCCGCTCTCACCTGTGACGTCTATCTTGCCTGGCGCAAGAATGCCGCTCTTTCCCCCGCCGCCGCCGCCCTTGTCGAAACAGTCCGCGTCCTGTCGTCAGGCCGTCAAGTGTGAGTCATGGCCTTTTCGACGAGCCGCTTGCCGAGGGCGCGGGCGGCGGCGAGGTCGATGGGGAACTGCGAATCGCGTGGACAGGAGGTCGTCTTCAAGAACTGGGACAAAAGGATCGGGTATGTTTTGCGTAAACCGAAAGATTTGCAGGGGTGACCTTTACATGAACTGTAAGAACCCATCAGGTTTTCATCCTTTTCTTCCTTAAAATCACCCTTGGCATGAATTTTGCTTAGCCTGTTGCGTGGCCGCGA
Source organism: Kiritimatiellia bacterium (assembly GCA_017525225.1). GTDB lineage: Bacteria > Verrucomicrobiota > Kiritimatiellia > RFP12 > UBA1067 > RGIG6720. Next base: position 1,831 of record JAFXTB010000140.1, read on the forward strand.
TGGTCGTGGCACAAGGGAAGAGAAAATGAAACTGATCATAGCCTACATTCAGCCGGAGCGGCTGAATGCCGTCAAGCAGGCGTTGTTCGCCCGCGAGATATACAAGATGTCCGCAACCAATGCGCTGGGATGCGGAAAACAGGGTGGCTATCTGCATCTGTATCGTGGTGCGGTTGAGGAAGTGACGTTGCACAAGAAGATGCGACTTGCCATTGCCGTGAACGACGACTTCATCGAAAAGACGATCGACGCCATAATAGAAGGTGCACGTACGGGCGATATCGGCGATGGCAAGATATTCGTCCTACCGATGGACGAATGCGTGCGAATACGAACGGGTGAACGTGGCCCCTCGGCAATAGGATAGTCAAAGAGTTAAGAAGTTAGAGAGTTGAAAATGACATCGGAAATTACAACAACTGCAGTGCAGACGAACCTGAATGTCGTCTGGACGCTCATCGCCGCCATCCTCGTCTTCATGATGCAGGCAGGCTTCGCGCTCGTCGAGACGGGCTTCACCCGCGCCAAGAACGCAGCGAACATCATGATGAAGAACCTCATGGACTTCGCCGCTGGTTCGCTCGCGTTCTACATCCTCGGCGCGGCGCTGATGTTCGGCGCGACAAAGGCGGTAGGCTGGTTCGGCTGGGGCGGACTTGGCATGCCATCGCTTGCAACGGGCGAAGGTGCGTGGGACTGGACATTCCTCTTCTTCCAGACCATGTTCTGCGCAACGGCGGCAACCATCGTCTCCGGCGCGGTAGCGGAACGCATCGAGTTCAAGAGCTATCTCATCTACTCGATTCTCATCTCGTGTCTCGTCTATCCCGTGAGCGGACACTGGATGTGGGGCGGTCTCGCGGGCGAGGCATCGCAGGGCTGGATCGAGAAGCTTGGCTTCCACGACTTCGCAGGCTCCACGGTTGTCCACTCCGTCGGCGGCTGGATCGCGCTCGCCGGTGCGATGGCGCTTGGTCCCCGCATCGGCAAATACCGTCACGATGGCAAGGCGAATCCGATTCCCGGACATAGCCTCGTCCTTGGCACGCTTGGCGTGTTTCTCCTCTGGATCGGCTGGTTCGGCTTCAACCCCGGCTCGTACACGGCGGGTGTCGGTTCCATCGGACGCGTTGCCATGACCACAAACCTGGCCGCCTGCGCCGGCACCATCGCCGCACTCGTCACGGCGTGGGTCATCATGGGCAAGCCAGACCTCACGATGGCGCTCAACGGTTCGCTCGCGGGACTCGTCGCGATCACCGCGCCCTGCGATCTCGTGACGGCCAACGCAGCCATCGTCATCGGACTCATCGCCGGTGTGCTGGTGGTCATCTCCGTATTCGCGCTCGACCGCATCCACATCGACGATCCCGTAGGCGCCGTCTCCGTCCATTGCGTGAACGGCGTATGGGGCACGCTTGCCGTCGGCCTTTTCGCCGCGCCCGCTTCCTGCGGCTATGGCAACGAACTCGCAGGGCTTTTCTACGGCGGCGGACTGAAGTTCATTGGTGTGCAGCTCATCGGTGCGGGCGCTACGGCGATCTGGGCGTTCGGCATGGGAAGCGCGATCTTCTTCGCGTTGAAGAAATTCGGCATTCTTCGCGTCAGCGCAAAGACGGAACTCAAGGGACTTGACCTCGTCGAACACGGACAGGACGCCTACGCCTCCTTCCAGTTCTTCAGCAATACATAGGCACCCACGGCCTGCGGCGACGGTTTTCGTATTTGCACCGTTGCCGCAGGCCTTTTCAGGTTTAATTGGAGATGACAGGAAATGAATGGATTCTACAGAATTGCCGCTGCGACCCCGTACCTGAGCCTGGGTGATCCGTCCACGAACGCAAAGACGCTCGTACATATCGTCAAGAATGCCGCGAAGGACGGCGTATCGGCGATCGTGTTCCCGGAGCTGTGCCTAACGGGCTATACCTGCGGCGACATGTTCTTCCGCACCGACCTTCTCCATGCGGCATCGGAAGCGCTGGATACCTTCGCCGCGAAGACCGCGAACCTTCCGATCGTCTCCATCGTCGGTCTTCCGATCGCCGAAGGCTCGGCCATCTACAACGCGGCGGCCGTGGTACACGGCGGCAAGATCGTCGGGAGGGTCCGCAAACGCGCCTTGCCGAACTACGGAGAATACTATGAGCGGCGGCAGTTCACTCCGGCGCCTGCCGACGAACCGCTACGCATCTTCGATGTCGGCGCGTTCAGGTTCGGCGTCGAGATATGCGAAGACCTCTGGACGCCTGCGCCGCCAAGTTCACTGATGGCCGAGATGGGCGTAGATGTGGTGTTCAACCTCTCTGCCAGTACCGACTTCCTCAGCAAGTCGCAGAAGCGCAGATCGCTCGTGGAACAGCAGAGCCTTCGTCTCGGCTGCGCATACGCGATGGCGTGCGCCGGGACCGGCGAATCAAGCTCCGATGCGGTATTCGGCGGTGGCTCGCTTATCGCGGTCGATGGCAGGACCTTTGCCGAGGCGAAGTTGTTTGGAGACGCTCCGCAGATCGCCGTGGTGACAGTGGATATGGCCGCGCTCCGCCATCGCAGGAGAAGCTCGTCGTCCGTCTATTGCGCACATTCCGTACCAGGTGTACAGAGGCAGCTGATCTCCGTCCAGGCCGGTCCGCCTGAAGCCACGCCATCCACCGTATCGCATTCGCCGTTCCTCGACGAATATGGCGAAGAGCGCTGGTGGCAGAAGCTTCTCGACATCCAGGCAGCCGGACTTGCGCGACGGATGGCGAGCGCCGCCATCGGACGGCTCGTCGTCGGCGTATCAGGCGGCGCAGACTCAGCCCTCGCTCTTCTCGGCGCCTCGGCGGCGCTCGACAGGATTGGATCGACGCGGAAAAACCTCATCGCCGTGGTAATGCCGGGATTCGGCTCCACGGACGATTCGCAGAAGCGGGCCGCTGCGCTGGCGAAGGCCGTCGGCGCAACCGTTCGCGTAGTCGATATCTGCGAATCGTGCAGCCGCCATCTTGCCGATATCGGACACGTCAAGGACGTGCATGACATCGCATACGAAAATGCACAGGCGAGGGAACGCACGCAGGTCCTGATGGACATCGCGAACATGGAACGCGCACTCGTCGTCGGCACGGGTGACCTCTCGGAGATCGCGCTCGGCTGGAACACCTACAACGGCGACCACATGAGCATGTACCAGATCAACGCCTCCGTGCCGAAGACGATGGTACTAACCGCCCTGCGCCTCATCGCAAAGGAAACGGATGAGCCACTCAGGACGCTACTGGCAGAAATCGCCGCCGCGCCAATCACGCCCGAACTTCTGCCCGGCGCCGCGGCCAATGACTCGGAGGCACGTCTCGGGCCATACGAACTCCACGATTTCTTCCTATTTCACTATTTGGCGGACGGCGCATCTGCCGACAAACTTCGTGAACTGGCACAGCTCGCATTTGCCGACGAATATTCGTCCGAAGTGGTTGATGACACGTTGGCCAAATTCCTCAGAAGGTTCCGCGCCGCGCAGTACAAGCGCAACTGCGTGCCTGACGGCCCGAAGATCACGCTTTCGCTATCCCCGCGCGCCGATTGGCGCATGCCCAGCGACA
>JAFXTB010000141.1 GCA_017525225.1 Kiritimatiellia bacterium
CATCGGCAGCAATGTCGTCAACGGCGATCGTCCCATCAATGGCGCGCTTGCTGATTTTTGCATCTACGACTGCGTGTTGACGCCAGCGGAAGTTTACGAATGCTATCGTGCCAACTACGATGCGATGCCGCCCGAACTGATCGCCTGGTATCCGATGAGGTAATTTCAAAACCCCTCTTCCGCACCATTCACGAGCCAAGCCACGCGACTTGAAGAAACTCGCAGAAACCACCTTGCACGTCTGAAAGGTTCAGCGCATCTATTATGCCAAATCCGCGCCATTGACGCAAGAAGGAAAATGGATTTTTTCATTTAGGGGGGGGGTAATTGCATTTTTATTCATTTCTCGCTTGATTTTCACTAGTTATATGCTATACTATTGGCATGAAAACAAAGGATGCCTACAATGGAAGCAGACGCAGGGGCGAAAGATTCCTCCGTCTGTGGTCGGAACTCGCGCAGGGAGTGTTCCCGTTCATCACGGAGGAGGTCGGGGAGCTTGACTCCGAACACAGGCTGTTCGTCTCGGTCTGCGAGGCCGTGATCGACCCGAAAGAGTTCGAGTACGCGAAGTGGTGCGGCAACGGACGCCCCAAGGCGGACAGGGTCTCCATGTTCAAGGCGTACATCCTCAAGATGACGCTCAACCTCAAGGGGGACAAGGAACTGGTCGCTCTGCTCCGCCAGCAGCCGCTCTCGCGTCGGCTGTGCGGATGGGGCAGCGCCGGGCTCGTGCCGTCCCGCCCGTCGTTCTGCCGCGCGTTCGCCGAGTTCGCGGAGAGGGGCTTCACGGAAAAGTGGTTCGCCGACTTCATAAGGAAATACCACGGCGACATCCCCGAGGAGACCGTCAGCTTCGACTCCGCGCCCGTCCACGTGCGGGCGAAGGTCGCCAACGCGAAGAGAAGGCTCGCGAAACTCGACCCCGACCAGCAGGAACCTCCGCCGCGGCTTTCGTGCCAGGGCGGGCAGAGCGCGGCGGAATCCATTGCGGACCTTCCCGTCGAATGCGAATGGGGATGCAAGAGGGACTCACAGGGCAAGACCAAGTTCTGGAAAGGCGGCAAGGCGCATGTCGGCACGACGCGGGACGGCGTTCCCGTCGCGTTCGTGTACACCTCCGCGAACCTGCACGACTCGCAGGCGGCAATCCCTCTCATGAAACAGGCGTCGGAACGGCTGCAATACCACTTCGACCTCATGGACGCGGCATATGACGCAGACCCGATACGGGACGAATCGCGCGAACTCGGACACGTGCCGATCATAGACTTCAATGCGCGGAGATCGCCGGAAGAAAGGCGCATGTCCGAACTGGAGAAGGAGATCTACAAGGACAGGAGCGCGGCGGAGCGGGTGTTCAGCCATCTGCTGGACGCACACGGCGGACGCAACGTCAGAGTCCGCGCGCCGAAGAAGATCGCGCTGCACCTCCTGCTTGGAATAATCGTCATAGCGGTGGAGCAGACGATCCGGATGCTCTGCTGACTCGCCGCGCACCCCGCGCACGGGCGGCTTCCTCCTGGCGGTGCCTCTCCTCTTCGGCTTCTCGCAGGTCCATTTCCCTCTCCCATTCCGGGAAGAGGCTGGGCTGGCATGCACCCCAAAGGCGCAGAAAACGCATTTCACGCCTGTTTCGCTCTTCTTCAGACTCTTTCTCGCCCCTGTTGGACACTTCGCACTCCTCTTTGCCGCTCTGTAACCGTAGTGCCATCACGCAGCACCCGCTCATAGCCTCACCAAACCCCTGTTCAGAGAGGTTTTGAAATTACCTCAGGTATGCCGACGCGCAGGGTACGCTCTTGGATACTTCCGCCGCAGTTGCGTCGGGCGACTACCGGCGTTCGCAGCTGGCGGTGCGGTATTCGAACGGCACCGAGACGTTCATCAATGGCAGCCGTGACGGCGAATGGTTCGTCGTCCGGCGCGGACAAGGCAAGCTCGTCATGCCGCCATACGGATTCTTCGGGCAGGGCAAGGACGTGTGTTCTTTCTACGGCATGCGTGACGGCGTACGCCTTGCATTCGCATGTGGTCCGGAATATTCGTATCTGCATGCCCGCGACAAGAAATGGATCGAGACGCCAGGCGGCGGCACGGACGGCGAGATGGTGCGTCTTTTCGAACCGGGCGGCACGGAGGAGATACTTGCCTTCGGCGCGAAGGAGATGATGCTCCCGTATGTGGCGGTGAAGATTGTCGGGCTTGACGCCGAATACAAGGAAACCGGTTCCGTTCCGTTCACCGTTGATGAGAAGGGTCGTACGCATATCAAGCCGCAAAAGGGTTGCTATTCCTACCGTGCGACTCCGCCTGCCGGTTGGCGAGAACCTGATGCGGCCGCATACGCGGAGGCGGCGCTTACGCAATTGGATGCTCCGCTGCCCGAGGGGAAGCGCGTGCGCAGGCCGTTGCAGATGCCATACGTGTGGCGCAGCGCAATGGTTTTGCGCGGCAAGACCGAGGAAATGCCCGTAGACGGCGAGGCGGGAGCCAGGATCGGATGGTCCGGCATGGCCAATGAAGGTGTTACGCGCCGTACGCTGACGTTCCATCCTCCATACCGCAACGGCAAGATAGGATGTGTCTTTGCAAGATTCCGCGTAAAGGTGCCTGCGGACGGTCTGGTGTTCACCGCGAAGACGGCCAAGACGCTTGGATCGGTTGCAGGCGACGGAATATTGTTCAAGGCGCTTGTGCGCGAGAAGGCCGGGGCATCGCCGGAAAGTGTTGCGGAGATGACGGTCAAGGATTACGTATGGCATGATTTCCGCGCGGATCTCTCGCGTTGGGCAGGTCGTACGGTCGATTTGATTCTCGTTGGCGATCCAGGTCCTGCGGACAACACGTACGGCGATGGCGGCGGCTGGGCGGACATGCGCCTTGAATTTCCGCGTTGACGTTACCGCAACAATCGACGTCGGCACAATCAAATTCGATACGGGCGACGGCAACACCGTTTCGGCGGCAACCGTCACGCTCAACGACACAAACCTCAAAAATCTTATCGACTCCACCAACAACGGCGAAGGCACTCC
>JAFXTB010000023.1 GCA_017525225.1 Kiritimatiellia bacterium
ATTTGCCCGCCGTAAGTTCGCCCGCGCGGTCGAACGCATGCTGCGAGCGCCCGCGTATCGCCGCCTCGAACGGCTTCAGGTATGGATCGTCGAGAAGTCTTGCCATAGCGCCTCGCCCAGATTATTCCGTCGCTTCCTTCTTGACGAGCGGGCGGTCGAGCATCTGCTCGTAGAGCTTGATGTACTCCTTTGCGCAGGCCTCGTGGTTGAAGCGGCGGCGAGACTCGGTCATGATGCGGGAAATCTCCCTCTCGCGGATTCCAGCTCCGGCGTGGAAGAAGTCCATCGCCTGATCCATCGCCCAGAAGAGGCCGTTCGAGTCGTAGTTGTCGAAGACAAAGCCGTTGCCGGTCGAAGCCGCCGCGTCGAGCATCTCGACTGTGTCATGGAGACCGCCGGTGTTGTGCGCGACCGCGAGCGAGCCGTAGATCGGCGCCTGCATCTGGGGAAGGCCGCATGGCTCGAAGAGCGACGGCATGAGCGTGAAGTCGGACGCCGCAAAGCCGAGCGCCGAGAGACGCGCGTCGAAATTGTGGACACCGAGGCGGGTATGGATGTCGTGGAAGTTCTGTATGTCCCAGAACGGCTGCTGGTACGGGCCGTTGGCGATGATCGCGATCTGAGCGTCCGGATGCTTCTCGAGGAAGCGGTACGTGATGTCGGTGAGAAGCTGCGGCCCCTTCTGGATGGGATCAAGGCGGCTCGGCCAGAAGAAGAGCGCCCTATCCGCGTTCTCTTCAAGCCCAAGCGCATGCTGGAGCGCGAGCTTGTTCTTGCGCTTCATCTCCGCATGGTTCTCAGGGCCATACCTAAACGGGATCTTCGCGTCCGTCTGCGGGTTGTCGGCAGAGTCGGGCGCGTTCAAGATGCCAGCCGCGCAGCCGGCGTTGTACTTGTTCCTTATTTCGCTCCTGATCGAATCAGGTATGAACGAGTGCCAGCCGTTGACGATCTCCTTCAGGAACGTGGGCGACACCGTGTTGATGAAGTGCGCGGCGAAGCAGCCCGACGCCTGGAGGTCGATCATGTTCTGGTTGCGGCTCTCCTCGTAGTTGTAGGGCGGATAGCCGTAGTAGAGATGCATCCAGAACTCTGCCGCGTCGATGCCGGCGTCCTCGATCTGCGCGAGCGTCAGTTTCTGCGTGTGGATGTTGTGGACGGTGAAAAGGCATGGAATCCCCTCGCGCCGCGCCGCCGCGGGAACGAGCCCCGTCATCCAGTCGTTGCAGTGGATGAGGTCGGGCTGAACGCGCGGGATGATGTTGTTTATCACCTCGCGCTGGAACGCGAGCGCAAGCTTGATGTTGCCGTCGCCGCGCGAATACACAGTGTCGCGGTAGTAGAAGCAGCGATCCTCGGCGAGGTGGATGCGCTCGTCGGGGAGGTGGCTCTTGTACTTCCTCAGTTCGTCCGCGACGAGCTGGGCCGTCTCTACGTGGAACATGCGCCGGTAGTGCGGCAGCGCCACGTGGACGTCCGCGCCAAGCTGGTGCAGCGCCTGGACAAGCGACGCCGAAACATCGGCCATGCCGCCGGCTTTCGCGGACATCTTGCCCGCAAGGTTGCCCATTCCCTCCGGAAGATACGTGATCTCCGGAGTGACAATCAAGATTCTAGGATTTTTCATCTGCTCCTTACCATGCTGTATTGGTATATTCCCGTCTTGCTGCAGACATTATACCAAAAGCAGGCAAAAAGTGGAACAGGTAAAAAATGAAAAACCGCCCTCAGGCAGAGAGGTGGTTGCGACGCCACGCACCGCCGTGGAAACGAAGCGCGAGAATCGTGGCGAGCACGGCGAAAAACGCGGGCATTGTCCACCAAAGCGCTATGAGCGACTTGTGGCACATGGCGATGGCAATCACCGCAGGCATCCATAGGCAGATGTCGCAACCGAGCTTCGCGCACATGACGAACTTCACATCGCCGACGCCGCGCAATGCCCCCTCGAACACCAACCCCACGCCCTCTCCAATCTCGCGCAAGAGCATTATGAAGAACAGCGTGCGCACGGAAGCGCTCCATGCATCAATTGAAAACGCCGCGTCTGTAGGATAGAAAAGCGACGCTATGGGACCAGCAAACGGAAGAAGCACGGAATATACCGCAGTCAATATCACGATGCAAAGAAAGAGCCCCGTGCGGACTGTGCGTCTGACGGCCGCAGCATCGTCCGCTCCGTGATTGCGACCACCCACGATGCTCATGCCGTCGGAAACGGCGCACATCGTGCAGTAGAAGACGTTGTTGACGGCAAACACCACGTTCGCAGACCCCGCGCCAAGTGCATCATATCGCCCGAGGACAAGCGTAAAGACAGTAAACGCGACGCAGGCGGCAAACGAAGTCACTCCGTTGAAAGAGCCAGTGCGAAGAATCTTGCCCATCAGCGGAAGATCGGCCTTAAGCGCACCATCGCGCCAATGTGCGCGAACGAGCGCATCGCGGCAGACAGCCGCGCCTTGAAGCACCGTCACCGACGCGAGTGAAATGACACCCGCGATTGCGGCGCCCGCGTTGCCCATCGCAGGGATCGGACCACAGCCGCCGATAAACACGGGGTTCATGGCGATATTTACGAGAACGCCAACTATTCCGCAGGCCGAAACCCAGCCCGTGCGTCCTTGCCCGGTGAGAAGTCCGCCAAGGACACCATTCAGTATCATGAAAAAGCCGCCTGGAACATAGATTGCGATGTACGCCTTCTCGCCAGCCGCGACATCAGGAGCGTGCGCGGCAAAATCGACAAGCGCGAACGCGGCAAACACGAGCGCCACCAGAACCGGAATCGAGAAGATGGAAAGCCACACTCCCTGTGCAAACGCACGCAC
>JAFXTB010000024.1 GCA_017525225.1 Kiritimatiellia bacterium
CAACGCTCCGCGCGCGGACCCATCATTTATTGCCGTATGGCTTGGCGGATGGTGCGCCCTCCTTCTTTCTGAACTGTCGCAAATTTTGCGACAGTTGCCACTCCCTTCAGTTGCTTAGGAAGTTTTATGCAAAATTCGCATAAAACCCATTACCGCCTCATCACCTAATACACCGCCGTGCCGAAAGGACGAGCAAAATCCCCTTGCCCCATCGAGAAGGCCAAAACCTGTAAAACAACGGAGGCGCCTCAAAACCTGCCCTAACATAACGCGACGATACAATGTCAAAACCAACGGATCGACACAAATCCTGAATTGATTCCATGGTAAAGCGACGATCTACAACTATCATTTCCCTCCGTAACCGACTATCATCCCCGCCAAATTGCTCCTTACGGTATACCAAACCCTCATCCTTGTCCACTAGGGCAAATCGACCGTCAAACACTTCGCCTGTGTCCGCCATGTTTGTCGAGGGTTTGAGCCGACGAAGCGCACGATACAGTTCATCTGATTGCGAACCGACAACCTTGGCCACACCCATTCCGCGAAACGATAGATTCATGACAGATATGACGGCCATTCCACCTGGCTTTAGATTGTCCTTGATATTGGCCAAGATGGCTCGATTGTCGGTCAAAGACCTGAACGAACCAATTACATCATAAAGACATAGTATCATATCAAACCGATATGCCCCCTTCCATGTCCGGCAATCTCCAAACTGAACCAGATCGCAATCCCCTCCTGTGACGAAATCAATCCCAGTAACATTATTGAATCCACGTTGTTTCAGTACTTTCACATGCCGCCCAGAACCAGCACCAAAATCACAGACCGATGCGGATACGGTAATCGGCACCATCTTCAAGATTGCATCAATTTCGGCTTCCGCCTGCTTACTCCATTTCTGATGCTGGGCACTCATCCTCATGTAGGCATCACGAACTATCAGATTGGACTCGTCCAGCATCCGCTTAAGCCCATCGTCAGAAGTCACCTCTTGAGAATTGAACACAAAAGCGAGCCACTCATCTTTGGGGCCTATGCGCCCCAATCGGGACTCAACCTCGCTCAAAGCCGAAGACGCCTCCTGGCGATCTGTTGCAAAACCCGTCCGAATCCGGCTCTCCCCTGTTTTACCCGTGACATTGACAACCCAGCTGTCGCGTGTCTCATCCAGAAAACGAATGTCCGAAAGTACCTCTCTGACAAGAAAATGTTTGTTCTTGATCGTCTCGATGGCTGAACATTGTCGATAGGTGGCCTTCTCCAGAGTCTTTACAGTACAGGGATTGGATGTAACAATACCCCATGCATAATAATCGGAAAATCCCCAAATCGAATACAGCAGCGCACTACCAATCCCACGTCGTCTATAATCACGGTGTACGACTAGCTGCACAACAAGCGCGACCATGCCTCGGGTCGTATTCTTGTTTGCATACACAGCCTCCCCCACTAGTTTATCGTCATCATAACAAAGAGCGATCTCACACTCGCCAACATATTCCTCTGACCCCCTAAAGTACTCAACATATTTCTTTCTGGGGAATATAATTGCCTGCCCGGCAAGATTGGCACTAGGTGCGTGATCAACACTCCAATCTCCATATGAAGTGTCGAAAAGTGCCTTCACCTCGTCAATCAAGGCATCGGTTATCTTTTCACCAGACACTGTCTTGTAGTGCAACATTGTTAGCTTCCCTTGAACTCCTCAATCGGCGGCAGATACGGCCCCGTCACCAATATCGGTTTCTCAAATCGCTTCATCTGACAACTAACCACTAGCCACTAACCACTAACGACTAACCACTAACAACTAACAACTAGCCACTAACAACTAAAAACAACGCTTCGCGTACGCGTTGGGAATCGCTTAGTATCTCGTCATGCATACGGCTTCAATACCAATGAAAAGAAATTTCGGATTTCCGGATGATAGTTCCCCGCTTTGCGGCCCTTTGCCGAAAAGAACACTTTCGCAAGGCGCCTCGGCGTCATGAGAGTTCGCAATTCGCGAAAGTCGTCCAGCGTGCCATAGTTCAAAACCGTCTCAACCAGCAAATCATCACTCACGCAATGCTTGTCCTCCTCTGGCGTGTACCAAAACAGGCTACGATGCCTATCTATGAACATGTCTCGTTTTCTACTATTCATTTACTTCCCTCACGGTGACGCCCATTTGTGATAAAACAGGTCAGACCTGTTTTATCAGTTGCTCTTCCTGTGGACGAAGCTCCGGCATGAAATCCATCTTGAGCGCGTTCGCGAGCTTCGCCGCCGTGCGGAAGGAGAAGTTCACGTCCTGCCGCAGCACCTTGGTGATGTATGGCCGCGACACCTTCATGCGCCGCGCCAGCTCCGTCTGCGAAACGCCAAGCTCCTTCATCCGCCGCAGGATGCGCCGTAGAAATGCCGATCCAATTCTATCTATCGCCTTCATAGTTGGCAGTTAGTGGTTAGTGGTTAGTGGCTAGTGGTTAGTGGCTGGTGGTTAGTGGTTAGTCGTTAGTCGTTAGTGGCTAGTGGTTAGTGATTAGTTGTGGGTGGTGGGACAAATCACTAACAACTAGCCACTAGCCACTAACAACTAGCCACTAACGACTAAAAACAACGCTCCGCGCCCGTGGGGTATGCAGCCGAATACCTCATCAGATCTGAATCGTGGCTATTTGACAAGTCCATAACCTGAACTGCCGACGGATATTTTAACCTATCGGTTAACCGATTGCAAGCGCAAACACAACGTGAAATGCATGGAGAATCAAGTCCTGCGCCGTATCATGTTCCAAGCATATCTCAAGGACTCTTCACGATAGATCACGGCCCCAAGCAAATAGGAACCCATGCCGATCAAGACACCCACCGTCAGTTTCGCAACATTGGAATCAAAGAATCCAATCCCCCAAGTTACTATCAGCACCATGGCCAGAGCATTGGCCACCATGGGAATTATTTCTTTTATCTGCCGCCAGAAACCATATCCCAGCACCTTGTTCGTATAGTGGCAATTAAAGCAGAATGCTATGAAATCATAGGCGGCCTTGCCTACACACAACCAGAATATCCCAAATGGGATCATCGAGAACAAGATCAAGAAAGCAATCGGCTTTTTAATCAATTCAAGTTTCAACACCAGATCCGTCCGTCCCTTCACATAAAGCAGATTCAAGTTGATGTGCGTAAGAGGATTCCACATCAAGCCAAAACAGAGGACCTGAAGGAATGGCACGCATGGCAGCCATTTCTCACCTGTCAAGACGCAGACCATCGGTTCCGCTACCGCCGCCATGCCAAACAAGACAGGAACAAGGAGGAACATCGGTGTTCGCAACAGTCTTCTGTATGCCGTAATCAACTGCAGCGTATCATCCTGAAACCGCACAAGGATTGGATAGTTCACCTTCAAAACCATATCGGTCAACGTATCAGCCGGCAACGCCGCAAATCCATTGGCCCTGTTGAAATGGCCGACCTCCGCTGGGCCGAACACCCTGCCTATTACAAGCGTGTACAAATTGCCATAGATCGTATTGATGAGACTTGAGCAGAGAAGCTTCGAACCGAAGCCAAACAGCTTTCTGAACGATTCGACCGAGAACATGAGAAGAGGATGCCACCTTGCCACGCACCAGAGAATCAAGGTGTTTATCGCCCCCCCAAGAACACTTTGCCAGACGAGCGCCCAAGCCCCATATCCTCGATATGCCAAGGTGATTCCAATCGTGCTTGAAACAAGCACTGACAAGACCGACAAGATTGCCAATGTGCCGAACTTGAGGTTAATGGTCAGGCGTGTCTGCTGAATGACGCTAAAGGCATTGATGATCAGGCCAAGTGCAACAACCCTCGTTATGGAGACAAGATCCGGCACCTTGTAGAAATGCGCAATCAATGGTGCCGCAGCAAACAAAACCCCATAGAACGCCATTGCGACGGCAAGATTGAAAAAGAACGCGGTTGAGTAGTCCACCTCTGTCTTGTCTTTTTTCTGGATCAGCGCCGCAGCGAATCCGCTATCCTGGAAAGTACCTGCTATCGCCAAGAAGATGGCCAGCATTCCAACCACGCCGTAGTCGGACGGCGCAAGCAACCTAGCCATCACCAGCGAGATGAAGAACCGCAGGACTTGAGTGGCCAGTCGTTCGGCACCAGTCCAAGCCATGCCAGACACAGCCGATTTCTTAAGGTTATCTTGCACGGTCCTTCCCAAGATAATACGTATAGGGCCTCTCGGCATCTATCAACATGCCGCCATGCGCATCCCCGCCTACAACATGCTTGTGCCAATCACCGTAATGCCCTGTCAAAATGGCATTGTAATCTTTCGGACCCGAGAATTGGAACCCCTCAAACATGTATTGGGTTGTTTCATCAAAATATCGCCTATCAAACAACTGTTCATCGCAGCGCAGAGGGTTCAATGAAATATTGCCAACTCGTTTGGCTCCTGTATCGTTGTATCTTTGCGCATAACGCTCCATGACATTGTACAGATGAGTTAGAGCATTATATCCAGTCAACTTTTCAAACAAACGAAGCATACACCCCTTGATCTTGATATACAATAGACGAGGATGTATAAAAGACCATGGTATTGACTTGCTCGCATACATTGAAAATCGTAACGTCGCTATTTTCTTCTTCAACCGAGCGAGTCGCGTTCTAAAAGCAATGCACTCCTGAAGATCATCTGGAACCGCATCCAAGGCAAAAACATCCACAAAAAGACCTTGATTGAACGAATAAAGCGGCCTACCATCTCGTATCTCGTCCTTTAGCATCCCTGTTGTTTCGCTATTTCTCAATTGTGCATGTCCCCTTGCAGAACCAGGATCTGTATCGTTTGTCTGAAAGAAATACGGTGGCGCAAATTTACTTTGTGCAATCTCACAAAGGCGTATATAATCTTTTCGTAACATGACAACATCAACATCATCATCCCAAGGAATAAATCCGCCATGCCGTACTGCCCCCAGAAGCGTTCCTGAATCAAGAAAGTATTGGATATTATTCTCTTTGCAAACACGGTCAAATTCAGATAGAAGGTCCAAGAGTATGGCCCATACTTTCTTTCTTGCGTTATCGACAAGGATTTCCCGCTTCTCGTCTGCGAAAAACGCATCTGGCAAAACGATCTTCAGGTTCATGCACGTCTCCTCGTCCAACACCCGATTACGCATTAATACCAATAATCGAATCCGCCAAACACTCCAACGAATCAACGGCAACCTTCTCCGGCAATTGGCTTTCTTGCGGGAAAGCGACCCGCAAATCAGTGCAACCAAGAACGACTGGTGCTTCTGCCTTTGCCACAAGTTCTTGCAGAAGACTTCTTGGTTCAAGATCAAAACGTTTCTTTGTCTTGACCCCACAAATAACCTTCGTCACCAATACTTGGTCCGATTCAGACGGATATACGAGTTCAACTTCTGGACATATCCGCTTAAATGCCGAACCATATATATCAAACTTCCGCGCACCATCAGAACAGAACATCTCCACTTTGGAAAGGCCTGACGCCTTCACCACCTTCGCCACTTCCTCCAATAGATTGATGAACTTAAGCCCAGAACCCTCCTCTACTTCTTTAATCGCATAGTAAGCGGTATTACAGCACATGCAGCCACGGTCGCATCCCAATGCCTTGAGTTGCTTTGCAATGTTGATGTAATCAGGACGCCAATCCGGCCCACGTCCTTCAAGAAACATGCTGCGAGACGGAACCGATGTCGCCTGCCAGATGATCATTTCAGGATGATGGGCGTCACGGAATGCCCCAGCAGCCGTCACCTTGCGTTCAATCATGTCGCAGAGCCGGTTCGTCGCTGCGACCCCATTCCCCCCTATAACACCAAACTTCATTTCACAAATCCCTAATGATTTCCTTAAGTCGCGTAGTCGATATGCCCTGCGTACGTGGAAGCATCACGACTTCTTTACCGTTCTCGGCACACCACTTAAACAACTTCTGGAATCGCTCATTTGTATGTTCAGGGCCAACGACAAGAAGGTTGAAATCTAAGTCTTTTACTGCTTCAACACCAACCACATCGTATGGGATTGCCTTGTCAACAGAACGTAGGGTCTCTATCATCTTCTGACGCGTGGCGAAGTCATACACATTCTTATAGCCAGGTTTGTACTTCTCGACCATTTCATCAATCTGAAGCAGCGCATATACCTTCCCTGTTGGACCAACCAGTTCTCGAATGCGGCGAAACAGTTCGAAATGTCCAAAGTGAAGCAAATCAAACACGCCAAACGTTATCGCCGTCTTTCCCTCATGCTCATTCATCTGTCAATCACCTCCATAGATGGTGGTTGGTAGTTAGTGGTTAGTAGTTGGTGGTTGGTAGTTGGTGGTTAGTAGTTGGTGGTTGGTGGTTAGTGGTTGGTGGTTGGTAGTTGGTGGTTAGTGGTTAGTGGTTGGTGGTTGGTGGTTAGTAGTTAGTAGTTAGTAGTTAGTGGTTGGTGGTGGGAGGTGGGAGGTGGGACAAACCACTAACAACTAGCCACTAGCCACTAACAACTAGCCACTAACGACTAAAAACAACGCTCCGCGCCCGTGGGGTATGCAGCCGAATACCCCACCAGATTTGAATCGTAGTTATTTGACAAGTCCATAACCTGAACTGCCGACGGATATTTTAACCTATCGGTTAACCGATTGCAAGCACAAACGGCAATGTTTCGGATGTGGGCGAGGTTGGTTCGCCCCGTCACACGGACTGTTCTGGCGGCGCGCTACCTGCCGATGCCGGCGACTAGACCGGAGACGGCACGCATGGTGGCGCGGAAGTTAGCCTCGGTGCGCTGGCGGACAGGCCGGAGCGACGCGAGCGGGCGGGCCATGAGCACCTGGCGCTCCTTTTCGGGAGATCCTGCCAGTTCAAGGTTGTCGAGATCGTCAACGGATGGCTTGAACTCCTTGCCGTCCTTGTCAAACAAGCTGGGGAAAAGCACCGCCTTACGGCTGTTCTTGGCGACGGCCTTCGCGACCTGCGCCGCCATCGCCTTCGCGCGCGGCTCGTACCAGTACCTCGCCAGCTCGTACTGGTGGCTGCGGCAGTAGCCGTTGGAGGCGTTGTCGAAGAGAGTGCGCGGGAAGTCGGGGTTGCGCACCTTCTCGACGGCGTCAAGCCGCAGGAACGACTCCCACAGCGAATAGTCGGTATGAAGCTCGAGGACGTCCGCCATCTTCTCCGCGAGAGATGCGATGCGCGCCGCCCTCGGAGGCAGATCGCCGCCATCACGCCGTCCCTTCTTCCACTCGTCGAAGTCACGCCTCAAGAGGCTCGTCTCGCGCACGATGATGCGGTCTAGCGCCATGCGCGCAATATCTATCGTGTCGCGCTTGAGGAAACCGTCCGTCCACGGAATGTCGGCAAGCGCCTCGAATATCGAAGCGGCCTTCTCGAATCCCTTCCATTCCCGGATGGCTCCGTCGGTCACGTCGGGATCGGAACGGCTGCCGGCGGTCGTAAGGACGTAGGCATAGCCGCCGCGCCATTCGAGCATGTGGGAAAGCGGCAGGGCCATGTTCCAGACGGCCTTCATGCGCCCGGCATTCGCGCCGTAACGGCTCGCGCAGAACTCCTCGAGCACCTCGCCGTGCGGTACGGCCTTGTCAGACCAGGCATTCTGCGTGAAATAGCGCAGACACAACGTGTCCGTATGGCTAGACTCGGGCCAGAGGATGTACCCGGCGCAGGCGGGATCGGCCTGGACTATCTTCTGCCGCTCCTCTATGACCCGGTAGTTCGCGCGCGCGTCCAGCGCCGACTCGAACGCGAGGAAGATGGAGAACGTGTACGGGAACCTGCCTACGACGCCCCACTTGGTGAAGTTGTTCTCGAGCCCCTTCATCTCCGGACGGAAATCGCGGACGGCGTCGCCCTCGTAGTCCCAGATGATGTCGCGCTTGGGATCGAGCCGATCTACGAGCGCGCGGACCTCGTCCGGATGCCAGGTGAAGAAGAAGTCCCAGCCCGCGAGAAGCACCTTGGCGTCCGGGTAGTCGCGATGGGCGCGCTTGAGGAACTTGTCGAGAGCCTCGAGCTTGAGGTTGAAGTTGTCCTGCCGGTTCGTGAAGCAGCGGCGCTCGCCGAGGCCGATGGTGTGGAGGAGCTGCTGCGGCGCCCCCTTGCCGTACGCATCCACGGCGGTCTTGGTGAGCTTCCAGTATTCATCGGCCCACTTCTCGTCGCGGATGTCCCATACCAGGCCGTTCTTCTCCGAATAGCCGCTGGTGGCCTGCGGCAGGAAGGACGGATTGCGCTTCGCAAGGAAGTCCTCCGGCGTGCGCGAGTACCAGTGCGTCATCGTGCCGAAGTCCTCAGGCACCATGAGCCCACGGTCGAAAGCATAGCGCTGCAGGTCGCGGCGAAGCTTCCCGCGGAACTGGAGGCTCCAGAAGAGCGAACGGTCGTCGTATCCCTTGCCTGCGCCGGGCAGCGGACGGGACGGGTCGGGATAGTCGCATACGTCGGGGAAGGTCCGCTGGAAGAGATCGTCCTGGCCGATGCGCAGCATGAACACGTTCAGCCTCCGCTTGAGCATCCAGTCGATCTCCTTCTTCCAGTCCGCCAGCCCCCAATGTTCCGCCTGGAATCGCGTGAGGCCGCGATGCGCGAAGTAGCGAAGGCCGCGATACTCGAAGCGTGCCTCTTCACGGACGTCCAGGCCGGAGAGGTCGATCGAGTCGCGGCTCGGCACCACGTCGCCATCCCAGAACCAGTGACATCCGGCGCGGCGCTCGAGCAGGTCGTATAGTCCGTACAGCACACTGCGCGCGTTTGAGCCCGTGATCCGCGCGCCATCGCCCTCGGAACGTAT
The DNA here is from genome assembly GCA_017525225.1 of Kiritimatiellia bacterium. Classification (GTDB taxonomy): domain Bacteria; phylum Verrucomicrobiota; class Kiritimatiellia; order RFP12; family UBA1067; genus RGIG6720. Next base: position 8,842 of record JAFXTB010000024.1, read on the forward strand.
CGTGTACGCGTCCCTACCCGTCTTCGACACCTTCGAATCGATGGCGAACGCGACCGGCTTGTCGGGCTTTCTGCCTGTCACGGCGGTCCAGTACCTGCAAAGTTCGCTCTTCGCCACACGGATCGCCTCGGGTTCCTGCCCGCAGTCCGCCGCCGCCGGCAAAAACACCATCGAGGCGATCGCCGACATCGCAAGGCAGAATCTAGCCATCTTCATCGCAGGGTCTCCTCTTACATTCATGCCACATGGGCGATCTTGCCCGTCTGGATCGACTCGTAGCAGCCGAGCATCGCCTGGATGGTCTCCTTGTGCCACTTCAGGTTGATGAGCGGCGTCTTGTGGCTGCGGATGCAGTCCACAAACTCGTCTATGAGACCCACCCATTCGTCGAAGTAGGTATACTGCACCGTGTAGCGGTCGTTCGGCGCGCCATTGTGGTATACGTTCGGGCCGAAGCAGTCGCACGAGAGCATACCCTTCTCGCCGGTGATCGTGACGTTCACCTCCATGCGCTTGGGGAAGCGTTCCCAGCCCGGGCCAGGAACCTTCAGCCGCTCCTCGAGGCGGCTCCAGGAAGGATCGAAGAGGAAGGCCGTACCGTCCTTCATCTTGCCCACCGCCATGAGCATGTCCTCCACCTTCAGCTCCTTGCGGAGGTTGGGCGCCACCTCGGCGAAGATGTAGTCGAACGAGCTGCCCGTCAGATGCCGTATGAGGTCGAAGATGTGCGGATGGTCGCAGAGCGCCCCGCCCTTGAAGCGCGGATCGCCCTTCTTGAGCGGCGACACCTTGCCGAAGCTGGCCTTCGGATCGCCTTGCCACGGGAAGGCCCATACGGGCGAGAGCGTAATGTTCGTCATCTGCACGGCCTTGATCTTCCCGATCGCGCCGTCGTCGATGAGCTTCTTAAGGCGCTTCACCACCGGATTGTAGTGCATCTCAAGCTCGATCTGGCAGACTATCCCCGCCTTGTCGACGAGTTCGATCATCTTGTCGTACTCTTCCATGTCGAACGTTGGGATCTTCATGGAGAGGATGTGTATCCCCTTCTCGGCGCACCACTTCATCTGCTCGTAGTGGCGGTCGTTCGCGGAGGCGATCACCACGGCCTCGATGTCGGGGTGATCCTTGTACATTGCCTCCGGGTCGAGGTAGCAGGGAACGCCGGTCTTGTACAGCTCGTAGACCTTCTTCGCGTCCTCGTCCTGCGCGCAGCTCGCCACCCAGTCGAGCTTCTTGTTTTCCAGCAGGGTCTGGTAGTACTTGCGGGTATGGCCGTGGGTCATGCCCATCATTGCGATCTTCACCGGTTTCATCTCTAGATTCCTTTCGGTTGCGTCCGGATGCCGAATGTCACAGTTTCCTGGCGGCTTTCGCCTTGTCGGCCGCGAAGCACGCTGCGGCGGCCTTGTTCGCCGCCGCGAAGGCGGCCTTCCACTCCTTCGCGAGCGCGGGGTTCTGCAGAAGCGCGAACGCCGCGCGGACGTTCCACACCTCCTCGTACGAGAGGCCGAAGAGTTCGGTGTCCACGTCGGTATACTCCTCCATCCCCTTCGCGCCGGAGACGCGGATCGAGGCGTGCGGGGTGTGCGTGTCGATCGTCTGGTCGCTCCCCACGCCCCTTGCGCAGATCAGTTCATGCCTGTCGTACGCGGCCTCGCCCTTCGGAAGGCCCGCCCCGACCTCCACGGAACAGTTGAGATCGTTCGCGAGCTTCACGAGCGCGTTGATCGCAGGCCCGTTCGCGACCGCCATGACGCGTACCACCTTTGCCTTTCCAAGATAGGCGGCGATGTCCAGTTCCCGCGCGAGCATCGCCTTGAGGTCCGCGCCCTTCGGCGCGAAGCTCGCGAAGCGGAGCGTCGAGACGCCTTCGAGCGTGCCGTTCTCCGTCATCTTCTTCAGCTCCACGATCTTGCGCTCCACGCGCTGCGGCATGAGCGGCGTGGCGCCCACGTAGCAATGTCCATCCTTCACCATGATCTCGCCCTTGCCCGCGCCGTACTTGCCGCGCAGGAAGTCGAGCCCCCTGTTCATCTTCTTTAGGTTCATCTCTTGCCTTTCAATGCGTAAATCCCTACCTTATGTGGAACACTAATCCACCAACCGAGCCCACGCCCAGCCTGCCGCCATCCACGACGATCCCGAGGTCTGGACGGGCGACGCCGTCGACGGTGACCGTCCAGCCGGAGAAGTCGGACGGATGGGTGAACGTGCCGGCGACTTCCATTATCCAGCCGCCGGGCGTCCTTGCCGACGAAGGATCCGACACGATGTCGATCGTGCCAGTGGCCGAAAGCGTGGCATTGCCCGTCACCACCAGCTTCTTCTTCTGCTGCGACACGATGCGCAATCCGCCGCCCGCGGCGATGGACACGTTCGACACCCGGCCAGTGCCGGAAAGGTATGCGCCGGACGATACGGCGATGGAGCTGGCGGCGGAAAGATCGCCGTCAAGGCGGAACTCGCCCTCCTCCACGCTCACATTGCCATCCAGCTCATGGTCCGCCGTGAGTCCATTGCCTCGCGTGGCGGCAAGCGGAGCCGTGTAGCGCATGGTGCCGGCGCCGGTCTTCCTGAATCCCAACGTTCCGAAGAACGCGCGGTTGGCGTATTCGCCGTTGCTTGGACGACCAAGGTTGAGATCCACCGTGAGATCCGCCGCCGGGTCGCCGGTGACGTCGTTGACCTTGAATATCGTGGCAGGATTGCCGTTGAGGGTGATCATCTGGTTCTGGCCGGTGCCGGAGACGGGGAGCGTGAGCGGCGTGGAGCCGGCGATCTCGAACGTCCCGGCGACCTTGAATATGCCGTAGGGGAAGAAACCGTCGGCATATTCAAGATGGCCATCCTCCATCTTCAGATTCGGGAAAGGCGTTATGCCGCCCGTTGAAAGCTTGATCGTGCCGCCCTTGACAATCACGTCCACATTGAACACGCGGTTCGTGAACAAGGCATACTGCGGGAAGGCGTTACGCCCGTTGAACCAGAGCGTCGCGTTCGTCTCCACGCATATCGTCCTGGCGGGGTCGTGTTTTCCAGGTAGAAGCGTCGCCAGGCCCCAGTCGTTGTTCAGGCTGCCGAGCATCGACCAGGTGCCCCCCACATGCCCGCTGCGGTCGGCAACAGTCTCGCTAACCATGAGCGTACCCTCGCGCACCGTGATGTCGCCGCAGAACCTCGAACTGCTGTTGTTAAGGCAGAGCGTTCCGGCACCGGTCTTTATGAACCCGCTTCGTATGAACGCACCGGGATTCCTGCATCTCATGATGTATATCGGCATATCGATGAGAAAATCCCAGCCGTTGCCGCCGTCGATGTCCGGCACGCGGATCTCCGTGCCGCAATTCGTGGTTTCGTTGGTATAGTGATCCAAGATCCATTGCGTGTCCGTGGTCTCATGCGTGAACCCGCCATAGTAGGTTCGTACGGAAATGCCTGCATTCGGCACACCGTCGGACGTCCAGCGGACCGGCAGGTCGTTCGTTATAGTCAAGAGCCGCCCCAGCTGCATGAATCCATGGTCCTTCATCCCGGTAACGAGACCGGACCAGTCCACCGTGCCGTGGTCCACGATGAGGGACCCCAGATAGTTTACGGCGGCATATTCGGCGTTCGTCGGATCCGAGGTCGGGTTGAGCAGCTTGAGCGTGCCATGGTCCACGCGGATCGCCGACTCGCCGATATGCGAGGTCGCTCCACTGTCGCTTATCGCGTCGGCCGCCGTGATGCGCACTTCCGCGTTGGTGCCTATGTATAGCTCGTGAGCGTGCTGCTTCGTGAACGTCTTGGCATAACCGAGTTCGAACACTCCCTCCATCACCTTGATGTCGCCATCCATGCAGGAGGAGCTGCTGGACATGCTGGTGGCAAAGGCGAGATGCCCGGCACCAGTCTTCAGGATGCCCACGTTTGAGGTCTGCGCGTAAGCTGTCTGACGGCGTAGCGGCACTGCCCATGTGACGTCGCGCCCCTCGCCGCCCGAAAGGTCAGGCACATCGAACTCTATCAACCTGTCGCCGACAGCGGCCTTGTCCGCGTGCGGACGCAGCAGCATGCCGTAGTTCGAGTTGTAGGAGGGAAGCGTGGTGTCGACCCCGATCTCATACGATGGAGCGCCGCGAAAACGTATGCCGCGACGGACCTCCAGAGGCCCCAGGCCGCCGAAAGCGCCTCCGCCAATACGCAGCGTACCGCCATCAAGCAGGAGCCACCCTACGTTGTTCAGCGTGGAATCGATGTCGCTGTACGCCAGAAGCACGCCGCCCGTAACCACATGGACGTTCATGTTTCCGGTGACGTTGCTATCCGCCGAATCCGTCGATATGCCCGTCGAGCAGTGGTGGCGCAACCACAGCTTGCCACCATCGTATATCCTCACCCAGAAAGGCTCCTTCGAATCGCCGAACGTGTTGTACACGGCCCGATACCCGGATACGACCGTGCCGCCGAATATCCTGATGTCGCATTTGTTGAGGTTGCCGGCGGTCTTTGACCATGCCGTGCCGGACTGGAACGTGAGCGTTCCGATGCCGTACTTGTCGATGGAGGCGGTTGCAGAGCCGAATCCGGCGGCATCGGTCGTCTGCTTTATCGTGACGTCGCGCGTGATGTCGAACACGACGTTCCCCGGCGTCACCTGCGCATCAAGGATGATGGTGGCCGTAGAGGACGTGTCGTCGATGCGCACGTTGTCGCCATCCGCGTACGTGGCCGCCGTCGTGGTGCCGGCGATGACCCAGTTTCCGGCATCCCGCCAGTTGTCGCTGCTGGCACCGGTCCACACCAGATCATTCGCGCCAATGGCAAGGGAAAGGCAGATGGCGGCCATCATGCATGGCACACGCCATCCTGGATGCATCAAGGACGATTGTCTGATCATGGCATTCCTTTCACATACGCCGCAAGGCGACATTGAAAACAACTGCCTCTGATTATACTATATCGCACCCGTCTAGACAAGCAGTTTCACAACCATTTCATTTTTGATACAATATTTTTCACCGCCATGCGTTTACATGCACATGAACGCCATCCATGACGGAGGGCGAAGAACCTAAAACAAGAGGAAAAGCTATGAAGACTACGATATTGGCAGCGGCCGCGCTCGCGGCGACATGCGCCTTCGCGCAGGGCGGATCCGCCCAGCCGCGCGGCGGCGCGCCACACATGAACCAGGCCGGCCCCTGGGTGGCCCGGATGCTCTCCAGCAAGACGACCCTGGAGAAGATCGGCGTCACGGACGAGGCGGTGAGGGAGGCGATCCTCGCCGGAATCGTGCCGCTCAGGGAGAAAGGCGACGCCATAGAGAAGAAGATCCGCGACATCTCCCGCGAGCAGGCGGAGCTGACGCGCGGCCTCTTCGAAGACAAGCAGAGCGACCCCAAACCGGTGATGGACAAGATCTCCGAAGTGGCGAAGCTCCGTGCCGAGCAGGGCCGCATCTCCGTGAAGGCGATCATCGTACTGCGCGACAACCTCTCCCCCGAACAGCTTGAAAAGGCCAAGTCCGTGATCCTTGAACGCGGCCGCGAGAGATGGCGCATGCGCCGCGGCGAGGGCGAAGGTGAAGGCTCCAAGCGCGGAGTACGCGGCGATGGCGATACCCCGAAGCGTGGCCGCAAGCACGCGGCAGAAGGCGATGGAGATGGCCAGAAGCGCGGCCGCAAGCAGGCCATGGAAGGCGAAGACGAGGATGCCGGCGGCGAAAAGCGCGGCCGCAAGGGCAGAAAGGCCAAGCGCCAGAACGTGGAGTGACCACTGGTGAAGGATTCCTCTACACGCAGCGACGACGAACTGATGCGTGCCTTCATCGCCGGCGACACCGCCGCGATGGAGGCACTCTTCGACCGCCACCGCAGGGCCGTATTCGGCTGGCTTGTGCGCCATGCCGAGGACCGCGCCGAGGCGGAAGACCTCTACCAGGAGGTGTGGCTGCGCGTCATAAGGGGTGCCCCTTCATATAAACCCGGCAGCTTCAACGCATGGCTCTGGCGCATAGTGCGCAACCATGCCGCAGACCACGCCCGCAGGAAGAAGCCCGCGCTTTCGCTCGATGCACCAGTGGACGGCGAGGAGGATGGCGCATCGTTCGTGGATTCCATCCCCGATTCGGCGGCTGTGCATGCCCTGGACGGCATGGACGCCGCCGAACGGCGCGAACGCGTAGGCTCGGCCGTCGCCAGCCTGTCCGCCACCCTCAGGGAGGTGGTGCTGCTGCGCGTTAACGCCGAGCTGGAGTTCCGTGAGATCGCCGAGCTGCTGCACCTGCCGCTCGGCACGGTGCTTGCGCGAATGCACAACGCCGTGGCGAAGCTGAAGAGGATGGTGGCAAGGGAAAGGGCCTGAACATGGAAGAAAAACTCTTCAATCATATCAAGGACGCTCTGGCGGAGGATACCCCGCCAGCCATCGACGCGCGCATCAGGGCGGCGATCCGTCCCACACGGCCTCGCAGACTCTGGTGGACCGCGGCCGCCGCAGCCGGTCTCGCCCTCATGCTGGCCGGCGGCGCCTGGCTCTACGGGCACGAACGCGCCCAGCAGATCGCCGCCCTCGGCGACGACGGCAACGCGATGCTGGAGATCATCGGCATGGCCAGCGTGGACGATGTCTACAGCGTCGACACCGCCCAGATGTAACGAAGGCCGGCCTAGACCACTATGTTGCCTTCGGCAAGCGCCTTCTCGATACCGCGCGAGAGCTGGTCGGCGCAGGATGTACCGCGCCCACCGCAGTCGTTCCCGCGCAGAAGCTCCATCGTGGACTTCGCGTCCGCGCCTTCCAGCAGCTTGCCTATCGCCGCGGTGTTCCCCGGGCAGCCGCCGGTGAAGCGGACGTTGTGCAGCTTGCCGTCCTCGATAGAGAATGCCACCGACTTTGCGCAGACGCCAGAAGTCTTGTAGACGTAGTCTTTCATCTGGATCCTCCCGCGGCTACCTGCCGGCCTCGGCGCGCAGGCGTTCCACGGCCTTGGCGATGTCGCCCGCGCGGTCGTTGCCGGCCTCGCGCTCCACGGCGCCGTATCCGGTGAAGCCGATCTCGTCCACGGCCTTCAGGAACGCGGACGCATCGACCTGCCCCTCGCCCCACGGCACTTCCTCGCCCCACTCGCCGGGATTGCGCGGATGGATGCCGTCCTTGATGTGCAGATGGCGGATCCACGGCGCGAGCGTCTTCACGGCGGGAACAGCCTCGCCCATGTCGTAGAGGATGATGTTCGCCGGGTCGAGGTTGACGTATATGCCCTCGTTCCTGCTGAGGAACTCGGCCAGATGCTCTGGACGCTCCTGGCCCGTCTCGAGGATCAGCTCCACGCCGTTCTCGCCGCAGGTGTCGCGGATGAACTTCACGCGGTCGGTGAAAGTGGCGTAGGCGCGCGGGTCGGTCTCGTCCATGAACCCGGCGTGCAGCATGAAGTACGGAGCCTTCCATTCCGCCGAAAGCCGGGCGGCCTTAACGATCAGCTCCTTGTTCTCCGGCCAGTGCTCGTCGGGCATGATGCCGCCTGTACGGCGGATCGTCGCCGGCGTGGTGTAGTCCTCGTACGCGGAGTTGAACATGGACGAGCACAGCGTCCATTCGCCGGAGGCAAGCAGCTCCTCCACCTGCCGCCGCTGCACGTCGATCGGATCCACCGGCGCCGACGAGCCGGACGTCTCGCCGGCCGCGCCAGGCACTACAGCCTTGGGGTCTATGAACGGCGTGAGGGCGAGCTGGATGTGGTCGACCCCGATCTTGCGCATCTCGGCGGCGATGTCGCCTATCGACCTGCGGTAGCTCCAGCTGCATACGGATATGTTCTTCATGTTCTTACCACCTTTCCTGTGTTGGCGCTCTTCTTCTCGGCATCGACAAGCGCGACCGAATCGCGCGCCTCGCTGGCCGGGAACGGGCATTTCGGCGTCCGGCCTGTCGTCCAGGCAAGAAACGCCTTGATCTCGTTGAGATATGGATCATCGCTCCTGAACCTGGGCGTGAACGGCTTGCCCTTCTCGGGATACACCATGAACGTTGGCGAGCGGCGCGTATCGCAGACTACCACCGCCTTCTCGAACATGACGCGGAACGATGCCTCGAAAACGAACGGCTGCACGGCGCCCCAGTTGCCCACGGCGCTGACGACCTTGTCGGGATAGATGTACGAGGTTGCGATGTGGTCCATCACGCCATCGGCTCGACGATGGGCGCGGCTTGACACTGCGTCCGGACGGCCGAACCACCAGTTCACCAGGTCGGCGTCGTGGATGTGGAGGTCAAGCGCCACTCCGCCGGACTTCGCCTCGTCCAGAAACCACGACTTACCACCCTGCGCGCCCCAGCCAGGCGTCATCGACACGCGCGTGAAGTCCGCCGAGATCACCTTGCCGCACCTGCCGCTGTCGATGAGGTTCTTCACGTACGCATGCATCTCGGAGAACCTGAGGCATTGCGCGATCATCAGCTTCCCCTTCGCCTTGCGCGAACAGGCCAGCATCGCATCGCATGTCTTCGTGTCCACGGCCATCGGCTTCTCGGAAAGGACGTCCTTGCCCGCGGCAAGCGCCGCCTTCACCATCACGGGATGGAGCGGCGTGGGCAGCGTCACATCCACGATGTCACATGGGCATTCGGCCAGCATCTTCGCGAAATCCTCGTAGATCGCGATGCCCGTGAAGTCCGTCGAATCGTCGGCCGTATCATGGTTGCCCTTCACCTTGTTCCTGAGCTGGGCGAGATTCGAGTCGCATATCGCGACCACCTTCGCCCCCTTCAGCTTCTTCCAGCTGCCGTAGTGCGTCCGGCCCATGAAGCCGAAACCTACGATTGCGACCTTTTTCATCGATTTTCTCCTTTGACCGAGAACTGGCGCCGGACACCTCCGTCCGGACGCAAAAGATTATACCATAAAATCCGTCCGCTTTCCTTGCTTTCTTTAACATGCCGTTAACATAAATGCGATACAATACAGGCGTTCGATCGGGGAACCAGCGGATGCTGGCGGTCCGGCCGACGGAAAAAAAGGAAGGTACAGGATGGAAATGACAGCGGCAGAAGAGCGTAGAGAAAGGACATGCGGCACGATCCGCATGGGCCTTCTGCCGTGCCTTGCCGCAGGCGTGGGGCTCGCGGCCGTTGTCTATGCGCTCGTCGCCGAGACAAAGGCCTTCCGCGCCACGATCGGCGAATGGGCTGCGCGCGATCTGGCCGCACGCACGGAACTCGCCACCGAGGCGCTGGCCGAGCCGCTGGCCACAGGCGACTTCCGCCGCATCAGGCTTTTCGGCGACGAGTGCCGCGCCGCCGGCGTGCGGCTGACAGTCCTCAGCATTCCGGGCGGGATGATCTTCGATACTCTCACCCCGGCATGCGGCGACCACGGGCGGCGCCCGGAGGTGGCCGAGGCCCGCCGCAACGGCATGGGGATAGCCTTCCGCAAGTCCGAGACTACCGGCGAGGACAGCCTCTACTGCGCCCGCGCCGTGGATCGCGGCTTCGTGCGCCTGGCCATCCCGCAGGCACGCGTGTTCGCCCCCGTCGAGAGGACGCGTACCACGATCCTGCTGGCAGGGCTTGTGGGCGCGTGCGGCATCCTGCTGCTGTTCCTCTTCATGGACCGACTCCTCGCCAGAAACCGCGCCCTGGCGCGCGAACGCGACATCCAGGCTCGCAAGCTCGCCGAACTGCACAGGGCGGAGGAGTTCCGCCGCCAGTTCGTGTCGGACGTGACCCATGAGATAAAGACGCCTCTTACCGGTATCCTCGCCGCAGTTGATCTGCTTCAGGAAGGCGAGCGCGACGCGAGGCAGGATGCGGAGGAACGGCGTACGCTCCTGGACATGATCCGCAAGGAATCCTCGCGCCTGAACAACCTGGTGGGCGATGTTCTTTCGCTGGCGCAGATAGAGCAGAGCCCGGCGGAGACGCCGCACGAATTCGCGCCGGCCGCCCTCGACGACATCGTGCGCGAGGCGGCGGGCAGGATGAAGCCACGGGCCGACGCGGCCGGCATCGCGCTGAAGATCGAGGCGAACGCGCCCATGCAATGCGTCTGCGACGCGCAGCTTGTGGGGCAGGCCATCGAGAACCTCGTGGAGAACGCGGTGCGCTACAGCGGATCCAACGAAGTGTCCATCTCACTGCATGGCGAAGGCGATCGCGCCGTCATCGCCGTGGAGGACCACGGTGTCGGCATACCGCCCGAACACCGCGACCACATCTTCGAACGCTTCTATCGGGTGGACAAGGCGCGCAGCCGCGAGCAGGGCGGCACCGGGCTGGGGCTGGCGATCGTCAAGCACATCGCCATGCTGCATGGCGGCGAGGCGGCGCTCTCCGACGTGGCTGGCGGCGGATGCCGTTTCACCATTTCAATGCCCTTGGAACAAAAACAAACAAGCAAAGGAAAGGAATGATACACATGAACAAGAAGAACATCGGCCTTGGGGCCATCGCGGTCACGGCGGCACTGCTCGCAGGCTGCGGACCGGCAAATGCCGGCGAGGCGAACGATACGACCTCGAAGACGTCGGCGACACAGCTGACGACCAACGAGAACGGATGCGTCTCGCGCACGTTCACCGAGAGCTCGGTGACGACGAACGGGAATCTCGTGACGGAACACCGCCGCGAGACCCGCACCAACATGGACGCCCAGGGCAACATCCTGGAGACCAGCACGAGCGAATACGCGCAAAGCTACAACGTAGGCGACACCGGCTGGAAGATGCCCGCCCCGAAAACCGCCTCCAAGGGCGGCAAGGAGCCCGCGGCGACTTCCACGGATTCGTTCCTAGGCCTGAAGTTCGGCGCTGTCTTCGAGACGACGAACAAGGTGTGCGACGCATACGAGCCCTCGCTGCTGTGCGCTTCGTTCACCCCGAAGAAACCCCTCGCCGGATTCGACGACTACTACGTGTACCTGACCCCCAAGACCCACAAGGTCGCAAAGGTGTTCGCGTGCGCGAAGAACGCGGTCGAGCCAGGCAGCAGCTGGCGGCGCCACTACCTCATCGAGGCGCTGGAGAAGCGCTACCAGACATGGGCCATGCTCCGCAGCGTCTGGCGGCCCTACTACGCCTTCAACATATCGCCCGACCGCTACGTGACCGTGTGCCTCGCAGGCGCGAACGACACGTACGAGACGGTGATCGAGGCCGGCGACGAGAACGTGCTGCGCCTTGCGGCCGATGAGCAGGAACAGCTGCGCGACGAAGCCCGCAAGAACGCCGCGGCTCGGCGCGGCAAGAAGGTCAGCGACGCCGCCGAGGCGTTCTGACGGAACCGTCGGATGTACATGCTCTAACCCCCAGCGCCCGTGTCAATCCTGCGATTGGCGCGGGCGCCTTAGATTAGAAATGGTAAGTCAGGGTGGCGGAGGCAAGATAGGTGTGCGAATTGCGCGACTGGAACTTGAAGGCGTCCTCCTCGCCGGTGACGGGATTGTCGAACCAGGCGGTCTTGGACTCCATGATCACGATGCCGCCGGCGAGTGTGAACTCCAGCCGGTCGGTAATGTGGAAGGTTGACCCGACATAGACATTGTGGCGGTCGCCGGCAGGCAGCATCGTGTTGGGACGCTTCTCCTTCGTCGGATCCCAGTCGTACACATACCCAAGCCCAGGCGTCCACCAATCCGTAAGATCGTATGCAAGGCCGAGGCCCGTGCGATAGGCGTTGTGCCAACCAAGGTTCATCGCCTCGGAAAGACCAAGGTCGAGCGTGTCGATGGTGGACCATTCCGTCCAGGTGACCGATGAACTCAGGTGCAGCCTCTCCAGCCACATGGCACGGTCCCAGTTGAAGCCAACCGTCGCGGACATCGGCAGATCGACCTTGTCGCCGACATCCTTCGTGCTGGCGGCGGCCATCGTGGCGGAATACGCGGTGTTGCCGGATGCCGTGGCATTGCCCTCCACATCGCACCTGATGCGTGACCTCCACACGGCGCCGACGGAGAAATCCTCCGTCACCTCGTACGCAGTGCCCAGAAGATAGCCCATGTCGAAATCATTGTTGCCGTTGATCTTCAGCCGCATCGTGCCGAGCGAATTGTAGCCGTATGCATAGTGCGCCAGCTCGTCGAAACGGTAGATGCGCCGCTGGTGGAAGTTCAGACGCTCGAAGCGAAGTCCACCCGCGACCGACCAGCTGTCCGTTATCTTGTAGGAAAGCGTGGGGCTGACGCAGTACCCCTCGACCAACGTTTCCACGCTATTGAACGCCAAAGGCCAGCTGTTGTCGTAGTGAGAGCCAAGGCCATAGTCGGCATAGAACCCGAGACCAGCCGTGAACCCCCACGGCAGCTCTTGCGTTATGAACGCATGGGGATCCGGAAACCACCCAGGATTCATCTTGTGCGTGCCCACGCCATTGACCCGTGTATCCAACGGCGGATTGATCGCCGTTATGCCGACCGTCACCCATGTGCCAGTCAAACCCGAAATCGTCGCCGGATTGTAGTAGACGGCGGAGGCATCCTCCGCCCGCCCTACGCTGTGGCCACCAGTCATCATTGACTTGGCCGACATCTCATAAAGCCCAAAGCCCGCCGCATGCACGGCTAAAGCCGAAAGAACCATACCTGAAAAAACTACCGATTTTTTCATTGCACGTATTCCTTTTCCTTTCAAGGGGAAACAACGTGCGACATTTTACGATATTTTGTCGCATCTGTCAAGGGGCATTTGCGACATTTTTATATCTTTTGTTACAACCAGGGCCATAGAACCCGTGTACTTGTCATGACAGGGGGTATTCTCTAGAAATTTGAAAGATTTGCTTCCGTCTAGAGCAGGTCGGACAGCCAGAGGGGCAAAGCAATCTCCTTTGCGGTCAGGCTCTCTGCGTATGCCTTGAAGTCAAACGGTAGGTGGCGGAATTTCACGGTACGTGCCTCGGAATCGTAGAGGACGTATGTTATATCGTGATCGGCGCGCGGATATCCCACCGAACCAGCGTTTACGATGTAGAGGTTGTCTGGAGCGAGCGTAAGATCGACTTTCGGTCCATCGATCTTGAAATGTCCAGAAGAAGCCATCATATAGCTGCATGCATGGTGTGTATGGCCCACGAATATCAGATGGATGCCTTCATTGATGAGGTATTCGAGCGTCAGCATGACCTGCTGCGGGTCGTGCATGTAGAAGAAGCATTCCGGTTTGAACGGTGTGCCATGGACGCATGCGAAATCTGGACCCTTGTACAGATACTGCAGCCCGCGTAACCAGGCCTTGTCCTCCTCGCCCAGCTCGGCGGCATGTCTTTTTACGCCTTTCTTCGCGAACGGGATGAAGTTGTCCGTCCTGATGACGCCGGCCACGGCGGCATCGTGGTTACCCATGAGCGTCACATCGCAGGAAGAACGGCAGAGTTCAACCGCTCCGGCGGGGTCTGGACCATACCCCACCACATCCCCCAGGCACACTATGCTTTCCACATCATGCTGTCGCGCATCGGCCAGCGCAAGGGCGAGGGCCGATGGGTTCGCGTGGATGTCAGATATGATCGCATACCGCATGTCGTTGGCTCCAAGAGGAAATCAGCTGGCGGCACCTTCCGGCCGCTGCCATCGAGAACGGTCCACCGGCGCCTGGCGGCGTCCGAAAAGCTTGGCGAGAGCGCCGCATCCATAGATCCACAGCGTGATCCAGCATACCGGCACATGGTATAGCCAGGCGGCGTCGTGGCGGCGGATAAAGCCCGCAAGAGCCTGCAAGGCCAGCGGCAGCACCGTGACGGTTGCAAGGCAGAAGAGCACTATCCCCGTCCGGCGCTGGCGGTTCCAGGGGTAGGAACGGCGCTTCTCCTGCGCGAAGAACAGGAAATCGCGTATGCGGCGGCGCTGCTTGCGCGCGAAATCGGCGAGCCGCGAGCAGTAGAGGTGCACTATGCCCGTCTTGACCTTTGCCACCGTAACGCTTCCATCGCGGCAGATGCGCTCGTAGAGTATGTCGATGTCGAACAGGTAGGGCTGCCAGTTCGTCCCTTCAAGGAGCGTACGGCGGAACACGAACCCATTGGCGCCGATGGTCGGCAGGGCATCCGCCGCGAGGCGCAGCCTGAGCCAGTCGCCACGGTCCTCGGTCGGCACATCCAGTCCCGTCCAGCGTCCGGTGACGGCGGAGATCCTGTCGTAGTTGCGCGTGAAGAGGCACAGCGGATCGTTCATGCCCAGGAGGGCGAAGTAGCGTACGAGCGCGGGATCCTCCGGTCGCGCGGTATACTCGATTGGCTCTGAAGCGACGACCTCGGGATCTTCGAAGGGCGCGAGCATTCGCTGCAGCCAGCCGGGATCAGGCAGGATGTTGTCCGAATCCACAAGCGCAATCAGCTCGCCGTGCGCAACGGCTATGCCTGCCGCCTTGCCAGCCTCGCCCGTCCTGAGCGGGTTGGCGCAGACCACGTCCACGCCGGCAGCGCGGGCGATGTCCAGCGTGTCGTCCGTGGAGCCGGCATCTGCAATCACTATCTCATAGTCCTGGCGCGGGACCGTCTGGGCGGCGATTGCCTCGAGGCATGCGCCGAGCGTCCGCCCGGAATTGAGCGTGGGTATGACGAATGACAGCTTCACGGCCCGGGCCGAAACGCCTCCTCTATATGGCCGACTTGAGAGCCGCTACGCGGTCGGTCCTTTCCCATGGGAATCCGGTACGACCGAAGTGGCCGTATGCCGCAGTGTCGCGGTAGCACCAGCCCTTGGGCCTGGTAAGGCCGAGATCCTCGATGAGGGCGTATGGACGGAAGTCGAACACCTTTCCGGACAGCAGCACCTTCTCGATGCGGGCGTTGTCCACGCCGTGGCTGGTTCCGAACGTCTTGACGCAGATCGAGACGGGACGATCCACGCCGATGGCGTAGGCCACCTGTATCTCGCAGCGGTCGGCGAGACCGGCGGCGACTATGTTCTTTGCGGCATAGCGGGCGTAGTACGCCGCGCTGCGGTCCACCTTGGACGGATCCTTGCCGGAGAACGCCCCTCCGCCGTGCGCCGCCATGCCGCCGTAGGTGTCTACGATGATCTTGCGCCCGGTGAGGCCCGAGTCGCCGGATGGCCCGCCCACGACGAACTTGCCGGTGGGGTTGATGTAGAAGCGCGTGCGAGGCGTGAGCAGACCGGTCTTGACGAGGTATGCGCGTGCCGTCTCCTCGATCTCCGCGTAGCAGCGGCGGCATGCGCCGTCCTCGGTGGTCTGGTGCGACACGACCACCGTCTCCAGCGACACCGGCCGTCCATCCTCGTACGCAACCGAGAGCTGGCACTTGGAATCTGGACGCAGATACTTCAGCTTGCCTGTCTTGCGGAGCTTCGTGAAATGGCGCAGCAGCTCGTGGGAATAGACGATCGGCGCGGGCATCAGCGACTTTGTCTCGTTGGAAGCGAAGCCGAACATCATGCCTTGGTCGCCTGCGCCCTGGCGCTCGGCCTTGCTGCGGTTCACCCCCAGCGCGATGTCTGGACTCTGCCCGTGCAGCGCGGAGAGATAGTTGAACGTATCCCAGCTGAACTGCTCCTCCGCGCGGTCGTACCCGATGTCCTTGACGACTTCGCGCGCCAGCTGCTGCGTGTTGATCGTCTCGAAGCCGCGGCAGGCTATCTCACCCATGTTCACCACGAGGTTCGGTCCGCACATCGTCTCGCAGCCGACATGCGAACGCGCATCGAGCGCGAGGCAGGCGTCGAGGATCGCGTCCGATATCTGGTCGGCGACCTTGTCGGGATGGCCTTCCGAGACAGATTCCGAGGTGAACACGTGCCGATGGACTGGTTTCATATCATCGTTTCCTTTTTCTTCTCTTGTTCAATTCCAATTGTACCATAATCGCGCATGGGGGTCAAATGCCACGGCCCGGCGGCGGGTCGGACGCCTGGAGCCACTCGGGATGCTCGCGCACACCCTCCGCCTCGACGGGAAGCGTCTTGCGGTTCTCGTTGACGTAGAGCCCCGCCTGTTCGGGATGGATGGGCGCTATGCCCAGAGCGATTGCGGGCGAGCCTTCGCGGAACGACCAGTCGCCATGCGCGGGATCCTTGAAAAGCGGATCGGCGAACACGGAGGATCGATCCTGTCCACGCGCACGCCACATGTCCAGGGTCATGTTCCTGTACTCATGGCGCAGCTTCGGTCCGCCCGGGCCGCCCCATGCGATGTTCGCATCGAACACGTTGTTGCTGGCATTGTAGTTGGCGGGGCCGTAAAGGAGTGATTGCGGCTGGTCCGGATAGTACCAGATGTTGTTCACGATGCGGTTGCCCTGCATCAGAAGGCCGCCGGGGGCGTCGGGGTTCTTCGGCGCGTGCGCGAGCGCCGGGAAGTTCGTCCAGTCCGGCGAGGCGGCGATGAGCTCCTCGTACTGGCGCTGCGCAGCCGTGAGAAGGTAGTTCTTCAGCATGCCGGTGTCCGTAGATCTCCAGCCGCGTATCGAGAACTGGCGCGGCATCGAGGATTCGCCGCCGTTTGAGACGAACACATTGTTCGATACGACGTTGAAGCGTGCGCAGTGCATGTGCATAGCCCCGCCGTTGCAATGATCCACCAGGTTGCCCGACACCGTGGCGCCGCCGGAGCAGTCGTCCAGATAGATGCCCCAGGCGAATGTCTTGCGGAACGCGTACTCGCCCTCCTTGTCGCGGCTGAAGCCGATGGAATGGCTCACCCAGTTGCCGGTGATATGCGTGCCTGTGTTGTTCACGTATCCGCCGCCGTAGATGGCAGCCGTATCCTCCATCTCCAGGTTCACATGGCGGATGCGGTTGCGGTCGATGGTGAGGAAGCGCCCAGAATAAAAGATGCCGCCCCGCGGCATGTCGTGTATGAGATTGCGCGACACCCGCGAGCCCTGCCCTCTGACCTGCACCCCGAACCCATGCCTGTTCATCAACCCGGTATGGTGGATGTAGTTGTTCTCTACCACGTTGAGGTCGCGCATGTCGGGGGTGTATGCGCTCCTTCCACCGTTCACGGTGATGCCGTACGAGCCCGTATTCCACACATCGCAGTCGCGTACCGCGCAACACGTACCGCTGAACGTCACGGCGCTGCCAGCGTTGAAGCCCATGTCGTGGATCGCGCACGCCACCACCTCGCAGCGGTCCGCGCCATCGGCCAGGACCGCCGCCGCCGCCTCGCACATCTCGAGTCCCTTCACAACCACGTTGGTCACGCATTGGAGGCGCATCATAGGACTTCCATTGGTGAGGATCGCCGTCCTCTTCGCGTTGGGATCGGAGCCGTCCGGCGTTATGAAATAGATCTTGCCGCCCTCGACGTCGTGGTACCATTCCCCAGGGCTGTCGAGATCCTCCCGATAGCCCATGAGGCAGTAGCGATCGCACGGGCGCGGCGCATAGCCCTTGCGTATGCCCTTTGCGAGCTTCAACGTGCTGCTGGCGGGGTCGTACGACGCGATGCGCTCGATGCTGTTCCACCAGTTGAAGCGCGGAAATATGTTGACGCGACCCTCGGCGACGTGCGAGCGTTCTACCCAGTCCTCCGGCTTGACGGCAATCTCGTCCTCACGTTCGCCCTCTATCGGCTTGTACATGGAGACCGCCTTCCCGCGCACGTACGACCATCCGCCGGAATATGGATGGCGGGGATCGGCGTTCGGGCGCCTGCAGAGCGTCATGGACCTGCCATCGTGGAAGAACAGCGACAGCTGCTCCCTCAGCCTGAACGCGGAGACATCCGCCACCCATACATCGTCGCGCCCGTTGAAGGATGTGCGCCTCCACCTCTTCACCACCCTGCCGCCGCAGAGTCGGGGCCTCGCGCCCGGAGCGGCGCGGAAGACCACGGGGGCGGTGCTGGAGCTGATGAACGTCTTCCCTTCGTACAGGCCTAACGACAACGGAAGCTCGTAGTCCCCGGCGGCAAGCACCACCTCCACGGGCGTATCGCGATTCGCCTTGCGGATGTCAAGGATCTTCCCCACTGCCGCCACCAGCTCCTTGCCGTCGGAGACATTGATGGTCTCGACGGCACCGCATGCGGCCAGTCCCACCAACGCGATTGCAGCCGCAATGCCGCCTTGGACCATATTCAACATCGCCCTTGCTTTCGGATCAGAGCTCGTCAAAGCCGGGATGCGGACGGTCCGGCGCGTAGATGGCGTGGGCCTGCAGTATCGCAAGGATCGCGAATATCGCGATCATCATCTCGCCGCCTTCCTCGAAGGCCGTGCAGAAGGAGCCGAACGGTCCGCCAACCACGGCCTCCTTCGCGAGGCCGTGCGCATGGCGGTACCAGGCCGGCAGACGGTCGCACACCGCGACCATCACGCCAGAGGCACCGAAGAAGCACATCGACCATGCGACTGGATGCAGCTTGAAGAACCCCTTCACCAGCCTGACGAAGAAGTATGCGAGCATCACCGCGAACACCCCGAAGAAGAGGGCGAAGTACGCGAGCGCCACCAGCTTGGCGCCGAACGGCACGCCGGAGGCCGTGAGGAAGCGCATCTTGAACGGGGTGCCCTTGAACGCGGCGACGATGTCGGGATACATGGCCGTGATGGCCGCCAGATGCAGATCCAGCTCCTTCACCACCGCCATCGCCGCCACGCACGATACGCCGGCACAGAGCAGCGCCTTGCGCTTCTTCGACCCTGCGAACGGACAGCACAGCCACACAAGCGGCACGATGATCGCATAGAACGGCAGCGTGAGCGTCTCGAAGAAGGAGTGCCCGTCGGCATCGAACGCCGCGCGCAGCGCATGCGGTTCCATCGCCGCCCACGTAATGGCAAGCAGCGCAAGGCACACCACCGCGATCACGGGGGCGACCAGGAAGGATCGTCTGGATGCTAGGATGTTCATGGCGTCAATCCTTGAATTGTACGGCGAAGCGACGTGCGGCCGTGGCGATGTCGGCAGCGCGTGCGGCGGAGTCGCCCACCTCGCGTTCAACCGCGAACGCGCCACGGTATCCGCCTTTACGCAGCGCCTCGAGGAACGCCGGAGGATTCACGGCGCCATCGCCCCATACGACCTCTTCGCCCCATGTGCCCGGAGTCTTCGTGAACCTGGCGTCCTTCACATGCACATGCCCTATCCAGCGGGCAAGCAGCGGCACGGCCTTCACCGGATCGCCCTTCCCGTAGAGGATCATGTTCGCGGGATCGAAGTTGACCCCTACGCCCTGCACCATGCCGAGGAACTTCACAAGATCCTCCGCCGTCTCCTGGCCGGATTCCAGCAGCAGCTTCACGCCCACTTCCCCGCAGGCGTCGGCGATGAACTGTACGCGCGAGATGTACGTCCTGAGCGCCTGCTGGTTTGATTCATCCAGGAAGCCGGCGTGCAGCGTGAGATATGGCGACTTCAGCTCGGCGGAGAGCTTTGCCGCCGCGCGGATGAGCTTCTTGTTGGCCTCCCAGCGGTCGTCAGGCACTATGCCGCCCGTCCTGCGAATCGTCTCGAGCGTGGAATAGTCCTCGTACGAGAACGACAGCATGGTGGCGGAAAGCTTCCATTCGCCGGAGGCGAGGCGCTCCTCCACGCGCTTGCGCGCCGCCGCACCTTCGGCGGCGCCATGCCGCGCATCGCCCTCGAGGAACGGCTGTAGCGCGAGATGTATGCGCTTGAGGCCTATCTTCCGCATCTCGGCCGCAACCTTGTCGAGGGGCATCTGGAACGACCAGCTGCACACGCCAAGCCGTTCAGGCATGGCGCCACAGGCGCACCCGCCACAGCGGCAGCCTGCAAAGCCGGCCGCGGCGGCCATTCCAACGAAATCGCGTCTGGAAACATTCATCTTCCATACTCCTTGTTGTCTAGCATGCACTACTCATCCAGCTTTCCCTTGTACGCCACGCGGCGAACCTTCTGGATGGAGGTACGTTCAAGAGGTTCGTGCGAGACGACGATCTTGCGCACGCGCTTGTAGTCCGCAAGATCCGCGCAGCGGGCATGCACATGGGCTATGGCCAGCTTGGTCGCCGCCTCCCAGTTTACCGCTCCGCCATGCGCCAGCTCCTTGAGCATGTCCTCATCGGGATGGACGACGCACCCTACCTTCTCGCCCGGAACCCCGCCCACGGTATAGCCCACGACCACGCAGTCGGCGACAAGCGGATCGCCGGCGATGACGCCCTCCACCTCCTCGGGATAGATGTTCTTGCCTTCCCTGTTCACGATGAGAGCCTTCTTGCGTCCGCGGATCGTCAGCATCCCCGATTCGTCCATCGACGCCAGATCGCCCGTCTTGAGCCACTCGCCGTCGAAAGCCTCCTTCGTAGCCTCGTCGTTGTGCCAGTAGCCCTTCATGGTTACGGGCCCCTTGATCTGCAGCTCGCCCACCCCCTGGTCGTTGCGATCCGCAAGGCGCACCTCGATGTTCGAGAGCTTCACGCCTATCGTGCCGATCTTGGCGCACTTCGGCCCGGCGATGGACACTACCGGCGAGCATTCCGTGAGGCCATACCCCTCCAGCAGCGTCACCCCTATGCGCTTGAAGCCTTCAAGGACGTGGCGCGGACACGGCGCGCCGCCGACGATCATGAACCGCAGATGTCCGCCCAGCCCCTTCCTTACGCTCTTGAACACCAGCCGGCCAAGCCCAAGCTTCATGAGCACGCGCGCCCGCTTCGATGCCTTGAGCTTGGCATCGATGCGATCGAATATCTTCTCCGCCAGCAGCGGCACCGCCATGACTATGGAGGGCTGCAGGATCTTCACGTCCTCGCCTACGGTGTAGAGCGAACGTATGAACGACATCTGTATGCCGCGCACCAGCCCCAGCACGAAATTGGTGCAGAACGAGAACGCATGGAAGAGCGGCAGCACCACGAGCAAGGAGTCCCGCCCGTCGACTTCCTCTCCAAATGCCCCGAGCGCACCGAGGATGTCCGAGATGAAGTTCATGTGCGTGAGCATGGCGCCCTTGGGCCTGCCAGTCGTGCCGGACGTGTATATGACCGATGCCACGTCCTCCAGCCCGGCCACATGCTCCGCGTACCAGCCCGGCTTTTCGGCGGCAAGGCTGCCATACTCCACCACGGGCACGGTGCCTATGGATTCATGGGACGCGCCGTCGCCATCCACCACGACAACGGCCCGCATGGCCGGCAGGTTCGGCACTATCGCCCGCATCATCTCCAGATGCGCCATGTCGGTGGTGACGACAACCGCGCCGGAATCCTTCAGGATGTACTCCACCTCGGAGTTGTGCAGCTTGGGGTCGATAGGCACCACCGCCACGCCCGCGCCGGACTGGGCAAGGTACGCCTCCATCCATTCCGGCGAGTTCGGTAGTATGATCGCCACGTTCTCCTGCTGCGGTCTGAGGGCGAACCGCGAGCCGTACGCATCGCCCACACGGGTGACGCCACTAAGAAATTCCGCCCAGGTGCGCGTGTGCCATTCCTTGTCCGCACCGAAGTACTTCAAGGCAGTCGCCTGGGGCGTCTTAGACGCAAATTTCTCCAGATATGAGCGAATTGTCATTCCAAGCTCCAGTTATCCATGCGGAAATTTACCATATTCGACGGGAAATTTCAAGGCTTTCCATACCATTTCAACGGATCGCGGAAATGGTCCATCACAGGTCTCTGCCGCCTTGCCACGAGAACGGCGGCATCCAGCGTCGCCGCGGCAGCCTTGAGTTCCGCCGGCTCCATCGACAGCGCCGCCGTAGAAAGGGCGTCCGCCACGGCCGCCGTGCGCGCCCTGGCCCAGCTCTGCGCCCACCTCGCCGCCGGTTCGCCGGTGCGCGGATCGAAGATATGCGCGCCCTGTATCTCGAAGCCGCTGCCGGAAAGCGCCCCGGATGAAAGCCTCAGGACCGTCGGCAGGCGCGTCCGCGCCTTCCATGCGCCGCCCACGCCTAGCGGCCAGGGGCCGCCGCTCGCCAGCAGGGTGGAAGTGCCGGCGTCCAGCAGCCAGTTCCCCAGGCCGAACTGCTCGGACCCGAGCAGCGCCGCCATCTCGTCCAGCGCAAACCCCTTGCCTATCCCGCCGAAGTCCAACTCTACCGGCGCGCGCTTCACCGCCACGCGCAGATGATCGACGTCCAGCACAAGATCCGAGAAGCTGCGCGCCTTCACGGTCGGGTCGAAGGCGCCATTCGTGGCGGCGGCGACCTCCGCCGAGGCCGTGAGCACCGCCATCGTCTCGCGGGCCACAACCGCCACCGCCCCCGGCTTCAGGGCGCGGATCACCGCGACATCGCTCGTGTCGCTGAAGCGCGTCAGAAGGAGCTCCAGCTCGTCAAGCCGGGCGAACGCCGCGGCCGCAGCCGCCGCACAGAGCGTCGCGTCGTCCACATCCGCGAACGTCACGGTGAACTCCGTATCCATCGCCCGATGGGTGAAAACGCTCACTTCCGGCGCAGAAAAGTGACAAGGCAGAGCAGCCCGGAAAGGACCGTGAACGTAAGCGCCACGCAGCGGTGGCTCCACAGCAGGAAGTGCTGCCCCTCCATGCCGAAGACCGTCATCATCGGCATGACGGCCGTGAACACCGTGCCGGCCGCGAAAAGCACCCACACCGCCCATACGACGGCAGGCAGGGTGCGCTCCGTACGCACGTGCTGGCGGAAGAACGCAAGCAGCGCCAGCGAGGCGGCGAGCGCGCCACCCGCGACCATGTGCAGCACGATCCACCACCAGGTCATGCCGCCGCACAGCCAGCCCACCACGCCGGAGACGGCGAGATAGGCGATGGAGGCGACCATCACCGCGTCCAACACGAAGCGGAACGCGCCCCAGATGAAGTCGAGCGTCCCCTCTGCGATCTGCCCGCAGAGCCTCCTGAGCGCAACTGCGGCGGCCGCCGCCGCGAAGAGACAGAGGATGCCGAAGACTGTCCATAGCACAACCTTGAAGAGCGGACGGAACATGAACACCATGCCGAAGAAGCGGTGGTAGATGCTGTCCGCCCCGAGGAACTTAGACTGGCATACCGGCTCGCCGCGCGAACCATCGGGATATACAGGCACGATCTTGCCGAAGAAGAAGCTCGAATCCGCGGTATGGCAGTCCGCGCACTTGACGGGCCTTGCGCCGCGAGCCTGGCGGGCGGGCCTGACATCGTGCGCGAACGGCCACCATACCGGATCCGCGCCGGGGGCGGTCCAGGCCATGCGGCATGGGCGTATCACCCCGTCGCCGCAGCGCGCGAACACTGGCTCCACGATGTACGGCACGTCCGTAGCCCACTGGGCGCGGCCGTAGATGCCGATGCGGTTGGCACGGGCCGTGCGCACCTGGGCGAGACCGCCGCCTGCCGTCACGCCGGAATGGCACACCGTGCAGGAGAGCTTCTCGAAGTGGACCGTCGGGAAGCCGGCATGGACGGGACGCGGTCCTGCGCCCTTCGGCTCGAGATGGCACGATGCGCAGCTCTTCGTCTTCATGCGATGGTCGATGCCGTTGTGGTGGCAGTCCACGCACTTCATGCCGCGCTGCAGATGCACGTCGCCCTGTATCTCGTGCGACGCCATGCCCTTCTCGGTCACGGCGTGGCACGCGAGGCAGCGTTCGTTCTTCGGCTTGCCCACCGCGAACGTGCAGCGTCCGCGGGAATCGAACTTCGAAAGGTCGTACTTCACGTTCTCCGGCACGCGGAAGAGATGGTCGTCCTTGTTCTCGCTGATGAAGGGGTCCCAGGCGTCGTCAAGCCGCTCGTTCATGCCGCCTACGTCGCCAAAGCCCGACGCCGCGGTGGCCGCGCCCCTGAAGTTCTCGCGCAGCACCTGGCGGGCCCATTCGCTTGAATCGTATGCCGTCTGCTGGTGGCATGCGAGACAGTTCACCTCGAGCGGCCCTGTCACGAACCAGCGGCTCTTCTCGCCGCCCACCTCGTCCATGGCGCGCGGGTCGCTGCCGATACCGCCGCCCGGGAACGTGCGTCCGAAAGCCTTGGTCCACTGCCAGGCAGTCATGCCGATCTCGGCCGGAGACTTCGTTCCGGGCAGCCCGCAGAGCGACAGCGCCGTGACGGGGCCGTTGGTGCCGTTCACCAGGAACCAGGGTTCGAAGTTGACGGTGGGCGGCGCATCGTTCGTATCCAGCCCCGTGCGGAAATGGCTCCCGCCGCGCATGGCGGCAACCTCATGGCACTGCCCGCAGGTCTTCACCTGCGAGATCGGCGCCGGCAGACGGTCCTGCACCGACACCTTGTCGCCGTTGGCGTCGCAAGGCGCGAGCTTGTGCACCGGCACCGTCCGCCCGCCGTTCCAGTGCGTCCCGGCATCGGCCCAGAGCCACCCGGCGGCACACCCGGCGAGCAGCAGAGGCAGGAATCTTGTTTTCGCGATCATGGCGTCTTGTCCAATGAGAGGTGAACTATCGCGAGGCCGCCATGGCCTCGGCGATGGTGACAGGCGCCCCGCCGCGCTTGGCGGACATCTCGGCCGCCTCCATGAAGGCCATTATCTCCAGCGTCTCCTCGTTCGGGACGGGAACCACGCCCGTGCGGAAGAATTCAACGATCTCCTTCAGCAGCGGCTGGTAGCCCTGGTTGCCGCCGAAGATCACAAGCGGATTCTTGCGGTCCTTCGGTTTCTCGGGAAGGACGTATCCCGAATATATCCAGCTCTTGCGCTGGAGGCGCAGCTCGCCCATGCGACCGTCCTTCCACGTGGCGATGATGACGTCGTCCGAATCGTTGCGGAAGCAGGACACCTTGTCCACGCCCATGCCCATGATCGCCACCAGCGGCTCGAAGCCGTGGATGCCGTACCAGGTGTAGAAGTTGTGGGTGCCCTGCTCTTCAAGGGGCGAGGGCGAAATGAGCGCGGCGCCGCGGATGGGGCCATACTCGCCGGCGCGCGCCTTCACGGCGACTTCGGAGAACCTGAGCGCCGAGGATGAGAACCACTTCGCGCCTACGGCCTTGCCCGCCTCGTAGATCTTTATGGCGTCCCGGAGGTTGTGCGCGAGGGGCTTGTCGATGAAGACAGGCTTGCCGCTCGCGAAGACCTCCTTCGCCTGGGCGAGATGCTCGCGGCCGTCGTTCGTCTCAAGCAGCACCACATCTACCTTCTTCAGCAGATCCGCGATGGAAGGCACGATCTCCACGCCCATCTCCTGCATCTGCGGCACATACTTGGGATAGCGGTTGGTGGAGGAGATGATGTCCCGGGACCCCCACTGGTAGGCAGCGACGACGCGGAAGCCGACGACCCCGGGATCCTTGTCCACGTTCATCAGCTTCGTGAAGGCCAGGGCATGGCTTGTATCCAGGCCTATCACGCCCACCTTCCTCTCCGGCTCGGCGAATGCCGCCGAAAGCGCCAGCGCGGTGCACGCAAGAACGAGATGCTTCATTTCCTCAGACTCCTTTTCCTGTTCATGGGAACGCGGTAATTATACCAAACTCCACCCCACAAGGCAACCGTGCTTGACGCTAGGAATCGTTCCCCTCCCGTCGTGTTCATGGTCACTTGCCTTCAAAGCTCTTCTTTGCGGCAACCACCTGGTCGATCTGCTCCTCGTGCAGCGTCTCGAACTGCGGAAGCGTCTTGACCCACGGTGCGGCAAGGAATCCCTTCAGCCGAGCCGGGCTGATATGCTCCTTCGCAAACGCCACGGTCGCCGCCATGTTGTCGTCGCAGCTCCAGTTCGACCCCGTCGGCACCTGGTCGAACCCTGCCTTCTCCAGCGCGACGTATGCGTCGGGGAAGTTGCATTGGCGCCTGCCCTTGAGCGGTAGGCCCAGCGTGAAGTCCCCGCCGTAGTACCAGTTGCTCTGCAGGACGCTCTTCGGCATGCGCCGCAGGAACTCGTCCTTGGCATGCCATATCTTGTCGCTCCAGCACCATGCGCGCACGCCGCGCCGTTCGACCTCCTTCACTATGAACAGGAAGTCGTGCCACCACAGTTCGCCCTGGCGTACGATGGCGATGGAGTGCTTGCGCATGTGTCCGAACGTCTCTTCGTCGAAGCCTATGTGGAAATAGCGCGGCGTGTCGAAAGCCGATACCACGTCCGCTATCACGTCAGACACGACCCGGTAGTATTCCGGCGTGGAAACCATCAGGTGGTATTCCTTGAGCCAGATGTCATGCGTCGTCGAGAAGTTCAGCTTGGGGATCGGCTCCAGGCCCTTGGCGCGCAGATCTGCAAGTTTCCGCCGGAAGCGTTCGACGCCCCATGTACCCTTGACGGCCAGTTCCGGGTGGCTCGGATAGAGCAGCGCCTCCTCGAGGTCGATCACGATGGTGTTCATGCCCCTCGCCGCCATGCGGTCCGTCAGGCGGTCGAACACACCCTCGTCAAACCGCACATGGTCGGCGGCGGTCATCAGCTTGATGTCCTCACCCTTGTACTTGCCCCACTTTTCCACGGGGATGTCGCACTGGATGTTCACACCGAAATGCAGCAGGTCACCCCACATGAAGTCCGGTTCTGGAGATGCAGCTTTAACGTTTTTCTTTTGTTCATCTTTCATTTTCACGCCCTTCTTTCCTTGCTGTCTCTTGTCATGTTCCTTTCGTCATCGCCCAATTGGCGGCCAGAGATGCAGTTCCATCTTCACTTCGTCACATCGGACCACACCCCGACACGGCGCGTGCGCGCGGCGGCCTGGGCGGCGGCGTAGCGCCTGTCCTTATTGTAGCGGCTCTGACGCGCCAGACCCTCGCGCACCATCTGCAGGTTGATTTCCGCGCCATCCAGCCAGACCGTGCCCAGAATGCACCCGTACTGGTCGCGCTCGGAATACGTCACGCGCACCGCCTTGCCGCCGACGAGTGCCTGCAACCGAGCGGCAGATTCGCCTCCGAACGCCGCTTTCGCCTTCGGCGCTTCAATGCCATACAGCCGAATCTTGTAACGAACCTTTTGCGTATCCGTGACCCAGATCGTATCGCCATCCGAGACGCGTGTGACGACGCCTGCGATCTCGCGCTTTGCCGCCGGTTCGGACGGCCCGCCCAGCCGCACGCTGCGTTGACTGAGCGGACGCGCCAGTTCTGCTTCGCCCTTCGTGACGTTCAACTCGGCGGGATAGCCGTTGCGGAAGCTCCTGTGTATGGTACGCCCCATCGCGACGGCGCAAACCGCCATCGCGACGATGAACAACATGTTTCCAAACCGCTTCATGCTTCTATCCCGGCGTGCTTAGGCAATGCTCTAGCGCTTCGCCTATCGTCTGCATGGTTGCTCCCCAAGTTTATGTCTACTTCCGGACATACTCATGCGTGTTCGGGTCGTAGACGACCTTGCCTTTGTCGGCGGGCTCGGATTGTGCCGGTTCAGCCGTTCCACTACTTGTAGATTGCGAGCCGGCATTGAAGTCTTGCAGCAATCTGCGCCCCATAGGCGTGTCTAGCGGGATAACACATTCCGCACCCTTGCACTTCGGGCAGCAGTTCTTCTTCAAGGTGCAATAGTAGATTATTGCATCAAGCACAAGTATCAGGAACGAGACGACCCACAAGAAAGTAACAACCGTTGCCACAAATGCTATAAGCAGCAATATTGTTACCCAACATCCCATGCCAGAAATCTTCGTGGGAGCCCACATGGTCGCCCCACATTTCGTGCAGATGTAACGTGCTTTTGCCATCTTGAATTCCCCTTCCTTCTACGGCACCTGGACTGTTATCGCGTTCAGCCGTGCCAAGATTTCATGCAGTTGCGCGATACGATCCTCGAAGAGGCTGACGATGTCCTTGCCGACAAACTGGCAATGCTCTCGCACTTCGTCTATCGTCAACATGGTTGCTCATCAAGGTTCGTTGTGCTACTCCACCATTTTTACTCCAATAGGGACACGCTCTCCCCCTCAATCGTCAGATCCGCTATCCGCCTATTCCGTCTCATGCCTCTGCCCCATCGTAAGGGCATCCCGATCCGTCACCGATCAAATCCCTGCCCTACTTAGCAGATCGGTATTGCCACCCCACAGTATGTGGAGTACGGTTACCATGAGGTTTTCACATCTGCCTTTCTCACGTCATCGATGCCTGAAGCTTCTTGACCTGCGCAAGCGAGAGACCGGTACACTCGGCGATTTCCTTCAACATTAGCTTACCATTGGCAAGCAACCGCTTCGCCGTCGCGATC
>JAFXTB010000142.1 GCA_017525225.1 Kiritimatiellia bacterium
CCAACGCCTTGACAAACCAGTTTGAGACCAACACCCATGGGGACTGTCCAGCCCGAGATTGGATGATTGCGATTGCGCTCTTGAAATATAAATGATATACTGGGAACCATGAAACGCAAAATTACAGGAAAATGCCGGGCTGGAAGTATGTGTCGAGCGGCAGGTCTGCGCTGATGAAGTTTTTTAGCTACAATGGGCACACAGGAGAGGAATAAAAAACATGAAACCCATCGTACGGATCATCTTAGCCTCATCTCTCGCGCTCGCGGTGGCGGGACTGAGTGGGTGTTTTTCAATTGAACTGGATGGTGAATTCCGGGCAGATGCATCGCAGATGGCTGGTTTTAAGGATGGAATAGAGGTAATCTCCTTCGATTCCATTGAGCCGTTTATAACGACCAACGAAACAGGTTGCTGGGTGCAATTTTATGCTGTTGGAGATTTCGTGGTTGATGATGGAAAAGTCGTGGAAGTGGCATACGACAAATACATGGCCATTGGAGTTTTACCGTCTTATGCAGGGCATCAACAAGGCGAAGGGCCAGGATTTTTCTTAGCGGCTGTACTCTATGCCAACATCGTGACTTTGGGCTTGCCAACACTATGTGGGATTTTCGTCAATCCGTTTGTCGATATCGACTGGGTAAACCGAATTAGCGCGCCGGGATTTGCCGGAGTTTGGCGCTATGGGGCCGGCAATGCGAGGATTGTCAAGCGAATGCCTGTTGAAGGACGAGGCCCAAAGCCATTTCGCAAGATCCTCCTAAAGGATTTTGCCATTTCCGTGAATGGTGGGACCTGGATAAGGGATCAAGACGGGATGTTCCCAATAGGCAGACGACAACCTGATGAAGTGATGTTCCCAATAGGCAGACGACAACCTGATGAAGTTTCGATTACTATCGTCAAGCCCCCAACAGGCCCTAACGAAATATGTTCCCGGCTACAGTACAAGGACTGGCACAATAGAAAATTTACGATTCCGAATATAAAATGAAATGGAACTGAAATTCGAATGTCCTCGGGGACTGTCCCCCTTCGCCATCATTTCCTCGTCCTTTCGCGTATTCACTACAAAATCAACTCCGACAATCAATTTGCAATCAGGACACAAAGGCATTTGACCCGTCAGTATTCTGCCTATATTATATCTGCGGACAGGGACATAACGACCGCATCGGCAACATCGCGAATGCCGTATGCCCTGCACATAAAAGTAAGCAGCCAATACAAAATTCACGTAAAAGCCGATCCCTAGAACGATATGGACATGATTGTTTACGTTAGGAAGTTCCACAGGGACTGTCCCCAGTAGTTCCACGGGGACTGTCCCCAGGGGTTGAACCTGCCTTGGCCAACCTCGCGCTCCGCGGCTCCGTCCAGGACATGCGCAGAGTTCCACCCCTTCACATACGTGGCGCCACATAGGAAAGCGCGATCACCGACAACGCCGAATACGCCATCAGGACAAGGCCGACGCCCCATTTCACGCGCTTGTTCTTAGCCACGAGCCATATGCGAACAAGTTGCACCAGCACGGCATACAACGGGATGCTCAAAAGCAGCAACAATATTGCCAACGGGCTTCCGCCTCTAACCCGAAACAAATAGCATGTCAACACCATGATAAAGAACGGCCCAAACGCCGAACAGACGACACCCGCCAACGGGATGGCTAGTATATCCCCAAAACCAACAGAACACGACGGCGAAGAAGTTACGGCACCAATACCGCATCCGACAAGCATCAACAAATATAACGACAGCCAGGAACGAAATCTTTTCATTGCCGTACTCCTGCAATCTCATCAACGGAATTCCTTGAGGACAGTCCCCCGTTGCCATTCACTCTTTCTAGGCACATGAAATGAGATATCCTTCGGCCCTCCCGCATCATGAAAGCGACATCTATAGACAATCTCGTTCTGTCCATCAACCACATGCACAACGGCGTTTTTCAATCCCTTCATGTCGTTCTGGACATTGTATGTCAGATTCAACGCAGTTTCAGAAAGAATCAACCAGCGATTGAGTATTAAGCACATGTCGCCGATCGGATTGCAACGCGTCATGCCAATGCCGTTTCCGTCAAGCCAATACAAATCCCCTTTCGCGCAAACGACAGCAGTCGTTGAATTTGTACCAAGCTGAAATGCATGCAGATTACCAAACTTTCCGGGCAAAGAACCTTTGCGCACCACGAAACAGGGGCAATCCATTGTCCGGCCAGACACAACCGTTTTCATGCTTCCTGTCCTGTGAAGCACAATCGCCTCGCCCTGCAACATTTTGCAGACGGGCATCGCATACATGAAAACCATGCAGCAACCGGCAATCGCACATGCAGCGCCAGCAAGCATCTTACATGCGTTATTCATAAATTCCCTTTTTGCATGTGGAATTCAACGCATAATGCCGTGCCATTATTAGTGCTGGAACATTTAATGTACGGCAAATCTTGTGTAACACGTACAACATCAGATGGGGCTAACGGTTCAAGCAGTACAGCCAATGGTTCGGCGTGTGCCGCCAACTTCGTCATCGTTGATTCAGCATGATTTGCCATGTCTCACTTGCCACTTGCATACAATAAAAGCTGCCGATTACTTTCGTTCCAGCTGCTTCAAGGCCTTCTTCGCGTAATCGCTTCCCTGCTTTGCCGCCTTTTGGTACCAAAGAACTGCCTCGGTCTCGTTCGTCTCGGTCCCGATACCATATTGATGACGCCACCCGATCTGAAGCTGCGCCCACGTATCACCGTTCTCTGCCGCAAGGCGGATCCATTGGAAAGCTTCCGCCTCATCTTTAGTTGTTCCGACACCTTTGTCATACATCCATCCTAACTTTGCCTGAGCCCAAACGATGCCTTTTTCTGCCGCCGCACGTATCCAGCGAAACGCCTCCATGTTGTCTTTCTTGACACCGGTACCATTCAAATACATCCACCCTATGCGGCCGATAGCCTCACCATATCCATTCTGCGCCGACAGGTGAAACCATTCCATCGCTTCATCGATGTCCTTCTCCACGCCACGTCCGTGGAGATACATTAATCCAAGGTCATACTGGGCGACTTCTTCCCCCTTCTCCGCTGCCATTCGGTACCATTTTGCCGCTTCTACATGGTTGCTTTCCACCCCAACGCCATAGTAATACGCATTTCCTATGTTTCGCGGCGCAAGGATATTGCCTCTTTCTGACGCACGCATGAAAAGCTCGACCGCAACGGCAGGATTCTTCTCCACTCCCCTACCGTCGTAATACATGGTTCCAAGGTTGTTCAAGGCGCGAGCATTCCCCTTCTCTGTGGCCATCCTATACCATCTCACGGCCTCGGCGTCATTACGATCAACGCCGTTGCCCATCTCAAACATCCGGCCTATGGCAGCCTGTACGGACGGTCTTTCCACGTCGACAGATGCCATCAGCTTGGCCGCATCCTCATAACGTCCTTCCCGGCATGCCGCGAAGAATTGACCTGTGGCCAACTCCGTAACATACCACGACCAAACGTATTTCAATCCCAATGCCGCACCAATAGCCACAGAACCGCTAATCACAAAGGTAAAGCTCACGCAAAGTGCCCATATGCATATCGACTTGGTTTTCACTCGTCCCCTCCCGCCGCATCACAAAACGGAATTCCCTGGGGACGAATTCCCTGGGGACAGTCCCCCATTGCCATTTGGGGACAGTCCCCGTTGCCTGGTCCGATATTCAAATGACGGAAGGACATTGGCTTTACCTTTCTATGCTATCCATTAATTTGGGCCTACCTTCCATCTGTTGTAAAGGACATGGATAGTATAGCAAAATCCTGCGGCGGCGTGTCGGAAAAGTTACAACTGAGGATATGAGCCAACGTCTTACCAAACCAGTTTGAGACCAACACCCCTGGGGACTGTCCCCGTGAACACACTCGGCCTAATCCCACGCCGCACCA
Source organism: Kiritimatiellia bacterium (assembly GCA_017525225.1). Lineage (GTDB taxonomy): Bacteria > Verrucomicrobiota > Kiritimatiellia > RFP12 > UBA1067 > RGIG6720. Next base: position 3,944 of record JAFXTB010000142.1, read on the forward strand.
TCCGCTTCCGCTGGGGGCCATGGGCAAAAGCATATCCGTTCGGAAACGTTTTTTATTCGGCACCGGAGAGTCAACATCTTTCTGTTGTGGAAGGCGGGCAAGCAATTCAAAAAGCCGCTCATTGCTGACATCCGTGTGGTCGTACGGGCAATTTGACTACCCTAAACAAACTACTGTAGGATTCAAGCAACGCCAATCCACGCGAAAACAAAAGAAGCTCGTTCTCATGGGAAAATACCATGTACGGCCCGTTATCGCCAAATAGCATGTTGTAATTATCGGATTGCCTAAAAGAAGAGATCTCTTTACCCACATTCCAAACATGTCGATCTAGAAGAATCATCAATTCATCTAGCGATTCCAGTTCCAGAAATCGTGTTGGATTGCATAATGCTCTCCATCCTCCATGGTTTTCATGGAAGACCAACACCGGAAACGGCACTCTCGCCCTACGCAAGACACTACGAAGCCCTTTCAGCAATCGGGCTTTGGCACAGCGTTCATTCGATCGCCAGACATACGGTACATTCTCTTCGTAAAAAAGATTGAAAAACCACCCATTCCCTTTCGATGGCAACCCCGAAGTAGCAGCAGGACCATAGTCGTTACCGCGCAACCATCGACCGACTTTGATACAACCTTCTTCTTCCGAAATTTCTTTTGCGTGGGGCAAGTCTATCATTCTCATCGCCGCCCTCCTTGCTCGTCAGATTTCTCCCTACCTTCCTTCTGTTGCAATAGGAGCTTGTCTATTGTCTTTCAGGCATGGGGACAGGTTCGCCATTCAGCTGCCGGGTAAGGCACGGCTCTTCGTAGCAACCGTAGAATGTGGCGTTGAGGTCGAGCCATGTGGCGAACGTGCGCATCTCCGAGGTGGTAAGCATCTTCCCGTGCTTCCCGCGCGAAAGCTTGCCCATGAGGCCGGCCCCCAGCGCATTTACGCCGGGTCCCTCAGGCGTCGTCTGCACCTGGTTGTACTCCACCCAGCAAGGTACCATAGGCGCCGGACGCCCTTGCCTGTCCCGTCCCATGCGCACCTTCCACATGAGGAACCCCTTTTCGAGGTACTTGGCGCCCGGCCTGTAGCCCGTGGGCTCGTCCGTGAAGCAGAGCGTCGCATACGACTTCGTGAACGGCGCGGAGTACTGCAGCGCGCCAACCTCCACCACATGCGGCTCCCGCCCGAAGCGCGGATCGGGCGTGCGCGTGAGGGAGACGCCCTTGGGCGGATTCGCGTCGCCGTGGCACCGGACGCACTTCGCGTCCAATATCGGCTGCACGTTCTCGACGAATCCCCAGGGCCTGCCTGACTCCGGCGTGGGCGAAAGGCTGCGCGCCTGCCGCCTCATAGCCCCCGGCACGGAACCGTAGGAGACCTCCCTCTTCGACTCGTGGCATCCCACACACGACACGCGCTCGCCAGGCATGAGCGAAGTGGTGGACCGCATCGTCCGCCACGTGAAGCCATCCCTGTCGAGCACCTGGAAGAGGATGGGCTTCCCGGCGGGGACGATGAAGCGGACGGAGCCGTCTTCCTCCAGCGGTACAGTGCCGAGCACGGCACGCGCGTTCTCGTGTCCCCCGCGCCCCATGTTCGGCAGGTACTGGTCGGGCGCGGTGCGCGGGAATATCTGCACCACGCGTACTTCGCCCAGCGAGCCTAGCGCGGCGTTCGTGAGGCCGCGGTAGACGTTTGAGATGAACACTTCACCCTCGCTGCGCGCGGCGAGCGCGGAATCGAGCTGCGACTCCAGCTTCGGCGGCACGGGACGCGGAACGAGCGGCTGGGGCGAACATGCCGAAAGGCATCCGTCGCGCCACAGTACCTCGCGCCGGCCGTCAGCCGCAAGCACGTAGAGTCCCAGGGAATCACCGGGCGCGGGACGCGAGGGCTCGTACTGGAGCGGCGCGCGGCTCCAGCACACGAGGAACAGATCCTCGCCGTAGGGATGCGGCGAGTTATACCAGTCGTTGTGCGCCTCGGGTGAATCATCCTCGGCCGGGCACTTCATGTCGTTTTCGGGATAGTGCCCGGGCGTCACGTGCGTGACGGCGGCCTCGCTGTTCTCGTCCACGGAAGGATCGATGAGGAGAATCGGTCCGCCCGTGCAGGCGTGGTGGGCGGACGCGATGCAGGCGATCTTGCGCGAGCCGGGGATGGCGCGCGGCTGGAACGTGCAGTGCGGCTTGGGCGTCTCGTTCCCCCAGACGGCCTTCGGATTCGTTCCGTCGGGACGCATGCTCCAGAGGTTCTGGTGGCGGACGGCGTCGCGGTCGATATAGTCCCATCTGGCGAAAAGCAGTTCGCCGTTGTTCGCCATCGTGGGGAACCATTCGGCGACATCGTTCCAGGAGAGCTGGCGGATGTCGGAACCATCGGGCTTCATGCGGAACATGGTGTACGCCTGCCAGCGGTTCGAGTAGCCGTACCAGAAGCAGCGGCTCTGCGACCGGCGACGGGACGACATGAACGCGATGTCGCCGTCCGGCAGGAACTCGGGCATGAAATCCTCGTACACGCCGCGTGTCAGCTGCCTGAGGCCGGTGCCGTCGATACCGACCGTCCAGAGATGGTAGTAATGGTCGTCCGTCCCCTCCTCGTTGACCTTCATCGAGTACGGATCGAGAGCGCCTTCCGTTTCGACGAATGCAAAAAGGACATGCGACACATCGTATGAAAGGCGAGGCTCGAGATAGCTGCCGCGCGGCATGCGCCCCGCGATGAGATCGCGCGTCTTGAGCGAACGGCCAGGCTCCTCCAGCACGAGCAGGCTTCCCCCCGGACGCTGCCGCCAGCCAAAATACTGCGCCACGCAGTGGTTCCACGTCGGCGGACGGCGCGTATTGAAGAGTATCCCCTTCGCGAGCGTCTCCTTGAGCCTTGGATCGGCCAGCAGGCTCTCTCGCGCCGCGAACCGCCGCCGCAGGTATTCGTCCCAACCTTCCGGCGCACAGTTCCACCTGCGGTCGTCCTGCACCCATTCCGATACGACCGCCACCCAGAGGTCGGGCGACATGCCGCCGGTCTGCGGGAAGAGATCCGGACGCGCCCGCGCGACCGTCTGGAGTCCCGCGAGCCACGTGCCGTCGAATCTGATGGCGGCCACCTCCACGCCCGCGACAGAAAGAGTGTCGCCAGACTTTTCGAAAGACCATCCTTCACCGCCGCCCTTCGCGGCAAGGACGTATCCGCCAAAGCCGTCCTCCGGGTTGCCGTCCACCGCCACTACGAACGGCATGAGCTCGCTCGCCGCCGGCAGCGCGTCGCGGAAGAGGCGCCCGTCCTTCCCCATCGCATAGAGGCGCGGCTCGGTGACGGGGGGCTTGTCGGGGAATCGCCCTTTCCACAGGCTTCGCGGATCGCCCTTCAGTTTCGGCGCCTGGCGGGCAGGGGCGGCATCCTCCCACGAAAGCGTCACGCGATCCGCAGTCCGCAATATCTTCGAGAATGCGAGCGCGGCCTTCTGTCCGCTCCAGCGGCGCGGTATCGGGGAATCGAGCGTCGCGGCCTTGGAATCCACGTCGCGCGGCGGAAGGTATTCCCACCTGGCGTCATTCTCGGCCGCCGTGCACGCAAGGGCGGCGAACACCGCTACGGCAAAGACAGTCTTCGCTTTCATAATTCCTTGGGGACTGTCCCCCATGCCCATGCAGCCCGCATCAGTGCCAATATGCATACAGCAATCCTACATCGCGTTCCGGACTGATAGTTACGACCCATTTAGGACGGTTCGCCGGAAGTGCGCCGGGCGTCTCATCGGCGTCACGCCCGAACATTGGACGCGCCGAGGTGGCGATCTTGACGGAAAGTGCGAGCCGCCGCCCACGAAGATCTTCTGGCACGCTCCATTCCCATGGCGGAAGCAGCCGTGACCCGAGATCCTTCCCGCCGAGCGAGACAGATGCATACGCGCGGCCAGTCCCCAGAACGAGCGAAGTCGCGTCTGCAGGAACGGACACTTCGGCGGTATACGTGACCATCCCCGAAAAGTCCGCATAGCCGATTGACGCCAAAGGGCCACACGGCGCTTCACGGACCGGCGGGAGTATCATCCCCGGATCGCGCACGGAGAAATCGCCCTCCATCCAGAGAACCGGCAGGAACAGACCCCTGTCCTCTCGCCCCCCGCACGCGAAAACGTGACGTCCCGACGCGAGGCGCATGCGCTCCGTCTCGGCATAGTCGCAATCGTAGCCGAAACCGAGGAACGTGCACGGTTTCGTTCCGGCAAGCGGGCGGCCGTCAAGCGTGACGGAGGCCATGGCGTTTGTGAGGACACACGTCGCAAAGCGCACCTCCGTCTCTCGCTCCAGCGTCATCTCGGCCGTTCCACCCGCAAGAAACCTCACACGGCGGCGGTTTGGCCTGTCGAGCGACACCTTCCAGCGTTCGGCGACAGGGCGAAACGTCCAGAATCCGCGCCCCAGGAGATGGAACGGGATGCGCACGCCGTTGCGCACAAACACCAGCGAACGGTCGCACTCCAGAAGATTCAGCACGGCGGCGCTGCCGTCCGCATACCTCCGCACGACAAGCGCGTCGGCCGGGGATCCGTCCTCTGCGCGCTCCGCATGCCAAGCGTCCGGGAAACGCGTGCGCACGAACCGGAGCGCCTCGTCACCCGACTTCATGCGCCCTCCACTGCGACGTTCCACGATCTCGCCGTCTTCAAAGTCGAAGACAACGGGCTTGTCGCAGAATTCATCCTCCTCGTACAAATCGCATGTGACCTGCGCCGAGTCAAGCGCGCGGAGAAGGTCGACAATCGCGATGTCGCGATTCTTCATGGCGCGTGTACACCGCTGCATGCCGGCCTTGCGCTGCGGATAGCGTACCGCCACGTCGCAGAGGAACGGCTTGCGGGCGAACGACGACGCAAGGCGGGCCATGTCGTGGAAATCTTCCTGGCATCCGAACCATGGCTGCAACGGCGACGAGAACATCGAGTAGTGCGGCTTATCCACAAACCCGCGCGCCGTCTGGTGGTGCAGGCTGAGGAAATACGTGTTGACCTTGTGGAGCGAGACCAGCCATATCATCTGCCCCATCCTGTCGAACGACAGATCACACGGGCCTAGCGCAAAAAGCTCGGCACCGCCGCCGCGGGCGTTTCTGCCCATGGCGTGCTGCGCCGTCGCAAGGGTGAGCCACTCGGCGCTCTCCGGTGAAGTCTTGGTGTATATCTCATCGATTGCGGGGAAAGAGAATCCATCGAGCGCATGCAGGATGAGCCCATTGCAGTCGGCCGCGTTATATGGAGAGACCTCTTCCATCAGGTGTCCCGTCGAGACGATGCCCATCTTGTCGCACCAGGCCGTGATCGGATCGACGAACGCACGACGAAACGCGTGACCCATCACTGCGGTGTAGTCCTCCCACATGCCGGTCTTCGTCTTGTCGCGGCAGTATTCCTCCACGTCGCGGCGGAAATCGCGCCCCGTTTCCGCCCTGTAGTCCCGCTCAAGCCCGCGGTACCATCTGAACTGCGTCACCGAACCTCTGTCAACATTCACCCAGAACTGAGACCCGGGCTCGTCGCAGAATATTCCCTTTATGACCGAGCCGAAATACCGCCTGAAGCGCCTCTCGTACACTTCATGCGTAAGCTTGACGAAGAGGGCCATCGCCTCCGTGTCGAAGATGTTGCCGGACGTGGGCGAAGCGCGGAAGAAGCGCCAGTCGAAGCTTCCGTCGCCCCTCCGGTAGAGTGCGCAGGTCGTGGATGTGAAGTCGGGATTGGCGGCGGTCACAGCACCCTTGCAGCTTCCGCTGGGGAAGTTGAACTCGTCGTACAGCCAGATTTTCATACCAAGGCGCTCGGCGTGCCTGAGGTACTGTCCAACCAGCGCCAGCCATTCCTCGCCCATGTACTCGTACTCAAGGCCGCTGCGCGGATAAACCATGAAGTCCGAGTAGCCGGCCGCCTTGGCCGTCTCCAGCGTACGTATGACATCGGCCTCCGTCGGGCGGCCGCTCTGCGCACCGAACAGGACTAGCGGCGATTCGGCCGCCGTGCACGCAAGGGCGGCGAACACCGCCGCGGCAAAGACAGTCTTCGCTTTCATGCCAATGCTCCAGATCGGAATCGGACGTGGAACCGGTCGGCCTACCTGAACGGAAACACCACGTTTCCCCCAAGTGATCCCGGGCTATTTAACCTTCGCGAGCGCGACGCCCATCGGCGGCATGTCTACGGCGAGCGAGCCGTCCGGCGCGCGGCGGACGCCGCCACCCATGGCGCACGAGGCGCCGTCCGCGCCGCCCGCCACCTCAAGCCTCGCCTTGACCGGCCTGCGCGAAGTGTTGCATGCGAGAAGCCATACGCCGTCTTCACCCTTGTACGTCCGCACGACGAGATCTGCGGACGAGCCCTTCACCGCTGGGCCGGGCTTTGAAAGCAGCACCCCGAAGTTAGCCTTCACCACCGTCATCTCTTCGCAGACCATCTTCCATATCGCATCACGCACGGCGCCCTTCTCATGCCGGCGGATCTCGTGGAAGGCGTATGGGATGAGTCCGTTCGCGCCGGCGGCGATCGGCTGCCACAGCATCGACCTGAACTCCTCGCGCGTCGGGAAGCGGAGATCGGGGTCGCCAGCGGCGATCTTGCGCCGCGCCTCGTGCCAGTACCAGTTGTAGGCCTGCGGCACGTGCCACATGGGACGGAACGCATACATCGCGTCATGCGCCACGGCCGCCCAGCCGTACGCGATATCCACGCCGCCCCGGTTGTTGCCGATGGGATACGGATCCATGCCGATCACGTCGAAGGTGTGCGAGAACGTCCTTACATGCTCGGGACGGTCGAGAACCGTGTATGTGGGATGGTCGGGATCGAGCGAATGGATCAGCTCGTTGAAATCGTAGAGCGCCGGCAGCAGCGACTCCGGGGCCTCGTCGTTCGTATACCAGGCGAGAAGCGCGGGATGGGAAGCCACCTCTTCGATGTGGCGGCGCAGCATCTCGTGCGACTTCTCCTTCGTCTCGCAGCCCTTTATCGCCCAGCGCGATCCGGCGACGTAGTCCTTCACGTTGTCGATGAACATTATCCCCGCGTCGCGGCAGAGATCCATCGCCTTCTTGCTCGGACTGTAGCAGAGTATGCAGTTGAACGGTCCCTCGCGGTAGACCGCGATCTCCTCCGCCGAAAGTCCACCCGCGAACATCCCCAGCGGGAAGAACAGCCGACCGTCCACGATCGTGCGGTTGTATTCGTCGATCGAAACGCGGCGCCGCGGAAGGGAATCCCTGCGCGTGAAACCGATCTCGGCGCAACCGAGCTGTTTGCCATCTGCCGCGTCAAGCTCGAAACGCACCTTCGACGCACCCTTTCTCAGCTTCGCCACGTCGACGCGCACGATCGCCTTGTCCTCGGCGAGGGCGCACGGCTTCAGCGTGAACGTGCCGCCCTCCCCCTCGAAGATGAAGCGCGCCTTGAGCCCCGAAAGCGGATTGAGGACGGTGTTGATGTTCAGCTGGACGGCGAATCCGATCTTGCCCGAGGCCGCCTCGTCCCTGTAGGCGGACGAGATCAGACGCCCGACAGGCATGCCGCCCTCCGCGAAGAAGTTGAAGTCGTCGAAGAGGACGCGGCTCTTCGTGCCTTCCGGCACCTCGGCGAAGATGTCGGCGTAGGGGCCGTGGATGGCGGGCGTGAGGCATTCATAGCGCACCCAGCCGCCGGTATCGTCAGGATTGTTGTCCACGACGGCCTCGGCCTTGGCCTCGCCCAGCTGCTTGTCCTGCCACGAGAACCACCTGAAGACGATCCTCGGCGCAGGCTTCTCCCCGTCGCGTCCGATGATCTTCACCCATGCGCCGAACCGGTACTTCGTGCCTGAGCCGACGGCGAGTCTCTGCAGGGGGCCGGCGCTCACACCGCCCTCGTAGGCGAGAGCCGCAGAACCGCCGCGTCCTTCACCGGACACGAGCCTCCAGCCGGGACCGGGCGCGGCCCATTCTTCCAGACCGGATTCGAACCCGGCGTTTCGCATCTTTGGATGCTTGAAGTCAGCGGCCTGGCACGAAAGCCCGGCAAGCACGACAGCAGCGGCGAAACAGAGGAATGGTCTTCTGTTCATTGCAACCCCCTTCTTTCCTGCCAACCGCTAGCGGTTGAGCGTTGAATCGACAGCCTTGCGGAGCGCCTGGTAGTTCGTCCCGTCCAGAAGCGCCTTGATCTTGAACTTCGCGGCAAGCGCCGCGAGCTCCTGCTCGCGTCCACCGGCTTCCTTGAGGATGCGGAATTTCTCCGCGGCCTGGATGCCGTTCTTGAGGTCGAGGAAGCGCCAGCTGGGCGAGCCGTCCGGATAGACGAGCGCCACGTCGCCGGCCGTCCAGCGCGAGTAGGTCATGTCGCGGCAGGCGTCCTCGCCCCAGGAATTGTACGCCCAGCGGAGAAGTCCGTCAAGCCCGCAGGCGGCAGAATAGAACCCGCACACGAACGCCTCGCCGGGACCGGAACACATGAAGGTGTTCGGCCTTGCGGGGCTGCAGCACACATAGAAGGTCGTGACCTTCCCTTCCTTGCGGCGTTCTGCCGCCTCGGCAAGAAACTCCTTGCCGAAGGAAGGACCCTCAAGATAGCGGAGAGCCTGCGAATAGTTGTCGATCACGATGCCTTTGAAGTCGCTTGGCTTGCGGTTGCCGGCCATGGCGATCTTGAGGCCGGGCGCGATGCGGCGCACGAACTTCGCGATATAGGCGAGATCCTCGGGCGTGCGCTCATCCATGGCGATAAACGTATCCTTGAGCCAGCCCTTCGCCTCGAGATGCTTCGAGAAGTCGACGAGGAAGTCGCCCCAGTAGTCGTCGAACACCGGCGTGCCGGGCTTCGCCTCCACGCGCACCGCCTTGCCGTCGGCATCGACGTAGTCGACCATGTAGCCCCAGGGGCACATGGTGTAGCACGCGATGTCCGGCCCCAGCCCGCAGGCGCGGCCGAACTCCACGTAGCGGTCGAACACCGAATAGTCGAACGACCATTTGCCGTCCGCGCCCTTCCTGCGGCCTATCATGGTGCCGTAGGCATCGTAACACTGGTGGTTCCAGGGTTGGTCGACGAGCGTCACGGTGAGCGTCTTCTGCCCGGCGGCGGCGAGCATCTTCCAGAGCGGCTCCATCGCGCGGTAGTGCGCCTCCGAGAACGGCACCGAGCCGCTCGTACGCGCAACAGCCCACGGATGCTGCCAGAGGTCGAGGAAGTACTTCCATTCCCTTGCTGGCGGCAGGACGTGGTCGACGACCGTCACCGTAAGGTGTCCAAGCGCGTAGGTGCCCGGCTTGGCGTCAGGGGCGGCGGTTATCGTGGCGAAATGGATGCCGGGCTCCTTGGAGCCGTAGACGGCGCGGTCCGCGACAAACCGGTATTCAAGCGATTTGGGGCCAGCGTTGTACCTGACGGGCAGGAGCGTCCCCTTTTCAACCGATATGCCGGGCGCGGACGCGCCGACGTCCGGACATTCGTCCGGCAGGATCACGGAAAGGCTCTCGCCGCGCCATAGCGACACCTTGAGATCGTATGCCGCGTTCGCGGCAAGACCAGCGGAAAGCGCAAGCAGCGCGACGATCGCCTTTTTCATGGACATATCCTCCTATTGCTACTTCGAGAGCGCCGCCGTGACGTCCACAAGAACCTGGCGGAGCGCCTTCGGCACGCGATGCGCGGCGAGGTTGGCCTCCTTCGAGTCCTTGGAAGGCTTCTTGTCGTACTCGTCGTAGGAGGCGCCTACGGTGGCGATCTCCTTCTTCCAGCCCTCGACGTCCACCTTGAGGATCTCCTCCAGGTCGGCCTTGACGACATGGAACTTCGCCTTCTCGTCGTTGTTGGCGAGGTCGATGTCCTTCGCGAACGGGATGTTGCCGATCGCCGTCTCGTTGGCTTTCACCTTGCCCTCGATGCGCTGGCAGATCCACTTGAGGACGCGGCTGTTGTCGCCGAAGCCCGGCCACATGAAGCGGCCGTCAGCGCCTTTGCGGAACCAGTTGACGAAGTAGATCTTCGGGAGCTTCGTCGCATCGGCGGAGGTGCGCTCCATCTCCAGCCAGTGCTGGAAGTAGTCGCACACGTTGTAGCCGAAGAACGGAAGCATGGCCATCGGGTCGCGGCGCACCTGGCCGATCTGGTCGGAGATGACGGCGGCCGTCACCTCGGAACCGGCGGCGGAGCCCATGAAGACGCCATGCGTCCAGCTCTTGGCCTCGTTCACCAGCGGGATCGTGGAGGGGCGGCGTCCACCGAAGAGGATCGCGTCGATCGGCACGCCCGTGGGCTTCTTGGCGAAGATGCCGTTGAAGCCATCCTTGTCCAGCACCGGGCAGTTGATGGCAGGCGCGGTGAAGCGGCTGTTCTTGTGCGCCGCCACGTAGCCCGACGCCTTGATCTCGGCCTTGGTCATGCCGGGCTTCGGACCCATGCGGTAGGGATCGTCGGCGCAGACGTAGCACTTGTTGCCCTTCCAGTCGACGCCTTCCTTCGGAGCCTTGATGCCCATGTCCTCCCACCAGATGTCGCCATCGGGCGTGAGCACCACGTTCGTGAAGATCGTGTCCTTCTTGCAGCTCTTGAGCGCGTTCGGGTTCGAGTCCATCGAGGTACCCGGCGCCACGCCGAAGAAGCCGTTCTCCGGGTTGATCGCATAGAGGCGGCCATCGGCGCCCGGCTTGAGCCACGCGATGTCGTCGCCGATCGTCTGGAGCTTCCAGCCGGGGAGCTTCGGAAGCATCATCGCGAGATTCGTCTTGCCACAGGCGGACGGGAACGCGGCAGTGACGTGGTACTGCTTCTTCTCGGGGCTCGTGAGCGTGAGGATGAGCATGTGCTCGGCCATCCAGCCCTGATCCTTGGCGAGCTTGGAGGCGATACGCAGGGCGAAGCACTTCTTGCCCAGGAGCGCGTTGCCGCCGTAGCCCGAACCGAACGACCAGATCTCGCCGTCCTCAGGGAACTGCGTGATGTACTTGTCCTCG
>JAFXTB010000143.1 GCA_017525225.1 Kiritimatiellia bacterium
ATTTATTTAAGAACGAAGCGGAAAAGAAACGAAAAAAGAGGAAGGGAAACCCATAAAACGGGCCTTTCCAATGTTCTTGAGTCACAAATAACGCCCTGAAAATCCGCGTGTCGCCGGTTCGATCCCGGCCTTGGCCACCAATTCAAAACCCCGATATTTACGGGGTTTTTCTTATTCCAGAAGGCTTGCAACGTCCGGCAGATTGTGGTATCATGGGCGGCATCGGCATTAAAAAGGCATTAATTTGCCGCCAGAAAGGGGTTGCCATGAGTCAAAAGCGAACAAAGACGAAAAAAGGCGAAACGAAACGGAAGCGCGGAAAGAAGAAGGGCCGCCTCGGAAACGGCGAGGGCACGCTCGTCTGGCGTGGCAAGTACTGGCAGGCGCGCTGGTACAAGAACGGAAAGCTGGTGTCCCGCTCGACCGGCACGGCCGATCTCGATGAAGCTAAGGACTTCCTGCAGCGCATGTCCGTGATCCGTCGCGGCCAGGACGACCGCGCGGTCGTCCAGAAACTCACCCTGCTCATGTCGGCGAACCTTGCCGATGTCGATACCCGGCTGCAAACGATAGGTATCCCGGTGCGCGACCTGTTCCGCCTGTACAGCGAAGCGCCGAACCGTCACCCAGTCGCCCCGCGCACGCTCGAAGTCTACGGCGGTCAGCTGAACGTGTTGAACGACTGGCTCCGCACGCGCCACCCCGAGATCACCTCCGTGCGCGACATCTCGCAGGCCGTCGCCGACGAATACATCGCCGATCGCGCAAAGGACGCCTCGCCCAGTACCGTGAATAAGGATCTGAATCTCTTCTCGGCCGTCTGGCGAACCCTCGCGCGCAAATACGGCCTCGAGTACAATCCCTGGTCTGAGGAGCATATCGCCCGAAAGCGTCTCGAGCAGAAGACGCGGCGAGCTCTCACCCACGACGAGGTCCAGGCGCTCCTGGACAATTCGTCCGGAGAGCTTCGCCTCATGATCCTGCTCGGCGTGTCCACGGGCCTGCGCCTCGGCGACATCCTGAATCTCTCCTGGGACCAGGTCGATCTCGAACGCCGCCTCTTGACCATCCACCGTACCCGCAAGACCGGCGCGCCCGTATGCCTGCCTATCGTGGACGACCTCTTCGACGCCTTGAAGGCCCAGCGCGAAGCCACGGACAGCCCGTTCGTCCTTCCCGAGCAGCATGCCCGCGCCGGCAAGTCGTCCAGTCCGTCTGTCATCTGTCAGTCGATGCGGTGGCTGTTCAAGCGCGCCGGCATCAAGTCCCAGCAGGACGGCGGCCAGGGAAACAAACGGAAGGCTCCGCTCGCCACGTTCCATTCCCTGCGCCACACGTTCGTCTCTCGCCTTATCACGCGCGGCGTGAATCCTGCGATCGTCCGCGAGGCCGTAGGCCATTCCACAATGCTTATGACCGAGCACTACACGCACATAGACGCCGCCACGCTGCAGGCCGCGCTCGCCCCGGGCAGGGGTTAGGGGCCAGGATGCCGGTAGTCGTCGGCGAAATGGAAGAAGCACATGTGCCAGACGCCGAGATATACCGACAGCCGGCAGTATCCGGAGCCATCCACCGCGTCCGCGCCCTCCGTGCCATACGGCACCTCGGCGAGCCCCAGCGCCTCGAGGATGCCCGATGGATCGTAGCTCACGTCCACGCGCAGCCCTGCGGCCGTCTGCGTCATCGTCGCCGCGTCGGCAGGCACCAGCCTGCCGCTCGTGCCCGTGCTCGTGCTCGACCAATAGCCCACCCGGAGGTACGGCACGACCGAGTCGAACCATTCCGCCCGTAAATCCGGGAATACGGCCGAGGCCGTGACGTGCGTCGCGACGCACCTCGCCCAGCTGCCGCCCGACGCCCATACCCAATAATGCAGAGTGTCATCGCCGCACCATGACCAGTTCGGCCGCTCACCGCTCCGCGTCTGCGTTACGTCGTGACTGTATGATACCAGCTCCGACGACGCCGCATACTTCACGCCGCCCGCGCCCATCCAGGCGAACATGTCCGCGACGTCCGAACGCCGCACCTCGTCGCCCTTGGCGACATCGGGCGGAACGTCCCCGAAGTGCACGCGCAGATCTGTCCATCCGCTAACCTCGATCACGCCCGACGGGCACGCCGATAGCAGCCGCGTGGACGACGCATCCCCCTGGAGCCTCGAGGCCATCCAGCGGAGCGCGTTGGTATAGGCCGCTGATGGGCGCTCGAGCATCTCCACGCCCGAGAAACGCCTTCCCACGCTTAGCAGGTTCCACGTCTGCAGCACCTCGCCCAGCCATGCCTCGTCGATGCCGTAGATCGTCCGATCGCTCTCGTCGCGGACGGGCATGAGAGGCCGCGAAAGGTCTATCCCCGGCGGCGGCGTGACGAATTGCCAACGCATCACACGTACACCACCTTGAACTTCGGCCTGTCCTGTACCGTCATGTCGATCTTGAGTCCCGTCTCGGACCCGTCCGACTGCTGCATCGTGTTGTACATCGTAGCCGCCATCCAGTTCCAGAACGCCACAAATCCGTCGGCCGTGTCGATGAGCTTGCCCTTCTCGAGGGCCACTGCGCTAGAAGGTTTAACGTACATTAGTGATTAGTGGTTAGTGGTTAGTGGTTAGTCGTTAGCCGTTGGTTAGGCGAGGGGGTACTTGAGGCTGCCGGAGATGGTGGAACCGTCGTAGACGAGACGGAGGAGGCGCGGCGTGGAGGCGTCCGGCTCGTTCAAGAGGACGAGGTGCGTGGCATCGTGTCCGCTCGAAGCCAGCGCCACCGCCGACCACGTGCCGCCGCCGTCCGTGGATTCCTCCAGTGCCATGTTCGTCACGTCGAAGTCGGCGATAGTCTGCCCGTAGAAGATGTAGGGAATCGCCGAGGGGTACATGCCGAGATGGTAGAGGGTGGTATCGTCGGCGGCGTGATACGGCGTGGCGAAGGCGCCGGAAGCCTGCACGCCGGAGTAGAAGAACTTCACGTAGCGCAGCGAAGCCGTGGACGTATCGAAGGTGCCGTAGATCTTGCCGCCCGACTCTGTGGGGGTGGTGAGGGTGAGCGCCGTCCACGTGATACCGTCGGCGGAGATCTTCGCGGTGAGGTTCGCCGCGTTGAACGAGCCCACGGTGGTGGTGAGGACATACTCATAAAAGCCATCGCCGCCGTTCGTGTTCAGGCGCGCCCCCAGCACGGTGATGGATCCATCGCCCGTGTCGGCGTCGGGGTTGTACGGCAGGTGCACCGGGTCGGAAACCGTCTCGCCGTATGCCACCTTGAACGAGCCCATCTCCCCGCCATCCGTGAGCGGGGTTATGATGCGCGTCGCCGATATGTCGCACTGCGAGGTGATGTCGACATACGTGGATCCGTCCGCCGCGTACTTCACCTCCAGCTGCGTCCGGTCGAAGTCCTCGAAGTCTGCGGAATACTGCATCCGCCACGCGCCCAGCTGCCAGTACGGGGAATAGAGAAGCAGTGCGCCGCTGTACTCCCTCGACGCCCCCGACTGCTCGGCGTTGCTCACGGTGCGCGCGCCCCAGCGCAGCCGGTACCATCCCGCCGACCAGCCGTAGTTGAAGTACACCTCGCCGTCCTTTGCGCTCGACGGCGTCACGGCCGTCCACGAGGCGCGATCGGCGGAATACTCCACGACCAGCGAGGCGTAGGCGAACGAGGGGATGTTCCGCTCGTAGCGGATGTAGAGCCGGGCGTTGCTCCGGAACATCTCCGTGATGCGCAGATACGCGCCATCGGCCGGAGATTCGTCATAGTCGAACTGCTCGAATAGCCCGTAGCCCTCCGGGTCGTAGAGGTATCCGGGGTAGTACTGCGTCTGATCCTCGTTCACGTCCACGCGCACCATCCAGAGGTCGGCCTCGTCGTAGTCCAGCGAGACGGTGGCGCAGCACGTCCGCAGCTTCGTGCAGAGATACACGCCGCTCGCCGAGTAGTACTGCGTGAACTCGCGCGTGTACTGCGCGAGCTTCGCCGCCTGGCATGCCCTGGCGGCCGCCTCCGACATGCCGAAGTAGTGATAGCTCTTCGTCGCGATGCGGTGGTATTCGTAGACGCGCCGGCCTTGGTTGTACGATCCCGTCCAGGAGGCCGCATGCTGGATCTGCAGCCCCTTTTCGACGATCATGTTTTCGGTTGACCAGTACTCGAACATCACCCACCTACTTCGTGCCGGGTGTGCAATCCGAACAGTTGCCCGCCGAATCGCAACTCACGCAGGTCGTGCCATCCGTCACCTGTACGGTGTTGGACGCCGTATCAGTCTTGACTTCCGCCTTCGTCAGGTCGCCGCCCTTGCTGCTGAAGTAGTTGATCACCTTGCTGGCCGTTGAAAGTGCGACGTCCGCCTGCGCTCCGCCGCCGGCCACTTTGGTGTATGCCTCCGCCGCCTTCTCGATGAGCTTCGTCAGCCCGTCCAGCGACGTGTGCACCAGCGCCGTCAGGTTCGTGGCGTCGGCTCCGCCTTCGTAGTTGTTGATGTCGAGCGAGACATCCTTCCCGGCCTTCGCGGACAGCGAATCGAAGCGCTGCCAGTTCCAGTGCTGGAAGTAGTCGACTTCCCACCCGCCGTCGAGCGTCACGGGATTGTTGTCCTTGTCGCGCACGACCGTCACCGTCCCGTCCGCGTTCTGGACCGTCGCCAGCGTCTGGGCGTGCCGTTCGACTTCTATCGACTTGCAGCCCGTCAAAACCGCCGCCGCACTCGCGGCCAACATTATCATCAGTTTCTTCATTGTTTTGTCCTTTGGGTTTTATCCGTTGTTGTAGTGACGCCAGCCACCCAGCCGGACGCCAAGCCATTCTATCCACGCGAACGCGCGCGGCATTCCATCCTCGATGATGTCCTCGCGGTACTGCCGATCAGCCTGCGCGCGCGGGATGAGCCCCTGCTCGTAGGCGTAGTCATGCCGCAGCGATCCGCGCACGTGCCGCTTGTCGAACGGATGGCCCAGGAGCCGCCAGAAGAATCGCGGCACGCTCGCCCCGTCGAACACGAAGCCCACAGGGATCTCGCCGTATGCGTCGAGCAGCACCTGCCGCCCGTCGTCGAGGTATTCCACCTTTATGCCCGTGCGCCGCACCATCACTGCCCCACGCCGAACAATGACTTGATGATCCAGCAGAACGCCGACCCGAGCGCCGACGCCACGATCGCGATGGTCGCCATGATGCCTCCGCGCCTGGCGTCCTTCAGCTCGAGATCCTTGATCCGCTTTTCCTTGTCGGCCAGCTCTTTCTCCATCCGCTGCAGGATCACCGTCTGCGCGGCCATCTCGGCCTTGATGTCGCGGACGAGTCCGTATAGTTCCTTCGCCGCCTCGTCGCTCATCTGTCGCTCCTTCCGTTTATGCGGATGCGCGTCTTTCCGGACGGACGCGGCCTCTGCCGCCGAAGCCTCGCCGGTCGCTTGCCGAGCTTCCGCGCCTTCATGCGTTCCGCCTTCTCCTTCTTCTCGGCCTGGTAGGATTCGTACTGCGCCTTCGTCATGCCGACGTAGCCCGTCTCCGTCTGTACCACGCGGTAGCAGTCCGGACAGGCCGCCTTCGCAGCCTCCAGCCTGGCCGCGATCTCCTGGCGCCGCTTCTCGATGCTCTCCTTGCGCTGGCGTTCGCGCTCGGCCTTCCACGCTTCGCGCTCTTCCGGAGTCATGGCCTCCAGCTTGGCCTTGAGCTTCGCGCGCCGCTCCGCCCGTCTGCCGCGTACCGCCGCCCTCGAAGATTGGACGGCAGCCGTGCCGGGAGCGTCCGTGTGTATCGCATCCCCGGCAAACGCTGGGACGAATGCCGACAGGACGATAGCGACCATTATGCGTGTCATAGCGTGACCTCCTCGGCGGACAGCGTGCCGCCCGTGACTTTGATCTTGTAATACTTTGAATCCGTGCCCTTGATTACCAGCACGTCCTCCACGACGACCGTCCCTCGCAGCTTGATGCGTACGCTCTGCGTTATCGCCGGGCCGTAGGCCAGCCGGTAGAACCTTGCAGACCCCTTGCATCCGTGCGGGATCGTCACCGTGCCGGACGTGAAGCCGACGGACTGGCTGTCTACCACTGCCGTATAGTCGTCCTCCGCCAGACCCAGCCACACCGCCTCATCCAGCGAATCCGACGTCACCACGCCCATGTTGGCGACGTTGAAATCCGCGATGTCTGTGACATAGCCCAGCACCACCTCTTCGCCCGATATGTCTATCGAAGTGATGTTGAAATACGTGTACGCCACCGCCGCCCCCGCAGGCGACGAGAACACCATCGCGTCCCGGCGCCCGACCTGTAGCACGAGGTTCGTGGTGGTGGAGACCGTCCACGTGAAGTCGCCCGCCGAGGTGACGCGCACCGGCTTGGACGCAAGATCCACCACGTGCCTCGCCTTGTACGCCGACCAGTCCTCGCCCCGGTTGCCGTTGTAGAGGTCGCGCGCCCATGTGCGCAGGTCGCGGAGGTTGTACTTGCCGATAGGATCCATGATTTCAAAGACGACCCTATCCAGATCGTTGACACATTCCTCATCGCCGAACGCCCGCACGTCCACGGCGATCTGCGACACGACGACAGAGACGCACCCTGCGCCAAGTGCCACGTCCACTCGCGCCACGGAGCCCTCCATCGTCTTGTGGTACCATGCCTGCGGCGGCACTATCCCTTCGCCCACACCCTCCACGCGCAGGCTGATGTCGCATACATCCAGGCCGCCCTTGACCGAAATCACTATCTGGTTCGTGACGCCGGCCTGCGTCATGGTGTACGTGTCCGCCACCGCGTTATAGACAAAGGCAGGCCCGGCGGCCACCGCATATTCCGACTTGTCCAACCGCCGCAGCCGATAGCCGCGCAGCGACGCCGGGTCCTTGACCCGCAGCTGCGTTCCCGCGATACCGCCGATGTAGGCTTCCGCGAATCCGTTGGTATTCTCGACCCAGCATAGTTCCGCGTGCTGGAGCGGCGACGCCGACATCTGCCGCACGCTCGACTTCGGCACGTACAGGCCGTACGCCGTGAATGCGGCGGCGATGGCCGTTGCCAGTATGATGCGCTTCATTTATTCAACCTCCTTCAAAGTGTCGCCATATTCCGCGCAAAGGGCGCGCAGCACCGGCACGGCCGCCGAGAGGCTCGGGCCGCTGCCGATGGTGGTGAACATGGAAACCATTATCCAGCGGCCCTGGCCGTCCTTGAAGTAGATGCCGCCCGAGGAATCGCCGCCGTAGATGGGCGGGAACGCACCGGCGCCGCCTTCAACATCACGCATTGTGCGCCAGCGCGCGAGGATGTCCGCACGCACCGACGAGCTCCATGTGTAGCCCGCGCACGTCCACGTGCAGGCGCCATAGGTGGCGGTGTCGAGATTGCCGATGTTAATAATCGCCGGCGTCATGTAGTTCCCGGCGGCGATGCCGTCCGGGCCTGTGCGGCCGACGTATGTCTGCGAGAAGGCCCACCCGCCGATGTTGCCTTTGCCGCCGAAGCGCGTGCGCAGCGTATCCAGGCTCGCGAAGTACGGGATGCACGGATCCGGCAGCGTGGCGCCGTCCTTTATCGGGTATACCGCGATGTCGGATATGTTCATCGCTTCCAGCTCAGCGCGCGTCCATCCGTGCTTCAGCGCCCACATACAGAGCGGGAAGCCGTAGTCGGCCGGGACCGTGACATCATCGTACGCCGTGGCACCCGTGGCGAGTCCGCCGGTGTTGGCGGCCACGTTCGTGTTGCCGATGGGGTCGTGGAACGTTAGCCATGATGCGTTGCCGTTGTAGCCGTAGTGGCGCGCACCGATGAGCAAATGCGGCGAGAGCGCGTTGCGCGAACGGAAGCCCTGCACGGTATGGCCGCTTATCGGACGGCACGGACAGCGCAGCGTCCACCACACGTCGTAGCTTGCGCCATCCACCACACCCGTGGCGGCGTGGGCCGATGCCGTGAGATCGGCCAGGAAGGCGTCGTTTACAGGCTTGCGCCAATGCCCCGGCAGCTCCGCGTCCGCGATGTAAACGGCGGCGTTGCTGCTCACCTGCTGCCATGCGGTGAGCGGACAGTCGGCGTAGCGGGAGCCGCGTGTCGCGGATGTGGCGCGGATGCGGTAGAGGCCCGCATCCGTGGCGTAGAACACGTTGCCCGTGACAACGCCGCCGTTCGTCGGCTCGAAGGTGACGCCCAGGGCCGACGCCGTGGCCGCATCGACCGGCGAGAGCTCATCCAGCTCCTCGACGTCCAGATCCGCCGACAGCGAGTAGTAGACAGTCTCCACGATGTTGGAGGTGATGGTGGCGGTCGTATTGTTGGTGACGTAGTTCACGTTCTGGGCCGTGACCGGCACGGAGCGCGGCGTGGCCGTGGCAACCCAGTCGCCCGGGCGCGACCATGTGGCCGCCTGTGCCGCCGAGGCGGCGGCGATGGCGGCATCGGTGTAGTTGGATGCGGCGGCGATTGCCTCCGCCTTCACCGACGGCAGGTCCACCAGGCGCGCCAGGCCGAGGGTGTTCACATTCCCTTTCGCGCTCCGCGTGGCGGTGATGTGCTCTGCCGCTGCGCCATTCGCCCATTCCAGATTCGTGGATGTCACATCGCCCCTTGACGCACCCACCCTTGAACCGTCCCTCATCGGCGCCCATCCGGTTCCCCATGAGGGGTCATCTTCGATAAACTTGAGTGTATATGTAGATGGCGTGACCGTCCATTCTGTGAATGTAGGTGTCTCGTTCGTGACTATTGCCTGCACGTCATTGGTGGACATTGACGGGTGCGCGGAGATGGCGGCATCCACCTCGGCGGCGGTGTAGATGAGATTTGTGCCCGGGAGATCTTCGAGGGGCGTGGCGCCGAAGCAGCAGCAGCAGGCGACAAGGAGCGCCATGGCCGTTCCGGAGACGATGCGCGCGATCTCGTTCACCTTGTCGCGGATGTCCTTCATGCTGGATCCGTCCGGCACGCCGTCCACCTCCGTAATCGGCACGGACGGCACGCCGGTGCCCTGCGGGTCGCTCGCCGTGGCCTGCACAACCTTCACGTCGCCCACGAAGAGGACCGTCTGCAAGGTGTCCGTGGCATCCTTGAAGGTGACGGCGACCTGCAGCCCGCGCGAAATAGCCCCGTAGGCGGCGAAATGCGAGGCCGGGAACGTGCACACCCATTCACTCCCCAGCTTGGTCGCGGAGAGCGTGGCGGCCACGCCATCGGCGTTAAAGGCCACTACAGTGACGGCGCTTGCGCCGCCAGGCACGCCGACAAGGCAAATCGGCATGGCGCTCCCTGCGCGGATTTCGGCAGGTCCTATCGGCAGGGCGGGGTGGTCTGGATAGATTCTGATTTTCATTGTGGCTCCTATTTCAGTCCCAGCTTCTCCAGGTTCTTCTGCATCTTGACGATCGCGTCGTGCTGCTCCTTCTGCTGGGATACCGAGAGCAGCTGCGCCTTAAGCGACTTCTCCGTCATCGCGCCGAAGTCCTTCATCGTCCAGCCGTTGGCCTTCATCTTCTGCTCGAAGGCGGCGGCCACCTCCGGACTCATCTGCCCCTTGAGGTATGCCTGCATCGCCGCCGAGGACTGCTTCACGGCGTCCAGATGGTTGCGCCCCTTCCTCTGCTCGTCGCGCACGTCGTGCTGGAGCTTGCCGAGGGTGATGACCTCGTCCGACTTGTCCACGCCGTCGCCCACGCCTGCCGCGTTGACGTTCGTGATGACGGGGGTGTCCTTGATGGCGTCCTTGATGGCCTTCGTGAGGTTGGCCGTCGAGGATCCGGCCGCGCCACCCTTGCCCTCGTTCTCGGCCTTCACCTGCTCGGCGCGCTTCTTCAGCTCTTCGTTCAGCTTCTTCTGCAGGAGCGTGTTGGCCGTCTGCTGCAGCATGCCGTCCTTGATGGCGGTGGTGTAGAGCTCCACATACTCGGCGTACTCCACATCGTTCGCCAGGCATACGGCCTTGATTCTCTCGATCTCGTTCTGCAGGGCGCCTTCGCGCTCGGCGGCCTCGGCGGCGGCGGCGCGGGCTTCGGTCTCCTTGTCCAGGGCGGCGTTGGCGTCCTGGTACTTGGACGTGGCCTGCTGCACCATGTCGGCGGCGGCGGCGCGTGCCACCTCCTCCTTCTGCGAGGCGAGGGTGACGGCGTTGGCGGCGCTGGTCTCTTCGCGCTTCGCCGCCTCCAGGTTTTCCCTGGCCGCCGCCTCGAGCTTCGTCACCTCGTTCAGCGCGCCGATCTCTTCCTTGTGTTCTTCCTCGAACTTCGCGAGCGCGAGCGACGCCGACTTGCGCCATGCCAGCGCCTGCTCCAGCGCGAGGCCGCCTGCCATCAGCTGCTCCACGGACTGCGACGCCTGTGCCTGCAGTTCCTCGTACCTTGCCATCCAGCCCGTGCCGAGGCTGCGGGCCTTCTCCTCGAACTCCGCGCGCCTCGCCTGCGCCTCGCCGAGCGCGGCCTCCGCCGCTTCGCGCTTCTGCCGGATCTGCGCCTCGGCGTCCACCGCGGCCTGCCTTGCGTTCGCCGCCTGTTCCGTGGCGGCAGCCGCGCGTACTTCCGCCTGCTCGAGCGCCGCCTGCGCCATGATCGCCGAGCGCGTCGCCGCCGTCATCTCGTCCGTGATGGACTGCAGGGCCTTGACGTTGATCTCGTGCACCTTCAGCTCGGCCCGCGTGGCGACCTCGCCGTTCGTGACGGCCATCAGCTCCTTCGCCTCGGCGTTCACGTTCGATATGGCCTTCGATACGCCGCCGAAACCGTCCACCACGGACTTCATGCCGTTTACGATCTCCGTGCGGCAGAGCTCGGCATACTTCCGCGCGGCCTCCTTCGCCTCCGTCCACTTGGCGGCGATGAACGAGATCGCCGTGTTCGCCGCTACGGACATCGCGCCCCAGATGCCGCCACGCGCCATCTCCTGGAAGAGCGAGAGCGACGTGCCGATGGTCGAGTTGAGCTTGCCGCCGAAAGCGCCGGCGATCTCCGATGCGACGGACTTCGCCGCCTGGCCCATGTCCTTGAAGTTCTTTCCGGAGCCTTTGATGTCCTTGTCGAGCTGGGCGAACTTCTCGCCCACCGAGTACTTGCCCCCGAACTCCAGCTCTATCCTGGAAGCCATGTCATTCCCCTTTAGAGCGTTCTGCGCGTATGGCGTCGAGCGTCCGCTTGTAGTCGCCGAACGCCTCCGATACCAGCTCCGTCTTGAATTCCGCGCCCCAGCGCTTGTCGGCCTTCATCGCCTCCGTGATGAGCTCCTCGAGCTCCGTCACCGTCATGCGCCGCAGGTCGTCCGGCGAGCCGAGCCTGAGCAGGACGCCGTTGCGCAGCAACCCCACCTCGTAGCACCGCTCGCCCTCGCGGATCTGCTTCTTCGCCTTGCGTCCGCGCGCCGGCGCGGCCACAGGTATCTCGCCCGCCATCTGGTCGTTCCCGGTCTCCGCGAACACCAGCGCCGCCGCGACCTGCCCGAGCGTGTACTCCGCGAGCCTCTTGCGCAGGAATTCCGCCACGGCCTTCTTGAGCCTCTCGCGGCCCGCGCCTGGATCCGGCAGGTCCTCGGGAGCCGTTGCGAGACAGAAGGCGCGAACCTTCAGGAGCGTCTCGGGCTTGCCGAGGTTGAATACGTCCGCAACCTCCTGCATCCAGATCTCATGCCCGATCGTCGGCTCGCGGAACGCCACGTCGCCCAGCCACGAGAGCCGGGGCATGATCCGCAGGTCCGCGCCGGCTTTCGCGTAGTCGTGGCGAAGTGCCAGCGCATTCAGGCGGATTATGTCCTCTGGCGTCAGCTTGACGCCGGAGGACAATGCCGCGCGGATGTCCGCTATGGCCGTTGGCGAGACCATCAGGTGCTGCTGCTGGAGTCCGAGGGTACCGTCTTGGTGAGGAACCGGCGAAGCGTGGCCGTCCATGTGGGCACGTCGCTGTCCGGATTCGACGACTTGAGGCGCTGCGAGATCTGCCAGTTCTGGCCGGCGGCGAGCGTGGGCGCCGTGTTGCCGCACTGCGTTATCGTGACCTGGCACTCGATCACGCCCTGCGCCACGCCGAACGTGCGCGGCGTGCCGTTCTTGGACTTCACGGGCAGCAGGATGCTCGCCTTGTAGTTCGCACTCTGCAGGTGGCAGCCCTCGCCCGTCAGGGTAAAGGCGCTCCAGAGAATCTGCGCCGTCTCTTCGTTCTTGACGGTCTCCGCCGGGAGGGCGTAGTAGCGCGCCGTCTCGGCGTCGTCCTGCACCTGCTGGCCTGCTGCTGAAATCGCGGGCAGCTCGCCGGCGTTCGTGTTGATGTTCAGCTCCATCAACGCGAACGATTCGCCGTCCACCTCGTTCACGCCGCCCAGCTTGACGTCGCCGGCCGCGATTGTCCAGTCGTCCGTAAGAATGAGCTCGTTCGACGGGGCCTTCTTGTTCCCGAAGGCGATGCTGTCGATGAACGAGCCGTCCTGCGCGGGGTACTCCTTGTATTCGTTCGTCTCGTTCGGCTCGTCGCCGATCACCTCGAGCGGCGCGTCGTCGTCCGTGAAGCCGTACCAGTCGATCTTGTCCTGGAAGGATGCCATGATTATTCTCCTTGTGTCTGTTTGATGAACCCGATGATGTCCATCGGGAAGCTAACGTACCAATTATCGCCCTCGCGGTCCGGGCCGTTGCCCTGGGTTATGTGGACGCCGCCCACCGCGACCTTGCCCGGAACGCTCAGCGCGAGCTTCGCCTCGTTCGCCTTGTTCATGTTCCAGGTGTGCAGCAGGGCGAGGATCGCCGCCGAGGCGCGTCCGAGCAGGACGCCGTGGCGGTCCGTATCCACGCGGACGGACAGCTCGAGGCTTGCCGCGAATGCCGCCTCTGAAACGGTGTAGCGCGAATAGCCGCGCGGCGAAACCTTGACGGCGAGCCGGGCATTCGTCGCGGGCGTCTCGTCCGGCGCCACGTTCCACGTACCCACGACCTCGAGGCCGTTGATCCCCAGCGCTTTTATCGCGGCAATGATGTTCGCCTCGATGGCTTTCTCGATGCAAGTGTTCATCTGCGCTTCACCTCCGGAAAGGGCGTGGACAGTTTCTCTTCGAGCGGTAGGCCCGCCTTGTGGTTTATCATGCCGGTGATGCGGTTCGCGGCCCGCTTCAGGGCTTCATCGACCCCGGCATGCCCGCCCTTGACCGCATCCATCGCCCAGGAGAGATTGTCGCGTATCGCCACGCGGAACGACAGATCACCGTCGCTAACGTCGATGTCGAGCCAGCGGTTCGCGGACTTGCGCGCCGCGGCGCCGACTTCCTCCCGCGAGGGCCGCGTGGAGAGCCGCTGCATGGCGAGCGTTAGCACCTGCCTCGCCAGGCCGGATTCGCGGTCGGCGATGTTGCGGAAGCGTTTCTCGAGGTACGAGATCGCGCCGTCCTGGGTCTCGGATACCACGTCGAATTCCACGGGCTGCATCGGCCAGCGCTCGGCCTGCTTCGACTCGAGCTTGACGTGGTAGACGTTACACCTGCGCCACGCCCGTGCGCCGGGCGGGCAGAGCTGGACGCAGTGCTCGCCCAGCGAGATGCGCGCTGCGTTCTTGTGTGCCGCGTCCCGGGGGCCGCTCCGATAGCAGCGCGCGCCGCCGCGCGTATGGCTCGTGTGCACGTCGTACCGCTGCGATACCGATACGCGCACGCCAAGGTTCAGTCGTTTCGCTGGCTTGCGCTTCTTCGTGGCCGCGCGGATCGACTGCAGGGCCGTGATGGCCGTCGCGATGACGGCGTCGCGGTAGCCTTCGCCGAGCCATTCCTTGCGCTGCTGGACGAGCCCGTTCAGCTTCGAGAGCGGCCCGCCGGCATAGGTCATCTTCATCTCCGGCACGATCATCGCGCCACCTCCCGCGCAGCGAGGATCCATGCGTCCCCGAAGTCTGAGACCGACGATACGGCGAATTCGTCCGAGCAGGGCTTGCCACCCCAGGAGAGCAGCGTGAGCCGGTCCCCCACCGCTGGAACCCCTTCACAGTTCCATCCGCCGTCGCCGTGCTTCGGAATGTGCACCATCACCGCACGCCGGTCGGCGGCGATGGATGCGTCCATGAGCGGATCGTCCAGGCCGTTCTCGAAGATGCACGCCTTGAAGGTGCCGCTTTGCGCGGTACCCCTTACGGCGATCTCGTCCTCGTAGAACGGCGCGAACGCGGCCGGACTCTGGAAGATGGAACGGCTCATTCAAATACCAGGCGGAGGAATCCGTTGGAGGTTGCGGTGCCGGAGAAGTAGAGCGTGTCCGTTCCGGAGAGGAAGGTGTCCGCTGTGGGCGCCGCGGAATAGATGCCGCCCGAGGCCGTGCCGCCCGTCACGATGGCGTTCGTCACGTAGGCCGTGCGCTCATGGACTGGCCATGTGTTGGTGGTGGCCGTGACGGTGGTGTTGGTGGCGATGTCGAGCTGCGAGCAGTAGATCTGCACGGGTATCGGCAGGGCCGTGTAGTCATTCGTGAACACGGCGTGTGATACCTGGTTCGACCATGCCACGCGGTAGGTGGTGGACGTTGCCACGGCGATGTCCACGGCGTTGGTGAAGAGGGCTGTGGAGTAGACCGCTTCCAGGTTTACGGTGCCTGTCGCGACCGTCGGCGAGACGGCGATCACGCGAACGAGCTTGCCGCCGGCCTGCGCCGAGAGGCGTCCGTCCGCCCCGATTGTGGGCTGCACCACCTGGAACGCGGAGAGCGTTGCGGCGATCATGGCCGCGATTGCGATTATCATCTTCTTCATGGTCGTTAGTGGTTAGTGGTTAGTGGCTAGTGGTTAGTGGTTAGTGGCTAGTCGTTAGTCGCTAGGGGCTGCCCCGCCGGACCAGAAAGGTAGTAAATAATCCGGCGGGGCAGCTAAGACGGGAGGCTCGCCTTACGAGACGACGATCTGGTAGTAGCCGGGCGCGCCGGTGGCGTTGCCGTCGGTGTTGAGCTTCGTCAGCTTCGAGCCGAAGAGGCCCTCAGTCGTCCAGTACGCCTCGCCGCGCTTGCCGTCGACGACGACGCGCTCTGTGAGCGTGATGCCGCTGATTTCGTCCGTGAATTCGCCGTACTCGACGAGGTCGCCCACGGCGCCCTTGAGCGGCTTGACGACGCGGTTCACGATGGCGAGCGCGTTCTCGGGGACGATGAAACCCTTGCCCTTGCCGTCGCTGTCGGCAGCGCTGTCGCGGACGATCGTGGGCGCGGAATAGATGGCCTTGAAGCCGAGCGCCTGGCCGATGGCCACGCCGCGGATCACGCCGCCGTCGCCGACGACGCTCGCCGTGAGCAGCGAGCAGAGCAGCTTGTGCGTGCTCGGCTCGAGCAGGAGGACGCAGGTGGACGGATCGATCTTGGCGGTGCCCTCGATGTAGGCGGCGAGCGCCAGGAAGTCCGCGAGCGTGGAACCGGCGAGCGTGATGGCTGCGTCGCGCGCCGTGCGCGTGAGCTTGCCCGTGACGGACTTGACGAGCTCGACGGCAACGGCACGGCCCGAGGCGCCGCCGAACTTGTTCCAGCAGTGCGCCGTCTCGTCCTCGATGCAGTCGAGGTCGTCCAGGGCGAACGTGGACTTCTTGCGGATGTCCGTTGCGACCAGGAAGTTCTTGATCGTGTTCGTCGCATGGCCGTAGTTGGCCGAGTCCTTGTCGAACGTCTCGGCGCTGGCGGACAGCACGTCGACTGCGATACCCGTGCCGGGCTTGACGGCCTCGTCGGAGAAGTCCGTCGTGAACTGGGAGATGATTTCGAGGGCCGGACGGGCGGCGACGATGACCTTGTCGCTCGCGGCGATCAGACCCTTCTTGGTGAGAGAGGTTGCCATTGTGTGGTTCCTTTTTTGTTACTTGGTTTTCTTGGAGGTTTTGGCGTAGTGCTTGCGGCGGATCTCTTCGCGCTGCTCAGCGGACTTGGCCGCACTGAGTTCGCTCTGGTACTCCGTCTCGGCGCTGTTGCCGTCGCCGGGGGTTAGCACGCCGCCCGTCAGCAGGGCGTGTGCCTTGTTCAGCCGGTCCAGCTGCTCGCCCTTGTCGGCGAGGTCCTTCTCGGCTTTTTCCGCGCGGGTGACGGCGCTGCTCAAGTCGGCCTTGGCCTTCTCGAGGTCGCCGCGCGCAGCGGAAAGCTGATCGTTCAAGTCCTTGATTGCCGCCTTGTGCTTCGTCTCGGCGTCGGCCAGGGCGGCGGCGGATGTCTCGCCGGCCTTGGCGAGAGCGTCCTGAAGTTCCGTAATCTTCCGGGACGCGCCCTTGTAGCGCGCTTCCCAGTCCTCGGCGGCGGGCGCCTGTGCGCCGTTCTTTTGATCCGCCGCCGGTGCAGGCGTCTTGTCCTTGTGGGCATAGAAGGCGGCGGCCGCCTCCGGAGCCTTCGCGAAGAGCATGCGCGTGTCGCACTTGGCGGCGAGCTTGCCAAAGGCGTCGTCCTCGGCAGCGAGCGCCGTGCACTTCAGGCCGTACGTCTCGGCGTCCGTGTCCGCGATCCACGTCTCGGCGTCCATGATCTCCGAGAGCTTCTCGGGGCCGCAATCAAATTTTGACTGGTAGAAAGCAATAATTGACGCCTTGATCTGGTCGAGCGTCTCGGCCTCCTTGCGCAGGTCGTTCGCGTCGCCGAGCGCGATGGTCCAGGGGTTGTGCACCATCATGAACGCACCCTTGCCCATGCGGATCTCGTCGGCGGCGCACGCCACTACGGACGCCATGCTCGCCGCGATGCCCAGGACATTGGCCGTGACCTTGCCCTTGCTGTAGCCTTTGAAGGCGTTGGCGATGGCAAGTCCGCCCGTGACGCTGCCGCCGAGCGAGTTGATGTTGATCTCGACGTCGCCTTCCTGTTTCGCGAGCCAGCCGATCACCATGGCCGGCACCACGTCGCTCTCGAACCAGCGGCCCGAGTCGTCCTGTACGATGTCGCCGAGTAGGTTGAACGTATTCATTCGTCTGTTTCCTCTTTGTTGGTGTTGGTGACGCCAGCGAGCTTGTCGTCAGTCGTCATGTTCTCGTTTATCGTCTGCCCGGATACCGTTATCAGGGCAGGATGTGGTATGCCGTTCTCACGGCAGAAGTCGAGCTCTTCCTTCAGGAGCAGGAGGCGTTCGCGCCAGTCCGGGCCGAACTTCTCCCGCAGCGAGGTCGTGCAGTTCCGGAGCGCCTGGTTGATGGCGGACTGTTCCTTCTGCGCGTCCGGCTCGCGCTTGACGGGGAAGGAATACTCCACCGCGCGGATCCAGTCCGGCGGCAGCTTGAGCGTATGCGAGATGATGCCCTTGCGGAGCGCCCACGCCGCCCAACGGCGGACGAGCCAGTCGAGTATGCCGAGCTTGAGCCCTTGCTGTTCCTGCTCGAACTTCGGCCACGTGATGGCCTGTTCGACGAGCGAGGCGGAATAGGAGCTGTCGGCCTTGCCGGTGGCGAAGAGTCCCGCGACGCCGTTCGCCCAGGAGGCATTCTGCTTGATCCAGTTGACCATGCCGATCACATTGCTGTTCGGATGGTTGGGATTGAGGAGCTCCATCTTGAGGCCGGGCGGCAGGATGTCGTATATCGCGCCTGCGCTCTCGAGCTCGGGAAGTTCCAGCGCGTTGTCCTCCGCGCCCTCCGTGGCCTCGGCGACTGCCGCGTCCACCTCGGCGTCCGTGGCGTTCACGTCCAGCGGCGCCCGCGCGTCAGGGTCGAGGCCGTCCGATATCGCGCCGGACGGATCCGTTTCAGGCTGCGTCACGGTGGCCAAGGTCTGCGCGGCCTTCTTCGCGCTCTGCAGCTCGTACTTGGTGAGCGCTTCGAGGTCCATCACGCTGCCGACCGACGGCGCTATCTGGGGAACGGACGCGATCTGATTGATGCGCTTTATGTGCTGGTAGATGGCGAACGGCGAATCGAGCCACGGCGTATCCGCGTCCTTGACGAGCGCCCAGACGGCGAGCCGTCCCTTGTCGTCCACCAGCCTGGGGAAGGTCGAAACGCCGCGCTGGCTCATCGAGCAGAACGCGCCGCGCGTGCGGCCGAATTCGTCCTTGATGAGTCCCTGGTGCTGGCTCCAGCCTTCCGGGAAGCGCGCGCGGAATTCGTTCTCGGCTATGCCGGCGACGGCGTCGCCCTCGAACATGATGATCTTTCCGGAGTCGCAGACGATGCCGTCGTCGAACAGGAGGACCGCGCGGCCGGTGATGTACTTCGTCCGGATCGCGAGCTTGAGGACTTCCTGCAGCGGCATGCCGTCGATGAATTCGCACTCCCTCGCCCAGTTGCCGAAGGCCGCGCGCAGCTCGAGCGCCGAGTCCCGGTATTCGGGCGGGAAGGCGAAGGACGCCTTGCCGCCGTTCGTGCCGACGACATTCAGGTCGAGCTGGGTGAGGAAGCCGTTGAGGTGGTCGGAGTTGCGCTCGAGGTTGCGGACGAGCGCGATGAGCCGGTTGCGCTCCTCGATGGTGAGGGCGGTCTCTTCGCCTCCCTGCTCGGCGTAGAGCCGCTCGCGCAGCGAGGCGTCCTTCGTCACGGCGTCATACTTGCCCCGTCCGAGGTATCCGTGGCGGCGCAAGGTCGAGAAGATGCGCCCGGCGACCCTGCGGCGCTCCTGTGGCGTCAAGTCGGCAAAGGACGGCGGCGAAGAGGAACGGGAGGGAGCAAAGGACCTTCCGCCGCCTGTCTTGGCGGACTTCGCCGCCGTCCTTTGACGCTTGATGCTTGCCATGTCATGCTCTCCTGATCTGTGCGAAGCCGATGACGGCCGCAGAACGTCCCGCGAGGATGCGGGCGATGGCGCGCGCCCGTTCGGCGAATTCCATGCGCTGCGCGCGCAGTTCGGCGAGGTCGATCCGGGTGTATGTCTTGGAGCCTCCGCCGGCCGAAAGCGTGGCGGAGGACGTGCCGGACCTGGCGATCTCGGCGATCGTGCGGTCCAGCTCCGCAATGTCCTTGAGGATGCGGTTGCGCTCGTTTACCAGAGCAATCTTTCTGTCGCGTGTCACGCCGCCATTATAAGGCGTATATATATATTTCAATTTCTTCGGCGCGATTTTATTACCCCATTGGGGTAATTATTTGCAAAGTTTGCAGAAAAATCGTTTAAACGGGCGTGTCGGACGAGACGTTTTCCGCTGCGGCGACGTATTGCAGAACCAGTTTACCGTGGCATGCTCGGCATCTGCCGTATAGTCGCCTGAGTCCTGTGCGCTTGTCCGTCTTGCTGTTTCCGTTCGGCCCCTTGCGGAACGGATCCCAAGCTCCGCAGTAGGGGCACGTCTCGACCTGTCGGCGGATGACCGGAACCTTCATTTGTACTCCACGTGTGAATGTGCGTAGAGCCATTCCAGGAGCCGCTGCCAGTCTGCCGGATCACCGACCTCCTGCCAGAACGCCGCCTTTGCCTCTTGCCATGTGGCGAACCTGTCGCAGTTGCGCGGCGGCGCGGAGAGGGCTTCTTTGCCCTCGCGTATTGCTTCGCACATGGATTGCAGTATTCCGCCGCCATAGATGTCATTGTCTATTGCCCGTTTCGCAAGTTGCTCCAACTGCCGTATGTCCGATTCCTCGTACCTTGTGAGATTCGTTAGCGCCTCGCGCATCGCCTTCATGTCATTTGCTTCCATCGGTTTCTCCTTCGTCTCACACTTCATGGCACATGCCCCCCCCCTGTTCCGGCGTGGTCGCCGGCTTCATTTTCCACCGCCTTTCGACAGCATCTTCACGATCTCCAGTTCCCTGTCTGACAGGCTCCACACTTTTGCCGCCGCGCGTTCTGCCGCCGCGCGTTCTGCCGCCGCGCGTTCTGCCGCCGCGCGTTCTGACAGCAGATAACCCGCGCCGAAGATGCCATTCGATCCCTGCGCGTCCATCTTTCGGATGAACGCGCACTCGCTGCGCTTCAGCGCGAACGGCGTGTGGTGCTTGCACATGTACCCCACCGCCGCGCTCGTTATCACGTGGTCGGGATAGACGTACTTCGGCAGCGACTTCTTCGACGCCTTCAGGTTCTCGTCGTTCGCCGCGTCTATTGCGTCCATGAGGTCTGGCGCGGAGCGGATGAAGTCCGTGCCGAGATTCGTGACGAACGCCGTCTCTACGACCGCGCCGTTTTCGTACACCACGTCACACGGCGCGATGACGTGGTTCACACCCGCGCCGCCCGCGCCTATACCGAAATTCGTCAAGTACGGCGAGAACAGGAAGTAGTCGATTTTCTGCGCGTAGTACCATCTGACGATTTTCGCCAGGATGGAAAACGGCGGGTTGTCAATCACCACGCACCCGTCCGGGTAGTCGAACGCCTCGTAGTCCATCCCCGGCCAGAAGGGGCGCACGACCTCGCGGCCCTGCAGAGAGTATTCCCCGATCGCCCACGTCTTGACCGCCTCGTACACGTTCTTCGGCGTGTAGCAGTCGTCGGTCGTTTTCTTCGGCTTGAACTTTTCGAGGAAGCCGTCGTAGTCCATGAAGGTTTGCTGTCTCACGCCCATGTCACATATCCCCCTGTTCCGCATTCGCCGCCTCGCTTTTCTCTTGAGACTTCGGTTGCATCGCTGAACCTATGGCGTCACGGAGAAACCCGATGGCCAATCTCTGCGCGCTCTTTTTGTTGGCGCACACGGGACACGGCTCCAGCGCGATTGGATGCTCGTCTTCGCAGATGTAGAACAATGGAGACACAAATCTGTCTGCTTGCACGAGTTCCGAACCGCAAACTGCGCAGAATATGCGGACTTTCACTTCGCGCCTCCTTCCTCCGCAGCCATCTTCTCGGCCTTTCGTGCAGCTCTCTTGCGCTTGCGCAGTTCCTTGCTTTGGCGATGCGATTTCGCCTTGTAGGCCAATATTGCATTTGCCATTGCTGTCATGCCGCGACGCATCATTTCGAAGTTCATGCCGGTTGCGATTGCCACGATGTTGCCGTCGATGCGGAAGCTCGTCATTGTGGCCGCATCCTTCCTTGTGGCGCCGATCTCATAGAGATGCAGGCTGTCGCACGCGAAGGCGTGGTAGCGGCCCGGCGCCTTGACGTAGCGAGCTGGGATGCCGCCGATCGTGAGGGCGTGTGATGCATCATCTTCGGTCGCGACGGGGCGCCCCCCCC
The DNA here is from genome assembly GCA_017525225.1 of Kiritimatiellia bacterium. GTDB lineage: Bacteria > Verrucomicrobiota > Kiritimatiellia > RFP12 > UBA1067 > RGIG6720. The sequence continues at coordinate 21,005 of JAFXTB010000143.1, forward strand.
CCGGTGCGTCAGACAAGGGCGGGTTGCATAGCACGGCGTCGATTGCGGCCTGCGGCGTGCGGTAGATGCCCGAGCCGTCGATTTCGCCGGTGGGCGGTTGTGGTGTTGTGGTGTTCATCTTGCTTTCACTCCTTTTGGTTTTTTTCTTTTTACTTTCGCACCCACCGCTGCTTGCGGCGGATGATAAGATGTCGCTTCGGCGGTGCGGCCATGCGCGCGGCCTTCTCGCGCCTGTATTCCTCGAGCGTCTTGAGTCCGGGAGCGGCGGCCTGTGCCGTCTGCGGCTCCTGGTATCCTTCGTCGTATGGCGCGAGGTGTTCGTTGATCGCCGGATTCGCGCGCGGGTCGAAGAGGTCCGCCGGCGGCGGACGTGCCGCGCTCGCGTCGAGCACCCTCGGGAGCGCGTCGTAAAGCCGGAACCACGACGCCACCGCGAATATGCCCGTCCCGACGTCGCAGAAGTGGTTAGCGCCCATCGTCACCCAGTCCCACGCGAGCTTGCCTGAAGGATGCACGTATCGGCGGACGAGTCGTTCGGCGCAGACCTCGTTCGCAAATATCCAATGGCGCATCGGGTCGTCGCCGTAGAGCGAGCAGCTGCCCGGCATGAGCGGCGTCTCGAGGAATCCGCTCTGGAACACCTCGCGCCAGTAGGGAGCGTGCACGGCGAGGTATTCGCCGAATTCGGACCGCGTCACGAATACATGGTCGCCCCGGCCCACGTGATCCTTGCGGCCCGTGCCGAACTGCTGCCAGCCGAAACCGCGGACTGCGCATATCTGGAATGGCAGGGCGTATCGCTTGCGCAGGACGAAGAGCGCCCTGCAGACCGCATCCGGCATGTAGCCACGGTCGAAGCCGACGGCCTTGATCTGTACCTTGCGCCGCGTCTCGGCCATGCGCAGGTCGAGCGAGGCGAGCTTGACCGTGACGGCCCGGATCGCGGCGGCGACGGCGCGCTTCTTGGCGAGGTCCGTCGCGCCGACCGGGCAGAGCGCGCCGTTCTCGGGGTATCTGCCGTATGCGATGATGGAGACGACGCGCCCCTTGCCGAACGCGCCGAGGCCCCAGGAGAGGCCGGAACCCTTCTGGATGTTGACGTCCACGAAGCCCACGACGGAGTCCGTGCCGGGCGGCAGAATGAATTCCGGCGTGCCGGTGAGCGCGTTCGTCACGAGCTCCGGCGTGAGCGAGATGTCCGCGCCCTGTCCGTCCACGCGCATCTGGAATTCGGCGGCGAACGCCTCCTTGCCGATTGCGGCCATCTTGTTCAGGGCGTGATGGATCGCATCGTATTCGTTCGCCTTGTCGAAGGCCTGCGGATCCACGCAGACGGTGCCGGCGAAGCGGTGCGCGTTCTCGCGGTACCAGCGGCGGGACTCCGTGCGGGCGAAGTCGTCGTTGGCGGCGTCGAGGTGGAACGCCTCGATGAATTCGTCGGCCAGCGCCTCGAAGTTCGGGCACATCTCCAGGAGGAACGGGCACTTCGAGACGGACCAGTTCGGGTGCAGGTTCTTGTCGGCTATGCGGCAGGCGAGGTCGCCGAAGCGCTGCGGCGTGATGGTGATGAACGCCGCCATCGTGGCCGTGTTCGCGCCGAGGTTCAGGGCGTCGCCGTGGATGTAGCGGTCGAGGCGTTCGACGGCTGTGGCGGAGCGGGCGTCCTTCTGCGTCTGCGGGTCGTCGAACAATAGGAAGTCCGGACGGTCGCCGAGCTCGTTCAGGCCGCGCACGGAAGCGCCAACGCCACGGCAGGCGAAGTGCGCGCCGCAAGCCGGCTCGAGCGGTTCGCCGAGGTCGTTCCGCAGCATGGGCAGCTTGAACATCATCTCCGAAGATTCGTATCCGACCGGGCGCCCGTGGTAGGTGATGGTGCTCGCCCGCTGGACGACGCCGCCGATCGCGCGCAGGGCCATCGGCACGGCAGGGAAGTCGGCGGCGATTGCGTCCGACGTCTCGATGATCGCCAGCACGGCGTTCTTGATGGATTTCGCGAGCGGCTTCGAGGCGGCGATGCAGACGGGGAAGTGGCGGTGCCCGTATAGGATCGCCCAGACGAACGCGATCTCCGTCCATGTCGTCTTGCCGGCGGAGCGTGTGAATTCGACGGCGAGCTGTCCGCCGGACAGGATCGCCTGCTGCATCTTCTTGATGAGTCGGAGGTCGATCTCTTCGGAGGCGCGATGGTCCAGGAGCATGCGGCAGTAGTACCAGCCGAAGAGCTCGAGGTCGTATCGGCACCGTTCGCGCAGGCGGCGGTGGCGGACGCGCGGGATCTCGCCGAGCTCGTTCCGGCTCGCGATCATCTTCGCCTTGCGGTCGGCCCCGGACATCGGGTCCTGCCGTTCCGCTCGCTCTTTCGCCTCCTGGGCCACTACGCCACCACCTCCCCGTACATGGCATAATACTCCGGGTTCGCCCGGCGGCGCATCTCGATCCGGCGGCGGACGGGCGACATGCCGGAAAGTGGCGCGATCTTCGGCCGGTTGTTGTAATACTTCGCGGCGTTCTTTCGCGCGCGTTCGCATGCGGGGCAGAGGCGGGTCATGTACTTCGGACGGCGGGTAAACACCTTGCCGCATTGTCGGCAGGGGACCGTGAGCGCGGAAGTCCGGCGTGGGTAGTCTCGTTTCATGTTGGTTAGTTGGTTAGTTGGTAGTTGGTTAGTTAGTTTGCCGTCGCGACGTCAGGCCTTTCAGCTGTACAATACATGCCGTTCAGCTTTTTGTAAACCTGAAAGCGACCGGTGCAAAAGTGCTTGTTTACGATGACAATCCGTTCGTATGTGTCCTTGCCGTGACACTTCGGCTTGATATGATCCAAAATGATAAATCTATCCGGGTTGTGCTTGTCCATGTATGATATCGGCACTCCCATCGGCCCCGGATAGTCACTTGGTATCACGTCGCAGTACGGTACTTCGATTATTGGCCATATTCTCGCAATAATCGGTTGCGGTTCGTCGGTCATCGTCTGGCCGACAATGTGCCACGGTGTGGGATGTTCCGCCGACATATTAGAACGCCTCCGCCTTGCACAAGTCGCCGCGAAATTTCGGCCTGTTGGCCAGCCACCGCAAAAGCAGCCGGCAGGCCCGTATCGCGTCCACCTGGTCGAACTGGCACCATGCACTAACCATCTGCCGGTCGCCGTTCCACGCATGAACCGCCCAGCCGCCAATAACGCCATCTTCGCAAGTACGCGCCACGGCCGTAGCGTAATAATCGCCCATCCTAGCTCTTACCGCCTTATTTTGAATGTCCAGAATCATTGCATACCCCCCCTATCCGCTCTTGTGAATCCGCCTGGAACCACTCGAACATACGCTTGTAATTCTGCGCCGTCTCGATCTGCCGACGCAGCACGTCCGCCCGATGACTTTCCGGATTGCACTCTTCACTCAGGCAACGCCGGAAATGCGCTATCGCCGCCGATATGAAAGCTATCGTCTGGATGAACATTTGCCGCACCAATATCGGCACGCCGCCACCGCCCATGCCGGACGCCACCAGCGCGTTTATCCGCTTGCGTGCTTCCGCATACTTGCGCGTGGCGTGTTGCCACTCGACAAAGTAATCCTTGTGAGGGTCGCGTGTTTCCATCATCTCATCCTCCAGATTCCGCCGCCGCCTGGGTTCTTCACCGCGCGAAGCGTCGCGACGGCGACCACGCACTTGCGGCAGACGCGGCGTTCGCCTCGCTTCAGCTTGCGCCCGCAGACGGCGCACTTGGGATTCGTGTCGCTCATTTCGCCGTCCCTTCTATCCATGCGATATGGTCCAGGATGCGCGTGGCGGTGTCTCGGCATTCTCTGCCAAGGTCGCGTTCGCCCATGGCCTCCAGTTCGGTTGCCATTTTCAGCAACGATTCAACGTGGTCTGCTAGGCTCACTCCGCGCCTCCTTCCTTCTCATCCTCGTGGTTCTGATGGGGTGTGACGACAACAACGGTTCCGTCACCGCACCATGCGTTGATTGTGTCACACAGTTCCCGCTCGTCAACACCTGGGACAAGTACGTCCAGCATGTGACGGTTCTCAATCCTCAAATCGTATTTCACTCTGCGCCTCCTTATTCCGTTTCTACGCCTATCTCGCATCCGTTCCTGATGGCCTCTGCGATCTGCGCCTTGTTGATGGATTTAATCTTGCCTGGTAGCAGGATAACCCGCGCGCACACCTCGACCTTCGGGCGATCCGCTTCGGGATATTCGATGCTCTTGACCTCGATGTACTCTATCACTGCTTGCATGGTTTCTTTCCCTCGCTTTCCTTGTTCAGGACAAAATCCATCTTTCGGACCACCTCGATGATTAGCCGGTCGAACAGCGCGCGCGTGTCGTTCGGCCTGTAGTCCGTCTCTACCGCCACAACATGGCGCTCGACATGTAGTGTGATTTTCACTTCGTTACCTCGCTTTCCTGCCCTATGGTAATCCAGCCGTTTGTGGACATGATTAGGCTGTCGAACTGTTCCATGTGCCATTCGTGCACCTGTTGCTCGATACGATGTGGCCTAATCGGTGGGCAGCCTGCTATCACGCAGAAGCATGCCGCAATCATCCATATCGGCCACAATGCCATCGGGTCGAACTTCTTCTTCCTCCGTCTCACTTCGCCACCTCGACTTCAATTTTGGGCCGTCCGGCCCGTAGTGTGTCGATGTCGGGACTCTCGTCCGTATTGCCCGACCGCCTCTTCCACTCGCCTATCGGCTTCTGCCCTAGTCTGCTCTAGCATCTGCACGGAAACCTCATGTAGAGTCTTCCATGCTTCCTTCTCCCGCTTCCACGCCGCCTCCAGGCGGTCCGCAATTCCTTCAATCGCATCGCAGACCACAAGCCCTTCAATGGTGGTAATACCTTTACTGATGGGCGTATTGCGATAACTCTGCGCCACCTTACGGATCCACGCCACGATGTCCGCAAGCGTCTCGTTCTCACTCGCCATCGTCGGTCTCGCTTTCCTTGATTTTCACGATGAACGTCTCGCCTATGGATGCCGTGTAGTATTCAACCTTGCTCGGCGGGTACGCCTTGCGGATCGTGCAGAATGGAATGTGGAGATTGCCGAGGAATATGAGCTGGATGTAGTCGCCGGTCGGCAGCGGGAAGTACTCCTTGATCTTACCCAGATTCCCGGCGTACTCGAAGTATGTCGTGTCATACTCCAGCAGTTCCTCCGGCGTGTAGCGGTCAATGCGTAGGTGCTTGACGGCCAGCAGTTCCGCAGTTATCTGCCCGTGAAGTTTCGGGTAGTCGTGTGAGAATTTAATCGCTTTCATTTTCGCTCCTAGTAGTTGTCGATTGCCCAGTCGTATATCGGACTTATTGCATCCAATGCCGCGACTACGGCCTGCCATGCCTTGCGCTCTTCTCCGGCCAATGCTTCATTGTCGGCCGCGTTTAAGGCATTGAAGGCCTTATGGGCGCTATTCAAATGACCATTTGCGATAACGATGTCCTGTGCGATGTCCTGTGCGATTTCTTTGATGTCATTCATTTGTTTCCTCTTTCGTAGCCGATCTGCGTGAATATCTCGGATCTCTTGATTCCTGCCGAAAGCGAGAGGGCCTCGTCGTATTCCTTCTCCTCTTTAGGCGTAGGTGGTGGGCTTTTCGGATCAAACGGCATGAGCAGGTCGTTCGCCATCAGGAACGCCGTATAGAAGGCTCGCTGCTGCCGCTTGTAGTCCGCGCAAAGCACGGAGTGTTTCGTCGTCAGTTCAAGCCATTCCATTTCGGTGCATGTCGTGTTGCACTTCAAACGGTCGCGTCTGTTTGAGTACAGGATCAGTTCGTCCGCATCCCTGCTGCCGTATTTCTCGAGCCGAAGCAGCCCCATCAGCTGGCCGAATAGTCGCCTCTGCCATACGGCTGAAAATCTGATCTCATAATGCCGTTTCGTTTCGTTGCCGAGAACGTCGAGCGAGATTCCGTACTTGGCGGCCAGCTCCTCGATCAAACGGTTTGCCGTTTCCCGTTCGCCGCCTTCGCCTCTTTCCGCCAGGGCCTTCATCTTGACGGGCTTTTCCTTCAGGTCCTCGAGGTTCATTTCATCCTCTCTTCCTGTTGCGGGTCGTCGATAATGAGGAAGTCCGGACGCGGCCAGTCCGGACGCGGCTGCATGATAGATGCGGCGAGGCCGCCGATGAATATGTCCGAGCGATCAGGGTCGCTGATCTCGTGGCAGTAGAGCCGGCCGAAGATCTTGAGGTCTATGCGGCACCGCTCGCGGCTGATGTCGATGCGTGCGTGCGGCGTGTTGTCGTCCTTGCCGATGCGGCTGATGACGACTTCCGCGAAGTCGGCCATGAATGCAGCCGAGCGGTTCGGGTAGTCGCGCGCTTCCTTGCGGATGGTTTCTATCGCTTCTTCTTTTGTCATGGTTTTATCCTTTCATGAATACGGTTGCCAGCGTTATCTGTCCGGCGGCGGCCCAGTACCACGACCGTGCGTAGTCGTGGTACCAGACGCAGATCACCGCTTCGACGAAGTCGAACGCCGCCAGGCAGATCGGTATGATGTGCCGCGCGTCCATCAGGCCGCCTTCCTCCTCGGCACTTTGAACAGTCCGGCCTTACGATGCCGCTTGTGTTCCTCCTTAAGGAACGCCGCGATCCGAGCCGCGAACTCGCGCACTTCTTCGGGCGGTGTTGTATTGCCTTTGAGATAGCATTGGCTCACGCGCCAGTTCCTGCGGTCGATCTCGATGTCGCAGTAGCTCTTCCCTCCGAGGCCCAGCATCACGATCAGCCTGTCACCCTCGACGATGCCGCGCCCGTAGGTGCCGTTGCCGACGCAGTTGCCCATTCGCCGACCCTCGGCGCGAAGCTCCTCCTGCGTCTTCGCCAGGACGAGCGTGTAGCCGCATCCCCTGAGCGTCGCCGTGCGCCGCAGCGACTTCTGGAACGCCTCGATCTCCTCGAAGCGCACCTTCATCGTCTTTGCGATCCATTCCCTCTCGGCCTTTTCCTTCGCCTTGCAGCGCTTCTTCTCGGCCCGTTCGCGTATTTCCTCCAGCCGCGCACACTCGCGTTCCAGCTCTTCCAAACGCGCCATGAACGCCTTGCGGCCGCCGCGCGTCGGAGGGTAGAGGGTGCCGTCGTTCTTGAGGTCAAGCCCGGCGTCGAAGGCGTGCTGGATGTATCGCCCGTACTCGTAGCCGTCCACATGCCATTTCTTCAGCAGCCCCGCGAGCCGTTCGTAGTCGAGTTTGAGCTTGACGCCGGCACGGTCATGCCTGGGATATTTAAGATGCCAGCGCATGCTGTCCAGCTCGTGGGAAAGGTTACGTACGACGATTTCGTAATGATGGCGCGCATCTTCCAGCGTCGTGTCGTGCCGTGCCGCCCAAAGGACGTACTTGATCGGCAGATGGCTGTGTTTCCGCAGCATCGCCATGTTGTCCTTCGCCCATTGGAATATGCGTTTTTGCTTCAGCGCCTTCAGCCCGGCCGGGTTTATGAAGCAGTAAAGCCCGCACTTCGCCAGCAGCTCGACCTTCGGCTCCCAACGGTAGAGCGCAAGCCACTCCATCAGACCTGTGTGGCATGGCACGTCGTCGTCGTACTGGCAGTATTGGTACCGTGTTCCCTCCAGCGCCTGTGGGTTCACGGTTTCGTCGAATGTGCGGTTGAATCCAGGGCGGCCATGCTTGAAGTCCATGTGGTAGGACCGGTCGTCAACCCGCCTCCCTATCCGGAACTTCTCGCCCGCGCGCGGCTTCCGCTTGCGGTAGTCGCTTTTCGCCCACCTGACCGTCCATCCTGCAATCCCGTGATAGGACAAGTCGCGGTATTCCTGCCAGCCTGTTTCCGGACGCATCCACATGACTTCCTTGACGATCGGCACGTAGTTCACGTCCAGACGCACGGCCACGTTCACGATGCAGACCTCTTTCTTCGTCGGCTTGTCGAAACCTAACACCTCTGCAAGGCTTTTTTCCTTGCTTTCGCATGGCACGATGTAGTTGTACCTGATCGTCCGCCGGTTGAATTCCTTCAGCCGGTCGATGCGCCGGGCGCATTCCCTGTACTGGCGGTCGAACTCCACCACTTCCGCTATCTGTTCATCCGTAAGCATCATTCCACCTCGCTTTCATCGCTGATAAAGAGCATGTGCCGGCTTCTCCGGAACCTGCTCGTTTTGAAGTACCACTCGCTCGCCGATAAACAACACATATCGGTTCTTCGGGAACTCGCCCAGCTCTTTGGCCCGCACTGGAACATTCGCTCCGAGGAACAGATATACCGCGCCCTCGTCACGACCGGCAATGAAAGCCATCCTTGGCGAGAATCTTCCATATCCGTTCTGGAACTCTATGACTGGCGTCTTGCCTTCGCACATACGCTTCTCCCAGTTCTCGATGCGCTTCTCCCAGTACGGCGTCGCCTCGCGGAACTCGACCTTCTTCACGCCGGAGTCGATCATCCTGTACCAGTGGCTCTTCAGTCCAAGGTGCAGGACGGCGCACTCGCTTCGCTTCAGCCTTCTGTTCTGCGCCCCAGGTATCATTTCCCACCGCCTTTCACTACGTCGAATCCGTCGGCCATGAAGCATCCGCCGCCGCATTCAAGCCATACCATCGGCTTTTTGCAGCTCGGAATGTTGCCGACGAACTTCACGGTTTGTACCGTCTCGCCGAATTTGCGCTGAATGTCGGCGTACTTGCCATTGCTTTTCACCTTGTCGCCTTCTTTCATCCCTGCACCTCGCTTTCCTGTTCTGTGCGCGGCGATACATCGCCGCGTCCCTCGCCGCCGACCGCCGGCGTTTCCAGCATCTCGAAGAAGAAGCCCTGCTGGAACTTCGGCTTCTTCGCCTTGGGTTTCGCTGCCTTCGCTTTAGCCTTCGCCTTCTCCTTCCGAATTTCGGACGGCGTCTCGGCTGGTTTCTTTGGCTTGGCCTTCTTCGGCTTGGGCTTGTCAATCTGCGGATTCGGTTCCTGCTTGGCGGACGTGCCGTTCCAGTCCTTCGGCACGTCCTCGAACCAGTGCATGGCGATTGCGTAGATCGCCGCCGGGTCGATATGGCCTTCCTTTCCGCCGAGCGCCTTGCGCGCCACGGCCTCGATGAACGTCCAGCATCCCTTGGCGGTCTTGCCCTCCGCCTTGACGCGCGCCTTCAGGTCGTCCGAGGCGTTCTTGTCGAAGTATGCCTGGATCGCGGCGACCGGGTCCGATGGGTCGAGGTCGGCGGCGTTCTTGATGAACGTCTCGTATGCCTCGGCCACGTAGTCCTTTCTGGTTTCGTCGGCCATGGTTAGCACTTCCTCAGCGGCATGATTACGGCGAGCCATTGGATCGCGCACTTCAGGACGATTGCCGACGAGCCGTCATTGAATTCGGCCGTCATCTCGTCGTCGGCGATGCAGTCGAGCGCCGGCGCCAGGAGTGCCGGGTCGAGGTGGAACGTCACGGCCTCGCCTTCGTACTTGGCCACCATGTCGATCTTCGCGCGTGTCTGCTGCGACCTCGCGTCGAACGTGATCTTGCCGTTCGCGAACGTGACGGATACGCCGAGCTGTTCACCTGCGATGGCGGCGGCGGCCCGCTGCAGCTCCAGGAGGAAGGTCGCACGGTTGAAGCAGGCGCGCTTGCTGCAGGACTCCGGGACGACCTGTTTCCAGTTGGGGTATGCGGCGTCGATCCGCTTCGTCGTGACGCACCAGTCGTCCGTGACGAAACGCACGACCGGGCCGGACATGCGGATGCCGCAGTCGCCGCCGTCGTCATTCTTGGCCAGGAGGCGCGAGAGGATCGCGACCGTTGCCGATGGGATTGTCGCCTCGAAGTCCTCGCCGCCGTTCGTGCCGTACTCCACCGTCGCGAGGCTGCGGCCGCTGGTGGCGGTGGCGACGAGGCGCCCGTCCGCGTGCTTGAGGTTGACGCCCATGAGCGACTTGCGCGTTTCGTCCGTCGAGGCGGCGAAGCGGACCTTGCGGATCATCTCGGCGAGCGTCACGCAGGGGATGAAGAGCGTCTTGACCTTGTCGTCCGTGTCGGCGGTGGCCATCGCCGGGAAGTTCGCCGGGTCTGCCGTGGCGAGGTTGTAGTTCACCTCGCCGCCGGTGATGTGCGCCATCTTGTCCTTCTCCGCCTCGATCGTGACGACACCCTCTGGCATCGCCGTGACGAAGCGGGCGAGGAAGGCGGAATCCATCAGGATGTCGCCCGTATCTTCGACCTCCGCTTTGGTGCGGTACACGACCTGCAGGTCGAGGTTCGTGGTGGTGAGGGACAGGTACCCGGCCACGGCGTCGAGGCGCATGTTCCGGAGTACTTGATGCTGCACTCCCTTGTTTATTCCTGCGACGGCGTTGATGCCGTTCAGCAGCTTTGCTCTTGTGATTTTCAGTTTCATTGTTTTTCCTTTTCTGTGTCCCGTCCACCGCGACTTTCGATGGCGGAAATTGCGATAACGGCGGCGTCATCGACGTCCGCCAGGATGCGGCGGCGGTTCGCGCCGCCGATGAAGTCGCCCGTGCGCTCGTCGCGGACCGCTTCGCGGAAGCGCCGCACGATGTCCATGAGGTCGGCCGATATTCCCGCGCCGCGCAGCCGTTCGCGGAGCATGGCCGCCTCTGTCCGGTAGAGGCTCATGGTGTCGAGCTTGCCCTTGAGGCTGTCGCGCTCGGCGATCAGTTCCTTGATCGTCTGCTTCTGGCGGCGGATGCGCTCGAGCAGCATGTCGCGCGATTCGTATGTCGAGTCCTTTGAGTGTTTCATTCTAGACCTCTTCCTCTTCGTCGTCATCCGCTACCGTGGCGAGGTCTTGCGGCACCGGCGGAGGCGGTTGCGGCAGGACTTCCTCGATGAGCGTGCCGTTCTGGCGGAGCGCCGCCTCGAGCGGATCGTGGCGCCAGTCGGCATGCACCTTGGAATAGAGCGGCGAGTAGTCGCTTGTCGTCTTTGCTGTCACGCCGTAGCCGCTGGACTTGACGAGCGGCTGCGCTTCCCAGTTGCCCAGCATTATGCAGCAGTATTTTTTGTAGAACACGAACGGGAACCAGATGTCCGGCCCGGCCTGCCCGTTCTGGTTCTTTGCGATGATCATGCGCACGGGGTCGATGCCCTTGAATTCGACGAGCGAGCAGGATGGCGTCAGGCCGATAGGCGCGCCGAGCTTCCCGGTGGAGTCCGGCGTCATCCACGCGGTCTTGACTTCCTTCTCGCGGTGGAGGATCCAGACGGCGAAGGCGTCCTGCTCGAGCGCGCCGGATCCGCGCAGGTCGCTGGCGGTCGGCACGCGCCCGCCGTCCTTCTCGCATTCGCGATTGAGCTGCGACAGCGCGATCACGGGAATGTTGAGGTCGATTGCGATGGACTTCAGGACGCCCGAGACGTACTCGATCCGTTCCTCCGTGTTGCTGAAGCGTCGCGAGGCGCGCAGGAGCTGGACGAAGTCCACGACGAGCACGTCGAGCTTGCCGACGGCCCGCATGGCGACGGCCCAGGCGCGCAGGCGGTCCACGTCGCGGAAGTCCACGAGCGTCAGCGGCCACTTGGCGATCTCGGCGGTGGCCCGTTCCATCGCGGCGAGGTCCTCGCGTGTCGTCGTTCCGAAGCTCGCTTTGTTGAAGCTCACCCTGGAATATTCGCCGAGCGGGCGTTTCATGAGCTGGACGACGGCCATGTCGAGCGAGTCGAAGCCGACGTTGATCCCGCGCTCGCACCAGAAGCGGATCAGGTTCAGCATGAACGCCGTCTTGCCGACGGACGGGCGCGCGCCGACGTAGTAGAGTCCTTCCTGGACGCCGTTTGCCTTTTGGTTCACGGCCGGCCACGGCAGCGGGATGCCGGGCGTGTAGTCGAGCCGGTGTTCGTCTATGCGTATGCGGTGCGCCTCGCGATAGGTATCGAGGATACGGTCGAGAATCTTGGCGGGCGGTACCGTTTTGGCACCCATAGACGAGGCGAGGATGCTGGTAATGCGGGTATTGAGCTCCGCGATCGCGTCCGACGGATCCAGCCCGATGGAGAGCGCCTTCGTGAATTCGCCTTGTGCTTTGCTTAGGCGGCGGAGCATGACTTCGCTACGGAGGACCTGCAGGTGGTAGTCGAGGTGCGAGACCACGACCACGCCGTCCATCGCCTTCTGGATGTCGGCCGTGGAGACATCCACCTTGCCTTGTGAATCAGGCGCCATGATTATTTTTCGCACGCGGTCCAGGACGGCGAGAACGAAACCGGCGTTATCGCCATCATCGGCGGGGACGCCATGCTCGCCGAACACGTCCAGAACCGCACACCAGGCGACCTTCCACTTGTCGCTCGAGAACCAGTCGGCGGTGACTCCTGCCTCGATGCAGCGCGGCACCACATTGGCCGGCCACGTCAAGGCGCCGCCAATGATTCCGGATTCCGCCTCGGCGACAATCTCGCCCTTCTCGATCATGAGATCAAATCCCCTTCCCCGACAGCGGAGGGCACATCCGTCACCGTCCCTCCTCCGCTAGACGCGCGCGCCACATTTTTTTGTTTGTCGACATTCCACCATCCCCGAAGGACGGACGCGAGGCGCGACGGCGTGACCCGGAACATGGTGCCGTTACCACTTCGCGCCATCCAGCCCAGTTTTTCCATCTCGGTGGCGAAATAGCCGAGGGCGTAGTCCTCCGGGACGCCGAGAGTATGGGCCGCCATCTTCAAATCGGCAGGTGTAACGAGTGTGCCTCTCTTTATTTCTTTATTTATTTCTTTAGTGTTACATTCGTTACATTCGTTACATTCGTTACATTCGTTACATTCGTTACATTCAACGGCAATTTCACCCCTCTTCCTCGCCCTGTACTCTGCTACCCGCTGCGCTCCGGTCTTTGCCGGTCGTTTCGGCGCGAGATTGTCCACGAGCTCTGCGGCCTCGGCGGCGATTCCTTCGACAAGGAACGCCAGCGCCGCGTGCTTCTTCGGCAGTTGGTAGTCGTTCAACCCCCGAACGCGGGCGTATGCCGCTCCGATCACGGCCGTCCGGGCGTCGGCGTCCAGCCTGTCCAGGGTCGATGTAAGCGCGACATGAACCACGAAGCCTTTACCCTTCACGGCAGCTCCTTCGCTTTCTCCTGCCGCCAGATCCTCACGGCCGTCCGCGATCTCGCGTAGGCTATCCGGCAGACGTCCGCCTCGCTGGCCTGCGTCCGCAGGAAGTCCGACCCGCCGACGAGGGCCGCGTAAATCATCGCCTGGAGCCTGTCTGCGCTCGCCGCCGGTGAAGGTGGTACCTTGTTCGCCGGTACCGTTGGAACGCTTCCTGTGGCTGGATTCTGCGCCTTGGCGCTTGCCTTGACGTGATTCCCTTCGTCCGTGCTGTCGCCGCCAGCCTGTTTGCCGTCGGCCTTCCGGGCTAGTTCGTTGATCTTCGCCTTGTTCATAACTCCTCCAGTTTCGTTACTCAGTCATCTCCGTCGTTTGCCGGGCGTCCGCTCTTGGCTTCGAGCTTCGCCCAGAACCTACCCCCGGGGGAGGGGTTAGAAGCCCCGGCCGCGAGACGAATACGATGGTGGACGCGCTTATTTCATTGTAATCCCACCCTTCCGCAAAAAAAGCCGCGCGCGCCCTTCTAAGATCTCGTCGCATTCGTCTAAGAAGTTGTCGCGTTTTAAAATCAAGCGCCACCCTGGGGGACGGCCTGTCTGTTTGTTCGTCATCTATCATGATCATGATGATTGTCCCTTCCCAAGAGCACGCTCGAGCGACGCTCTCGTCACTCCTGCCGCGTAAGTTCTGCCTGTTGGCACATAGGCATCAAGCACCCCCTCCTTGATCCGATATAACACAGCCCTCTTGGTCTTTAACCCAAGCATGTCGGCAGCCTCCCGGTAGGGTATCCACGGACGGGGTGGGGGGTCTATGGTAGGGGGGCGTCCATCAATGATGCGCTCGATCCTCACTATCTGTTCGGGCGACAGTCCGAGGCGTGGCATCCGCAGGACGTCCAATACTAGTGACTTGTCGGCCAGCTCCACGACTATTCCCCCTGGTCGCCTTCGTCCATCTGGTTGTCCAGCACCTCGAGTATCTTGGCATGCACCCAGGTCCCTATTGCGATCCCGCAGCAGAAACCCATGATTACCCCACATATCAGCTCGCGCATGTCACACCTCCCCACAGGCGATCTCTACGCCACCATACACCCGGGCCAGCGCATCACGCACTTCTTCGGACACCAGCCGGTCGTTCTGTGCCGCCGCCATACGGATCTTCAGCCGTAACACCTTCGGCACCTCCAGGGTCATCTTGACCTTCTCCTCGTTATCGTCATTCATGATCTTGTCCTTTCACTAGAACCCCGCCCGGCGCCCCTAGCACGACGACGCCAAGCGGGAAATTGAAGGGGCTATAACGGGCCCCACCCGTCCCCCACGTGAAACACAACTAACCCGAGGGGGAAAGGCTAGAAGGTTCTGTCGGCATCTTCCAGGGCACCGCTGCATCTGTAAATCCTTTGGCGGGTAGGTTGAACCCAGAGGGTAAAATTAAACGCGCTTGGACAGTCGCACTTTCCGCAGGTAGGTTGAACCTTCAAGGTAATAAGAAATGATCTCGGCGCGGCTTGCCTTCAAAAGAGAGGCAAGCGCATCAATGTTCTCCATGACTTCTTCCGAGAGATTGAGTGTAATCCTATTCACGATTAGTGTCCCTTCCTTGCTTTGCGGTTGGCTTCAATTTCGGCGGCGATGCGTTCCTGCTCGGCCTGGGTGAGTTTCACCTTTGACAGCGCAGAAGCGAGAATGTACTCGGCTACTTCATTGCGCGTAGATCCATCGGCCTTCGCCCTTGCATCCATCCGTGCGATGGTTTCAATCTTCAGCGCGAGCGAAACCTTACGCTTGTAGATACTCAGCATGTTGCTCATTGTTGTGTTTCCTTTGTTGTGTTTCCTTGTCACCTCGCCCATTACGGGGTGAACGGCGCATATTCTATCATAGGTTGGTTGAACCCGCAAGAGGGAAAATAAAAAAAATTTATTTTTCTATTCTGCGGTGGGGTGTGGTATAATGCCCATCATGAAAACACCACTAATAGCATTGATGATCGCTGTTGCCACAGTCGCTGGCGCGTATGGACAATCCGCGGAACAAAAGCAAATGCGTGACAAGTTCCCCGTTTCCATGGACGCTAAACGCCTCCGTCAAGTTGGAACGAAAGAAAACACGTGGAAAACAGACTATGGATCGTTCGACAAGGAAATCGCAACCGCCCAGGAGTTTCAGGTAAGCCTCAGATCGAGACTAAAGACCGATGAAGATTTCTCGATTGAAACGGTGTACATGGCGGTTGCGAAAAAGCGCACGTTCCCATGGTCGAAATCCGAAACCAACATAACACTGCGCGCCGGCACAGCCATGCAAGTGAAGGTGAGAAGCCCTATCGTCAAATCCCGTGACACAAACTACGCTGCACTCGGCGAACGCTATAAAGAAGGCGCACATATCATCGGAGCCTTCATCCGGCTAAAGAAAGACGGGGTAATAATCCGGACATGGACGTCAAACTACGCCTGGACGAAGATGTCATGGGAGCCTGAGATCAAAATCGACGATCATAGCAACTTGGAATAACGCCGGAAAGTCGCCTTTTGACCTTCTTCCGGATTGAGGCATCAATTCAAGGCATTAAATAGGCATTAATTTATTTAAGAACGAAGCGGAAAAGAAACGAAAAAAGAGGAAGGGAAACCCATAAAACGGGCCTTTCCAATGTTCTT
Source organism: Kiritimatiellia bacterium (assembly GCA_017525225.1). Lineage (GTDB taxonomy): Bacteria > Verrucomicrobiota > Kiritimatiellia > RFP12 > UBA1067 > RGIG6720. Next base: position 36,707 of record JAFXTB010000143.1, read on the forward strand.
GAGTCACAAATAACGCCCTGAAAATCCGCGTGTCGCCGGTTCGATCCCGGCCTTGGCCACCAA
>JAFXTB010000144.1 GCA_017525225.1 Kiritimatiellia bacterium
CTTCATCTCCTCGACGGCGGCGAAGATGTTCTTCTTGAAGTCCGCATCGCCGCCAAGTTCCGTCCCGCTGACGAAATAGAGCGGCACGGTCTCGCCCTCGAACGTGATGGTCTTGTGCGTGTTGAGCCAGACGGCGACGTTGCTTGATTCGAGGATGCCTTTCTTGACTGCGTCTTTGAGCGCAAGCGCGAGATCCTGTTCGTTGCCGTGGTGGTTCGCAAGGAGGGACTTCCATGTCTGCGGATCGGCAATCTTGACGAACTCCGCCAGCTGGCTGGGGATGAAGAGATCGTCCGAGACGATGTTCGGCTCCGTCTCGCGGTAGCCAAGCCCGCCGCTCTCTTCAGGTCTGCAGAAGAACGGCATGATTTCCTTGTGCTGTAGTTCTGTTTCAATCATATGCCACCTTTGATGTTTCCGTCAGCGATCAACCGATAGTTATAACTCATTGACAAGTCTCTTTGACTAACAGGGCATTTCGCGCTTTGTCAGTGAGTTTCCAGAGAGGTTTTGTATCCGTCCCCGAATTGTAAATATCACCTTTTCGGCGCAGATACGTCAATAAATTGCCGATTTTTGTCAGTTTCTCGCGTTCGGTTAAGTCGCCGCGAATCTCCTCGAGCATGTATTCATTGATTTCAGCCCGCGTCAATCCGTTGAATTTTCCAATGTAGTCAATGAGCAATCCACGGTAATGCGCCCCCGTTCGCTCCTTCTTCTTCATGTAAGCCGCCTTTTGATCGGTCAACGCCGCCAATTGTGCGGAGATATGGAGATGCGGGACGCGTCCTTCGATCAATCCTTCCTGACGCAAATGTGCCACGGCGCGGGCGTCGATCTTCAGGTTCTTCTGAACTCGGTCCAAGAGGCAGACATCATCCAGATTCAAATCTGTCCGCCGGATAAGCAGACTGCTATAGGCGGGATCGACAACATGTCCGAAGATCGTCATCCGAACATAATCACTCCCCAATTCGTAATCCGGCATCGGGAAGTAGCGTTTGCGCTGCTCCATATACAGCCGGTGGATGCCATATCCCTGAGTGTCAATCATGTTCACTTCACGCATGGCCGTCACAAGCTGAAGATTCCGATATTGAGAGGGTGTCTTCTTGCCGTCGATGTATTCCTCTGGTTTCCCCTCGAAGAAATTGCCGCGGTTTTCAAAGACGAGACGATCGACATATTCAGAGACAACGACACGTCCGTTCAACCTGTAGTTCTGGTGCGCGATGCAGTTGTGCAGCGCTTCCAAAACACTCTTGTCAACATACTTGGGAACTTTGCGTGGAATAAGCTCGCCTTGTGGCAGCACATCGACAAGGACATTTCGAATACGCGCATACAGGCGGTTTGTCGCGAGGAGAAACGGCGGATAGAAGATCTCGTCGCCCTGCTCCTCGCCCAACAGTTTCCAGACGAGCTGGGCGGGATACGGCGAAAGGAGATGCGCGGACAGTTCCTTGCCGACGAGCAGCATGGTCGTGCGCGTAATGACGCCCTTGCGCGTCAAACGGGCACGATCAAGGAATGTCCGCAGATCCCAGCCGTTCACTTCCTCTTCCGTGTACTTTAAGGAATTTTTCTCGTAGAATCCCTGCCGCGCCTTGGTGATCGCCTGCTCGTCAAGGTCGTCGTATGTGGCGTCTGCAACCGGCACCGCCGACCAATCGTCTGAAAGCCCTTGGTTGCGGATCTCGTCAAGCTTGTCGAGTCCAAGCGCCACAAGGCTTTCGCCGGACCGCGCATAGTAGTGCCCCTGCCAAGCAACGGGTGTGCCGCGAGGCGCGGCAGGGATCTCCAGCAGAAGGACACGACCATCTGGATGATGCAACTCGTGAATGTCGACAAGCGAAACACTGGGGTCTGTGCCTTCTGTGATCTGCATCTTCAGCCCTTGAGGACCGTCCAGACGTCCGGGCTCCTTCCCGAATTCGCACTCCTTCACCCGTCGTGTCTTATTCTCGACACCAAGGACAAGCCAAGCCCTCGGCAAGGCTCGCAAGTTTGCCTCATTTGACAACGCCGAAAAATACTTGCCGATGCTATGCAGGGAATAGCCTGCCCCAGCCTCCTTGAATTCAACGACTTCGTCTTCCCAGTTTTCAATCAGCCGATCCAGCAGCGCAGTCATTTCCTGTTCAGTCATGCCTTGTATCCTTTCGCAATATTGTACCATATTACGCCACCTCCTTGCCACGGCGAATCGGCTTGTCCGCGAAGACGGGCCGCTTCCCTGTCACGACCTCGTTGATGAGCGAGCGCTTGAGCTTCTTGTAAAGCTCGATCTCCCGCGTCACCAGCTCTGCCATCTTGTCGATCTTTGCACACTCGGCGTCGAGGTAATCGGCAATGGCGTGCTGTTCGGGGAGGGGCGGCAACCCTACACGCAGACCTGTAATTGTGCCTCGATTGATATTGGGTTGCGTTCCTCCCTCGGCAAATATCAAAAGCCGCTGTTGAGATCTTTGAAGCAAATAAAACATGAATCCAAGGTCAATTTCAGGCCTTGGCTTGCAAAGTGCGCAACAGGCTTGGTTAGTACAGGCATCTACGCCAATTTTTGAAACATTCCCAATTGAAGCACCATACATAGCAACGCAAATAAATGGTGCCTTGTAAATCGGAAGTGAATAACTCTGAAGCGTCGTCCTGTTTACGCGCTTGCTCGTCTCGAACACCCAGTCGCCATGTAAGTCGCCTGATTGAACCCAAGGTATATCGCCTTCATAAAGATCCTGCGACCCTGTCCGAGGAGTAGTTCCGCTTCCAATCACATCAAAGCAATTGCCAATTTTATCAACGGTCCACCCCGCCGGCACCTTGCCGATCCAATCCACGCCCGAATCCTTCAGCTTTGCCTTCGGGTCGAGGCCGCGAGTGACGGCGCGGTTGATGACGCTCGTCTTTAGCCGCTTGTACGCAGAAAGCTTCTTCTCCAAAACCACCCCCCGTCCGTCAATCGCCGCCGACTTCTCGTCGAGATAGGCGACGATCGCCTGCTGGGTGGGAAGCGGTGGAACCGGCAAAGGCACTTGCCGCATCTTCTCTTTTGTGAAATGAGGTATTGTTGCAACATTACATGCATACGTAATGTATCCACGCTGCCCGAGTTGCTGAAACCAATAACACAGATATTTGTTACATGTAAAACATTCCCCACGCAATCGTAGAATTGAATTCTGAAAGTAGGTGTCGCCATCCAGTTTTTCTACCACAGCGCAACCACCAGCCCCCGCACCACCTTCTACAACAAGCATATCTCCAACTTTGATTCTGTACGCATCCTTCTCTGCCTGGGAGAACCACATTTCTTTCTTTTCGCCACTTACTCCATCGTAGTGAACGTTTGCTGCACAAATATACTTCTCTAACGTTTCATGTGTTGAGGAAGGCTTCGGGGATAGCATCTTCCCTAACTGTATGGAAAAATGGGTTCCTACACGAGAGACCTCCCATCCCTCTGGCACTTGCCCGATCCAATCAATGCCAGAATCTTTCATTTGGGATTCGCTCATTTCCCTTTCCCCCTCGCCTTGCGCTTCTTCGCGCCGGTATCTGCCGACGCTTCGCGCTTGTACTCGATCATCACCTTGCGTACGCCGTCGATGACGGGCGCAAGCGCCTTGTAGGGCTGCGGGATGTTACGGAGTGCCTGATACGTGGCGATACCGATAGGCTGCGAATACCCCTGCACGGTCAACTGGACGACGGGCTTGTTCATCTTCTCGCACAGAAGGAGTCCGACGGACGGATTTTCGTTCGGCTTCTTTTCCACGGCGTCCAGCACGGAGAGATACTGCGATAGCTGTCCCAGATAGGCGGCACGGAACTTGCCCATCTTCAGTTCAATCGCGACCATCGCCTGGAGAGTCCTATGGTAGAACAGCAGGTCCACGAAGAGCTCTTCGCCTTCGACGACCAGCCGCTTTTCGCGGCCCATGAAGCAGAATTCGCTGCCTCCGAGCGCGGCGATCGTCTTCTCGATGTTGGCGACCAGCTCCTTAGAGAGCACGCGCTCGTCTATGTCCTGATCGTGGATGGCATCGACGTTGTCGAGGTTGATCAGCTCCAAAAGATACTCGTCCCGGAACGAGCGCACGGCCTTCGTCGCCAGCGCCATCGGCGAGAGCGTTTTCGCGAAGTTGTTGGGCAGCGCGCCAATGTGGTGGTAGTCGTCGGCGCGAAGGTGCTGTTGCAATTGCTCGACCGTCCAAGGGGCTTTCGCGCAGGCATGAATGTAGTAGAGGCGCTCGTCAAAGTCCTTGCAAAAGCGAATTATCTCACGATGATGGGTAAAACCGATGGAAAAGAAAGCGGCGATATCATCCTTGTCTAATTCATCCGTTGGCAACGGACGAATTTCGGCAGACGGCATCTGCCGATTATTCGTGTCGGCAAATTCGTTACTTGGCAAGTAATGAATTTGAGCATTGTCGATTTCATTACTTGGCAAGTAATGAAATTCGTCACTTGCCAAGTGTCGAATTTCGGGATAAGCTGCCCATGCCTCATAGAACAAGCGCATAAATATCATACTGCTTGCCGAGAACCCGCGCAGCCCCGGCAATTCGACTTGCAATTGGTTTGAAAGCGCGTCTATTGCGCCAGACCCCCACTTGGCGTTGCGTGTCTTCTTCGAGATGTACCCACCTACGAAGAAATAGAGCTTCAGCGCCTCGGCGTTTGCGAGGTGCGCAGCCTTTGCACGAGCCTGCAGGATCGCGAGCTTGATGTCCTTCACTGCCGACGCGAAATCGGCAGGGATCACGTTTCCTTGATTCTTCTTCACAGTTGCACCTCCTTCAACTCGGCGTCGAGCGCCTTGATCTCGGCGAGGATGTCCTCGACAGAGTCGAGCTTCTCCGGCACGTAAAACTCCTTGTTGAAATTGAGTTCGACGCCGACCTTGTTTTCGCCGAGTTTGCACGGTTTGAAGATGTACTTCTTGATAAATGCCGCGATCTCGGCCTTGTTCGCATCCGAATCGAAGTGGTGCGGAATGATCTCGTAGTCGGTCGTGATCTCAGGCCCGACAGTCACCTTGATGGACTTTACGCCGCGTACCGATCCTGGCATGAGGGCGAACGTGAATGTGCCGCGTCCGAGCGGCTCTTCCTTACCGTCAACAGTGGTTCGTACCAGCGTCTCGTGCCCCTGGTCCCATGTGTAGCTCGTGCCGTCCTCGTCCTGGAACTCGGACACCTCACCGCGCCAATCGAACGCCTTAAGACGCAGAAGGAGCATGTTGGCCTTGTCCGAATCAAGATCAACGAGATCCTTTTCTTCCAAGATGTTCTCGCTGTTGTCGGCGTCAAGATCCACGCTGCCAAGCTGCGCATGCGTCAACTTGAAGGAGACCGATTTCTCGATATGTCTGCCGTCCTTGTCGAGTTCCGTCAAGAAGACCTTCTGCTTGTTGTAGTAGAAATACTCGCGGTCGAAGATCTTACAGATGGCGGACGGCTGGAAATCGTGTAGCGCCTGCACAATCGCGGCGCGGCAATCGGCCGTCATTTCGCGGCGCTTGTCGCCCTTGGACTTCTTGAGCGGGATCCATCCCTTGGAGCCGTCAATGAGCGCGACGAGGTTGCGGCGCGACAGGGGCTTGTTCTTGTTGAGAATCCACAGGTAGGTCGTGATACCCGTGTTGAAAAACTCCTGCTGCGGCATCTGGACGAGTGCCTCGACCCAGTCATGGTCAAAGATGTACTTTCGGATGTTGCACTCTCGCGATCCGGCGTCGCCGCTGAAGAGAGTCGAGCCGTCTGCGACCACCACCGCCAGCCCCTTGGAGTCCAGCTGCCAGAGGATGTGTTGCATGAAGAGGAACTGTCCGTCGCCGACCGAAGGCAATCCGCCCTCGAACTGTCCCTTTTGGTCGTTCTCGATCTCCTTGGCATATCCTTTCCACGGCGTGCCATACGGGGGATTCGCAACCACCGCGTCAAAGGCGATGTCGCTGAAAGGAACCTTCGTGAGCGTGTTGCCGTACTCGATCCGCGAGAAATCGCGGAAGCGGCTTTCAATCGCCGCCAGCGCGTAGAGGGCGTCGTTGTACTCCGAGCCGTAGGTTGCGATATGCTTGTACTTGCCTTGTTCGTGGAGTCGGTCCGCGACGCCGAAAAGCAGGTTAGCCCCGCCGCACGTCGGGTCATAGACATGGACAATCTCGTCTTTCGGCTTGTGCATCTTGTCCGAGACGATCTCCGCCATGAGCGAGATGATGTCGTCAGGGGTATATTGTTCTCCGGCGGTGGAGGCGGAGATGTCGGCCCACTTGCGCTTGATGTGCTCCTCAAGCGTCGTGATTGCCGAGTTGTCGTAGGGCGAAAGGTCGATCTCGGCCCACTTGGCCGCGACCTGCATCAGAATCCGCTTGCTCCGCAGTTCCGCCGCGATCCCGTCCATGTTCAGGAACTTCTGCTCATGGCTTCCGCAGCCGACGCCCAGAAGCCGACGCAAGTCGGGGTCGAATCCTTTCAAGTACGTCTTGAAGTCCTGTTCGAAGGTCGTGTCGTTCGAGCAGATCTTCGCCAGCGTCTTCCCCTCGATTACGATAAACTCGTTGAAGCCGCAATCTTTCGTGAGAAACATCTCGCGGAAATCGTCCGGATTCTCCGCCGCCGACACGCCGAACTCCGCCTCGACCGCCTTTGCCGCATTGCGCATGCGACCCTCCAGCATCATCACCGCGAAGAACGGCATCATGTAGGCGGGGAAATCGCTCTGTTTCACGCTCGCGGCGATCAACAGGTCCGCGACACTCCAAATGTCGCTCTCATACCGCATGATATCCTGAATGTTCTCTTGCATGATATCCTCCAATAATTATTCCTCTCAGCAGTCTTGCGCAATCACCTCGCGCCCGATCAGCTTCACGAGGCCGTCTCGGAAGGCTGTTTTTGTGATCTTCAGATCCCCCGCCATGTCACGCAGTTCCTCAACAGGCGGATAACCCGGCTGGCTACGCAATGTTTCCAGTAGGCTACTTGAATCGCCCATCCCCGTTGTCTTGTGCGGAACGGGTCCACACATGATGGCCGCTATCGAAGGGCTGTACTGCCAGTCGCGGCAATCCTGGCTTTTGGTCTCCTTGTAGTCAAGGAAGACAAAGCGGTCTTTTGAAAAGCCCATTTCTTTGGCCACGCCGCGCAGTCTATCTTCCTTCACGCTCGGCTCGCCAATAACAATGATACGTCCAAGGGGATCGTTTTCAATGCCGTAGGAATCGCCAGACGTCAGCAAGTGTTGCATTCCGATCTTCGCAAGGAACTCTTCGAGTGTCCCTTGCTGGTTCTCAATGCAGATCCGGCTTGTCACCTCCTCGATGACTCTGTCCAGTTCGTTGATTCCGAGTGGCATTCTTCAGCCCTCCGTCACGGTCTGGTCGTAGACCTCGCGCAGCGAGTTGATGGCGCGTTCGAGTTTGACTCGGTAGAGCGCCACCTCGTCGATCTTTGCGCGGAAGCGGTCAGCAATCTTCTTCTGCTCCGCCAGTGGCGGCAGAGGGATCTTGATCTCCTTAAGGCGTCCCAGCGAAATGGACGGCATCACTGACGCGAGGCAGAACCGCTGAAGGAGCGCCATTCCGCGTTCGCTCTCGAAAAATGCCTGCAGATAATATGGATCGGCCTTCGCCTTGTCAACTTCAATGATGAAAAGACTGCCATTTCCGAGGAGCGTCTTTCCCGGCGCGACCTTGGCAACGGCGACCTTGAAGGGTCGTCCCATCTTCGAGACGATCAAGTCACCGTCCTTAATGCAGTACGGCAGGAACTTGCGCTCGATGTCCTTAAGGTACGGCAACTCAGCATCGATCATGCCGTTTTGAATGTTACTCAACATCAGATACTGGAAGTTCGTAGGAACACTCGATTCGAGACGGTCCAACTCCGTTGCGGTGATCGTCGCGCCCCGCGTCACCGACTTCATGACATTCCCAAACTCGACCGCATTGGGCATATCCGTCTCGGTAGAATCGCCACCCGTGTAGAAAAGCGGATTCAAGATGCTCTCACGGGCGATCAGCTCCTCGACAGAGAAGGCCGGACAGGGCGTCGGCATTTCGTCATGCACCGTCATGAGGATGTCGCGGATGTTCTCATCGGAGAGCTCGTTTGTCCGACGTCCCACGATGCACATTTTCGTTGCATCGAGGAGTTTCACGCTCGAGTTGTCCTTCTTGCTCAATACCACGAGGGTCGTCGGAATTGCCGTACTTTGGTAGATCTTGGACGGCAGCGACACGACGGCTTCGACAAAATGACGCTCCAGAAGGAACTTGCGGATATCCGCGTCAGGCTGATTCCAGACGGCGCTATTCGTCATGATGATGACAGCCCGCCCTCCTTCCTGCAGCGAATAGAGCGCCCGAAGCGCAAAGAGCCAGTCGCTTGAAATGCTGTTCTTCATTTGCGGAAGAGAAACCGGCAGACGGGATAAAAACGCCTCGACAGGTGCGTTTCCCTTTAAACGCAGTCCCCATGGCGGATGACAGAAAATCTTCGTATAAGACGCCTTGTCTTCGCAAAGGGCAAAAACGTCGCCGCCATGAACATTCATCTTGTTGCCGAGATCAATCAGATAGGCGCGAATCCGAGCTATGGTCAATGCCTCTGGATTCAGTTCGATTGCATCGATCGACTTGACCTCTGGGACTTCCAGCCCGACTGCAGTGGAAAACAGACCAGTACCGCAGCACAACTCCGCGAACGCATCATCCTTCTTGACATTCAGCAGACCGCGAACGAGCATCGCTACCGAAGCTGGCGTAGGAACGCCAAACCGACCTTCGGTTTCACTTTCGTATGTCGGGTCGAAGATGAACGCATCAAGTGCCTCAGGTGAAAATGCCGTGATGTACCGCCGCCATCCGTCGCTCGTTCGGCGAAGGATCTTTTCGACAGCTTCCGCCAACGCCTCTGGCACGCCGCCCTCGCAGAGAACTTTAACGACATCCTTGAGTTCGACATCGACCCGACCGACCTTTCTTGCCATTAGCATGACAAATGCAGCGCAGACGGCTCTTGAATAGTCCACGAACACTTCCTTTTTCAGAAGTGCTTCAGCAATATGCTTCACCTCAATCTCGAGTTCTGACACGATGATTTCTCCTTGTATGTTGAAAACGCCGTGTATTATACCATAACCATTAACCCTCTGTCAAGGTGGCTTAATATCTTTTATTGAGGTTGTTCATAACCACGAAAGATGCACATTGTATCTTTCGCGTTTTGGTTGACCCAGAACTGGCCTAGAAATGGCCCAAAGGCGGACTTGAGACCACTGGGAATCAAACAATCGGCCCTAAACTGGCCCAGAAACATACAAAACTGGCCCAGAAATCATTCGTAATCTCTCGGCATCGACTCGACAGGACTCATTACACTTGCGGCCTATTCTGGTTTGATGTTTGGTTGGTTAGGTGGTGGTTAGTTTGAGGTTGGTAGGTAGTTGGTAGGTAGTTGGTTGGTGGTTGGTGGTTGGTTGATTTGGCGAGTCTGTTTTTGTCCTGTGTTGATCCTTGCGCCATGCGGCGGTTGCGCGTTTTTCAAAGTCGGCTCAACGTTCCGACTATCTACTGACTTGCAAATGGCTTGCGACTGGCGGCAGATCGCTAGGCGGCGATGCGAGCGAAACGGCCCCTGCCGCGCGGAACGAAAGGTGCGGAGTCACGCGCACATTCGGAGTCGCGCAGGAGATGGATGAGGACCTTCGCGGGGAGGCTATCGCCACATCCTGCGCATCAGTTCGAGGCCGGCGCGAAGATCCTCCGCCTTCACATCCGGGTGGGGCTCCACCACATGCAGCACGCCGTCGCGGGCGGCCAGGGGCTTGAGCGCCGCGAAATCCACCTTGCCCTTGCCAGGCGCGAAGTGGTCGTCATGGACATCCTCGACGTCGTTCAGATGCATCCCGCGGATCCACCCGGCGAGACGCGTGGAGGCATCGGCCATCGCGACATCCCACTTGCGGCATTCGCGTACACGGGCGTGCCCCGTGTCGAACCAGAGGGCTATGGGCGCGCCGGCCAGCTCCTTCATGAGCGTCTCCGCCTCATCCGTCGAGGGGAAGCCCTCGAAGCGCGGCAGGTTCTCCAGCGCGAAGACGAGGCCATGCTTCTCGAGGCCCGGGACGAGCTTCTCGAACTCCTTCTTGAAGATGTCCATCGTGATGCGCCCGCGCTTCGCGCGCCTGCGCCGGTCGGCCGCGGTTGGTTCGCATACGCGCCTGGTGCCATGCAGGAAATAGTCCCATCTCGACTGCGCGTTTACATATCCAGCGTGGAACACAACGACCTTTGCGCCCACCTCGGCCGCGCAGGCGAACGTGCGCGCGAGGCAGATGCGCGCCATTGCCCGCAGGTCCTCGTGCGGGTCGGCAAGCTGGTATATCTCCGGATGGCCGGAAGGTGCGCCGATCGGCACGGGGCAGTAGGCATGCACGGAGTCTACGGGAATCCTGTCGAGCCGGGTCTTGATTCCGGCGATCTGCTCGGGCGGCGTGGCATAGCCGAGCTCCAACGCGTCGAAGCCGAGGACGATCGCCTCGTCGGCGACGGCGGCACCGTCTTCGTGGCGCAGGTTGTTCCAGTTTGTCGAAAGCGCGAATCGCATGCTGCGCATTATATCATACCCCGCGTTTGACAGACACATGTTTTTTTGGGATAATGTCGCCATGCAGAAAAAATACATTCTGGCGATGGCGTGTGCCGTCAGCCTTGTCTCTCTGGCGGCGGACAACTCCTCGGCGCTCGACAAGGCGCTGTCCGGCAAGGTACTGTCCAAATGGGCCAGGACATCCTACCGCATCATGCAGCATGAGGTCAACGTGGCCGACCAGGCGGCGGATGCGGCGTGGCTCGCGATAGAGACCCCGGCGCAGCTCCGCGCCCACCAGCGCGCCCTGCACGACGGCATGGTCGCGGGCGTGGGCGGATTCCCGGCGCGCACGCCCCTCAACGCCCAGGTGACGCGCAAGCATGCCAAGGACGGCTATACCATCGAGGAGGTGCTTTTCGAGACGTATCCCGGCGTGCATGTGACGGCGCTCCTGTTCCTGCCGGACCCCTCCAGGTTCCAGGCGCCCTATCCGGGCGTGATAGTTACATGCGGGCACTCTGCCAACGGCAAGGCGTATGCCGGATACCAGCGCACGTCGCTGCTGCTCGCCAAAGCCGGCATCGCGGCGCTCATCTACGATCCCTTTGACCAGGGCGAGCGGATCCAGAAGAAGGGGCTTTCCAACTGCAACGGGCACAACACCATAGGCGTGAACGCCACGCTGCTTGGCTGGAGCATGGCCCGCATCCGCATCTGGGACGGCATGCGCGCGATCGACTATCTACAGAGCCGTCCTGAGGTTGACCCCGAGCGCATCGGCGTGTGCGGGCAGTCCGGCGGCGGCACGATGACGTCCCTCATCATGGCGATCGAGCCGCGCATCCGCTGCGCGGCGCCTAGCTGCTACCTCTCCACGCTGCGGGACGTGTATCTCGAGTGCGGCCCGCAGGACGCCGAGCAGAACATCTATGGACAGCTCTCGTTCGGGTTGAACCACCTTGGATACGTGTTGCTGCAGGCGCCGATGCCGGTACTGATGCACTTCAAGACGGACGATTTCTTCCCGTTCCAGGGCGCGCTGCAGACATCGGCGCACGCCAAGGCCCTCGCCGGGCGATTCGGCTGGGCGGACCGCTTCAACCACGTATATGGCGTGGGACCGCACGGCTGGAGCGAGGGCAACCGCAATTCGACCGTGGCCTGGATGCGCCAGTGGCTGCGCGGCGAGAAGGGCGCGTGGGACGCCTCCGGCGATAGCTACCGCGTGCGCGACATCGGCTTCAAGCTCTCGGACGTGGACTGTGGTATCCCCGAGAAGGAGGTCGCCGTTGCTCCGGAGGGGTCCGTGCTGAACATCCCTGGCGAACGGACGATATACGACCTGTTCCGCGACGAACTGGAGAAGGTCGGCGGCAACGTGCCGAAGAAGGCGTCGCCGGCCACGGTGTCCAGATGCGCCGGCATCCGCACGCCGGACGATACAGCGCTGGTGGCTACGGTCGTCTCCTGCGAGAACGTGCCTGGCGGCATCGTGGAGAGGCGCGTGTTCACGCACCCCAACGGACTTTCCCTGCCGGCGGTGATGCTCTCGCCCGCGGAGCCGAAGGGTCCGCCCGCTCTGCTTGTGGCGGATGCCGGGAAGGATGTGCATGCCGCACGGGCGAAGGAGCTCTTCGCCGCCGGCGTGCCGACGCTCCTCTTGGACGTGATGGGCACCGGCGAGATAGCCGAGTCTCCACACCGCTTCTACGGGGCCAAGAATCCCGACGAGGAGGTGGCGGTGATGCTCTACACGCTCGGACGTTCGCTGGTGGGCGAGCGTGCGGGGGAGATCGTGGCGGTGGCGGACTGGCTCTCGCGGCGCTACTCCGGGAAGGTGGACATGGTCTCCGACGGGCGCGTGTGCGTGGCCGCGCACCATGCGCGCGGGGCGAGGCCCGACCTCTTCGGCGACATCGTGGACGCCAACGCCCCGCTGGCGTGGCGCGAGGTCATCGCCCAGGGCGCGCGCTATCCGTTCGCGTGCGTGGTGTTTGGCGCGTTGCGCGAATACGACTGGACTGACCTGTAGGGCCGGCAGGCGGCTGAAGGAGGTGCCTAGGGATGTTCCCGCGTAGGATACATGTCTGCGAGGCGTTCGGGATACCGATCTACCTGGATTTCTCGTTCATCCTGCTGCTCGTCATCTTCATGATGGATTTCGGGTCGTTCACATACGGCCTCAGCATGGCGCTCGCGCTGGCGGTGTCCGTGACGTTCCACGAGCTGGGCCACGCGCTCACGGCGCGTGGATTCGGATATCGCACCCGCGACATCACGCTCTCACTTCTGGGCGGCTGCGCCTCGCTCACGGCCCTGCCCCGCAAGGCGTGGCAGGAGCTCCTGACCGCGGCCGCGGGGCCGGCGGTCAGCTTCACCATCTCCGGTCTGTGCTGGGCGGCGCTCTCGTTCGTGGCGAAATATGGGGATTCCAGCCAGTGGCTCGCGATCGTGCTGGTGTATTCGATGTACATGAACCTGATGCTTGGCGCGTTCAACCTGCTGCCGGGCTTCCCGATGGACGGCGGACGCATCTTCCGCAGCCTTGCGCGGATATTCACCACCAGGGCGAAGGCGACCTTCGTGGCGATGTGGGTGGGGCGCGTGTTCGCCGTGCTGCTGGGGCTGCGTGGCCTGCACTCGATGTTCGCAGGCGGCAGCTGGGGCTTCATCTCGATCCTCATCGCCTGGATGATCTGGCGCGAGGGATGGCGCGAATACCAGATGGCGCTGGCGGAGGAGGCATGGGGCGGACGCTGGGACTATTCCGCGCGCGTGTCGCCTCCGCCATACGGCGGGGATGGCGACGAGACGGAGGTCAGGAGACGCTGAGGCGCGATGGACATGCGACAGATCCCACATTGCGAAGACTTCCTGCTGAGATGGAAGGGCGACGTACTTTCGGTGACGCTCTCGCTTGACGCGCCGCGCCGCGGACGCGCCGCGTTGCGCACCAACCTCGGAGGGGCGTCCATACGCCGCCGTGAGATCATAGAGGAGACCGAGCAGGGCGTGACGCCTCTCGCCCGGGCCTGGAGGGACGTGCCCATGCGCGAGACGTCCCCGGGCGAGTTCCGCTGCGATGTGTCGCTGGACGAGGTGGGCGTGTTTTCGGGCAAGGCCTGCTTCTTCCCCGAAGGCTCGGATGTGCCGGAATGGCCGGCAGGTTCCAACTTCCACGTGAAGGTGGAGCCGGCGCATGCGCGCGAGGGCAACTCCATCTACACCGTGTTCGTGCGCCAGTTCGGATCTTTCCGCGAGGTGGTGCGCCGCCTCGACCACATAATGGGCCGGATGGGCTTCAGGATCGTGCAGACGCTTCCCCCGTTCCCCGTGCCCGCCACGTACGCGGTGATGGGCGAATACGGCTGCCCGTTCGCCGCCACGGACTTCTTCTCGGTCGATCCCGCGATGGCGGAGTTCGACCGCGCCACCACGCCGCTCGACCAGTTCCGCGAACTGATAGACGCCGTGCACGCGAGAGGCGGCCGCCTATTCATCGACCTGCCCGCGAACCACACCGGATGGGGATCCGTCCTGCAGACCCACCACCCCGAATGGTTCCGGCGCAACGGCGATGGCTCGTTCGCCTCGCCCGGGGCATGGGGAGTAGTGTGGGAGGACCTGGTGGAGCTGGACTACTCCCACGCCGGTCTGCGCGCGTACATGGCCGACGTGTTCCTCTTCTGGTGCAGGCAGGGTGTGGACGGGTTCCGCTGCGATGCGGGCTACATGATTCCCGAGGGCACCTGGACGTACATCGTGGCCCGCGTGCGCGAGGAGTTCCCCGACACCATCTTCATGCTGGAGGGGTTAGGCGGCAAGATAGAGGTCACGAACGCCCTCCTGACGCGTGCCGGGCTGGACTGGGCCTATTCGGAGATCTTCCAGACCTACGACCGCGGACAGTTCGAGTGGTATCTGCCGGATGCCATCGCTCGCGCCGAAAGATGCGGCACGCTCGTGCATTTCGCCGAGACGCACGACAACGACCGTCTTGCCAAGGGCGGCGAGACCTACGCCCGCCTTCGTGTGGCGCTGGCCGCGCTGCTGTCGCACCAGGGGGCTTGGGGCATGGCGAACGGCGTGGAGTGGTTCGCCACCGAGAAGATAGACGTCCATGGCAGGAACGACCTGTCGTGGGGCAATCCCTCCAACATGGTCGATTTCATCGGCCACCTCAATGCCATCCTGCGCGAGCACCCCGATTTCACGGGTGCGCCGCACATCGAGATGATCCAGCGCGGAGAGGGCAACTTCCTGGCGGCGAGGCGCGGCGGCACGCTGGTGCTCGCCAATCTCGATTGCAAGAACGGCGTGACGGCGCACTGGGACACGTCGCGCTACGGCGGCGGCGCGGCGCATGACGTGCTGGAGGGCGGCGAGGTCGATCTCTGCGGAGAGTACCATCTGGCACCGGGCGAGGTGCGCTGCTTCAGCCGTACCATGCCCCCGGCCGCGTCCACGCCTCCGTCGCCGCCGGAGCGCGCCGACGCCATAGTCTGGCACTGGCCGGAGGATGCCCGGCGCACGGTATGCGTGCCCGACGGCATGCGCCTGGACTTCGAATCCCCATGCGCGTACCGGGCGAGGCTCTTCGATGGATCTCGCACCTGGCCGGAGCTGCCGCCCTACGAGGGGGATGGCACGCGTGCCCGCGAGGTCAAGCTTGAGTTCACGGCGTTCTCGCCAGAGGGTACGGTGCGCACGGTCTCGCCGGTGCTGGTGCTGCCGCCTGCCCGCCAGGCGCGCGTCAAGCTGTTCCATTCCGGCGCTGACATCCGCCGCGATCCGGCTCTCGAGACGATACTTTCCAACGGTGCAGGCGCTTCGGCGCGCGTCAAGCTGGCCTGGGGCGAGGTGCGTTCGCAGTACGACGCGCTCTTCGCCGCCAATCCCAATCCCGACGTTCCGAACGACCGGCTCACGCTTTGGACGCGGTGCCGCGCCTGGCTTCTGCACGAGGGTTATTCGCGCGAACTCAGCAAGGACTGTCTCTCGGGATTCCGTGCCGACCCGTCCGGTCGCTGCGCGACATGGTTCTTCCGCGTGCCATGCGGCATGGGCCGCGAGGCCGCGTTCACGTTCCAGCTGTCGCTCGCCGAAGGCTGCAATGCCGCGACGCTCAGGATGTCGCGCACGGTGGCGGGTGCGCGCGAGGCGGGTGTGCCTGTGCGGCTGGTGCTGCGTCCAGACATCGAATGGCGGTCGTTCCACGCTACGACGAAGGCCCAGGGCCCGGTGGAAGGCGCCTTCGGCGCGCCAGGGGCGCTGAGATCGTCGGAGAAAGGATTCACCTTCAGCCCGTACAGCGATCCAAGGCCGCTTCGCTTCAGGGTGGACGGTGGTGAATTCCACGAGGAGCCGCAATGGTCGTACATGGTGGACCATTCAGAGGAGGCGGAGCGCGGACAGGATCCCTGCGGCGACCTGTATTCTCCGGGCTGGGTCGCATGCGACTTCTCCGCGCCTGGCGCGGAGGCGGCGCTCGCCGCGGCCTACGGGGAATTCCCGTCAGCCGAGGTGATGCCGTCCTGGCCGAAGGCCGAAGCCGCGACGGCGCCCATCGAGGACGCTCTTCGCCGGGCGATGACGCTCTACATGGTCAGACGCGACGACGTCAAGACCGTGATTGCCGGATATCCGTGGTTCCTAGACTGGGGCCGCGACACGTTCATCTTCCTGCGCGGCGCGATCGCCGCGGGATTCCTCCGCGAGGCGCGCGACATCGTGGTTGCCTTCGCCAGATTCGAGGAGCGCGGCACCCTGCCCAACATCATACACGGTGGAAGGGCTGGCAACCGCGATACGGTGGATGCGCCGCTGTGGTTCATCGTGGCCGTGCGGGACCTGTGCGCGGAGCTGGGTCGGAAGAGGTTCCTTTCCACGGATTGCGGCAAGGGCCGGACGCTGGCCGACGTGGTGGAGTCCATCGCATCGAACTACATGGAGGGTACCCCGAACGGCATACATGTCGACCAGGCCTCCGGACTCGTGTGGTCGCCATCGCATTTCACCTGGATGGACACGAACTATCCGGCGTGCACGCCGCGCATCGGCTATCCCGTGGAGATACAGGCGCTCTGGATTGCGGCTCTCCGCTTCCTCGGCGGCCGGTGGGCGGCGCTTGCCGACAAGGCCGCAACCTCGCTGACGCGGCTCTTCGCCAACGGCAACGGCCTGGCGGACTGCCTCGACGCACCCGGCGGTGAACCGGCGGCGGAGGCCCGCCGCGACGATGCCGTGCGCCCAAACCAGCTTTTCGCGCTTTCGCTCGGCGCCGTCTCGGACGCGGCCCTTGCGCGCAGGATCCTGCGTGCCGCGTCGCGGCTCGTCGTGCCGGGCGGAGTGCGTTCGCTCGATGCGGCGTCGCCTGGCTACAGGGGCGTTTATGCCGGCGACGAGGACACATCGCGCAAGCCGGCCTACCACAACGGCACGGTGTGGGCGTGGCCGTTCCCGATGTACGCGGAGGCCGCCGCGGAGGCGGGCATGCTCACGCGGGCCCAGGCGCTCTCGCTCCTGGCCTCCAGCGTGGAGAACATCAACGCCGGATGCGTGTGCCACATCTCGGAGATAGCGGATGGCGACACCCCGCACGCGCAGAAGGGATGCCGGGCGCAGGCATGGAGCGTGTCGGAGACCCTGCGCGCGTGGCTGGCGCTGTCCGGTGCACGAAAGTCCAGAAAGCATTGCAAAAAACAGAAAGGAAAGGAAGGGTAAATGAACCAGAACAGACGAGAGTTCCTGAAGGGTACGGCCTGGATGGGCGTGGCGGCGATGGCCGCAGGGCACATAAGGAGGGCGCATGCGCAATCCGCGACGATCGGCGCGCCTATGCATGGTTTCGCCGTCCCGCCCATGAAGGAGGTGAGGGTCGGCTTCATCGGAATCGGCAGCAGGGGCACGCCTGCCGTACACCGCATCGCCCAGATACCGGGCTGCGTGGTGACGGGTCTCGCGGACATCAATCCGAAAAGGCTGGACGAGAACAAGGCGTGGCTCAGGGAGCATGGCTACCCCGAGCCGAAGGAGTGGGGCCGCAACGGCAGCGAGGACGCATGGAAGGGGCTTTGCGACTCCGACTACTGCGACGTGGTGTACTCCGCCACGCCGAGGCCGCTGCACGCCCCGATAAACGTATATGCCATGGACCATGGCAAGCACGTGCTGCAGGAAGTGCCCGGCGCGTTCTCGCTCGACGAATGCTGGCAGACGGTGGATGCGGCCGAGCGCAACCGCCGCCACTGCATGATGCTCGAGAACTGCACGTACGGCGAGGAGGAGATGCTGGCGTTCAACCTCGTGAAGAAGGGCAAGCTCGGCGAGCTGGTGCAGGCGGAGGTAGGATACCAGCACGACCAGCGCTCGCTGCAGTACAAGCCCGCCGACAACAGGTTCTGGCGCATCGACCGCCACCTCCACCACCACGGGAACTACTACCCGACGCACGGACTCGTGCCTGCGGGACGCTGCCTCGACATCAACCGCGGCGACCGCTTCGAGTACCTTGTGTCGATGGAGACGAAGAGCGCCTCGTTCGAGGCGTACGGGCAGGCCAACTTCCCCGTCGGAGACTGGCGCCACAGCGCGAAGATGGTAAAGGGCGACATCAACATGTCGCTCATACACACGGCACTCGGCAAGACGCTTTCGCTCATACACAACGTGTGCACCCCGCGTCCGTACGACCGCGGCAACCTCTTCATGGGCACGAAGGGCATCTACCGCAGCTATCCGTCGCTGATGTTCGCGTGGGAGGACAAGGTGGGCGACGGCAAGGCGCACCGCTACTTCGACAAGAAGACCACCGATGAGATGCGAGAGGAGTTCAAGCACCCGTTCTGGAAGGTCGCCGGCGAGATCGCGCGCAAGGTCGGCGGACATGGCGGCATAGATTTCATCATGGATCTGCGATGGGCGTACTGCCTGCAGAACGGCCTGCCGCTCGATACGGACGTGTACGATCTCGCGACGTACAGCTCGATAGTCGAGCTGTCCGAGAAGTCGGTCCTCGCCAGGTCGCAGCCGATAGAGTTCCCCGACTACACGCGCGGCGGCTGGAAGACGGCAAGGCCGTTCACCGTGGACGAGATCGACATGGGCAGGTTCGACTTCAGCAGGGGTGTAACGACCGACGCCTCCGCGCAGAAGATCTGAGCGATGTACCTGGCGGAGACGAGTGAAGGCGTGGTCATCGGCGTGCGGGCGCAGCCGCGCTGCTCACGCGCAGGGATCGCCGGGCTCTTCGGCGAGGACGCCGTGAAGGTGCGGCTCCGCTCGGCGCCGGTGGACGGCAAGGCCAACAAGGAGCTTGTGGAGACGCTGGCCGAGGCGTTCGGCATCCCGAAGTCGGCAGTCTCGTTCAAGGGCGGCGAGACGTCCAGGACGAAGCATCTGCTGTTGCGGGGCGTCTCGTCGGCGACCGTCCGCGAAGTGGTCGCCGCCAGCATGGGAGCATGAACATTGTAGGAAGTCCCAGATGGAAACCAAGTACGCAAAGCATGTGGCGTTGAATCCCCGGCGCGACCACGCCACGCGCCATAGGCACCCCTGGATATTCTCGGGTGCGATACGCGCCGTCGAAGGCGACCCCGCTCCCGGTGAGACGGTGGCTGTTCTGGACGCGAAAGGCGAGTGCATCGGCTGGGGCAGCTATTCGCCGGCCAGCCAGATACGGGTGCGCATGCTGTCGTTCGACGCCGGGCTCGTGGCCGACGCGGAGCTGGTGGCTGGGCGCGTTGCCGCCGCCATCGGCCGTCGCGCGGACTTCTGGGTGAACGGCTACACCAGCGCATTCCGGCTCGTGCATGGGGAGTCGGACGGCCTGCCGGGTGTGATTGCCGACTGGTACGACGGCTGGGTGGTGGTGCAGCTCGCCTCTGCGGGCGCCGTCTACTGGCAGGATGCGATCGTCAAGGCGCTGGAGACGTTCAC
Source organism: Kiritimatiellia bacterium (assembly GCA_017525225.1). GTDB lineage: Bacteria > Verrucomicrobiota > Kiritimatiellia > RFP12 > UBA1067 > RGIG6720. Next base: position 19,542 of record JAFXTB010000144.1, read on the forward strand.
GCCGGGCTGCCGCGGGGTGTACAACCGCAGCGACGTTGACTGCCGTGTGCGCGAGGGCCTGCCGGCCGAGGGGGCCACGGGGCTGCTGGCCGGTGAGGAGCCGCCGGAGCTGATCGAGGTGCGCGAGGGCGGCATACGGTATCTCGTTGACGTGCGGCACGGGCACAAGACGGGCTTCTACCTCGACCAGCGCGACGCGCGCGCAGTGGTGGGCTCGCTCGCCAACGGCGCCGACATGCTCAACTGCTTCGCCTACACGGGCGGGTTCGGGCTGGCGGCGCGCGCGGCGGGGGCGATGTCCGTGACCCAGCTCGACATCTCACCGGCGGCGCTCGAGCTCGCCAAGCGCAACGCCGAGCTGGACCATCTCTGCGGCACGCGGTTCGACTATGTCGAGGCGGACGTGTTCAAGCAGCTGCGCCTCTACCGCGACCAGGGGCGGCAGTTCGACCTGATAGTGCTGGATCCGCCGAAGTTCGCGGATTCAAAGGGGCAGCTGATGCGCGCGGCGCGCGGCTACAAGGACATCAACCTCCTTGCCATGAAGCTCCTGCGCCCGAACGGCATTCTCGCCACGTTCTCCTGCTCCGGCGCGGTGTCGTCCGCGTTCTTCGAGACCATCTGCCGCGAAGCCGCCTTCGACGCCCGCCGCGGCTTCCAGATCGTGGCGCGGACTCGCCAGGCGGCCGACCATCCGGTGGACATCGCCTTCCCGGAAGGTGAATATCTCAAGGGGCTGGTACTCCGGTCGACCGACTAGCGAAACGCTTTGCCTGAAAGGATGTTTTTTGCTATAATTGCGGTGATGCCACAAACCGACATGACAAAGCTTCCTAGGAAGGCCGTGGTGCTGGCCGCGGGTCTGGGTTCGCGCCTCAGGCCTCTGACCGACTCCACGCCCAAGCCGCTGCTGCCCGTGTGGGGCGAGCCGATGATCGAGCGCATCCTGCGGATGCTCGAGTCGTGGGGCGTGGAGGAGATAGCCGTCAACGCGCACCACCTGGCGTACAAGGTGAAGGCCTACTGTGCCGCGCGCAAGGGGAAGGCGAAGATCATCGTCAGCGAGGAACCCGAGATACTTGGCACCGGCGGCGCGCTGAATCCGCTGCGCGGCTTTCTCGGCGACGCCCCGTTCTGGCTGCTGGGCGCGGACATGGTGATCGAGGATCTCGACCCGGCGCCCATCGCTGAGGCGTTCGAGCGCAGCGGACGCTTCGCTGCGTGCTGGCTTCGCGAGGAAGGTCCGCGCACGGTCGAGGCGGACCCCGAAGGCCGCGTCTGCAACTGGAGGAGCGACGACGCGGGCGCACCCGGAACGTACACCTACTGCAGCTGCGCGCTTCTGGGACCGGACGTGCTGCGTTACGTCAAGCCTGAAGGCTTCTCCACCATCATCGAGGCGTACGAGAAGGCGATGATGGATTCCCGCTTCGTGGTCGGCGCGGTGGTCAACGAGGCGTTCTGGTGGGACGCCGGCACGCCCGAGCGCTTCCGTGCAGTGAACGATGGGCCGCAGCCGGCCGCGCTCTACGGCGATCCGAGGCTGGATGCGCTCGTGGCGGCGTTGGGCTGGGACGATGTCGGCGCGGAATTCCTCGGGGCGCGCGGGTCAGATCGGGCCTTCTGGCGTATTGACCGTACCGACGGAACCACTGCCATCGCCGTGGAATACGATGACGGCAAGCGTCCCGAGAACGCGCGCTACGCCTCACACGCGGCGCTTCTGGACGATGCCGGGGTGCCTGTGCCGAAGGTGCTGGCCGACCTGCCGGACCGCCGCATGCTTGCGTTGGAGGAGCTTGCGGCCGGTTCTCTCGAGGAGAAGGTCGCCAAGAAGAAGGGGGCGGAGCTGGTGAAGCTCTACACGCCGGTGGTGAAGGCGCTCAAAGGCATGCACGGCAAGGGCACGGCGCTCGCGCTGGAGCGCAATGCCGTGCTGGAGCAGGCGTTCGGTCCGGAGCTCTACGCCTGGGAGCGCGACCTCTTCGAGACATACTGCCTCAAGGCGCGCTACGGCCTGGACTGCATGCCGGCGGCGGTACGCGCCGAGCTGGAGGGCGTGGCTGCGGAGTTCCGCCGTATGCCGGCCGTGTTGGTGCATCGCGATTTCCAGAGTTCGAACGTGCTGTACCGCGCCGATGGAACGTTCGCCTTCATAGATTTCCAGGGCATGCGCCTCGGACCGGCCGTGTACGACCTGGCCTCGCTCCTGTACGATCCGTATTCCGTGAACATCGGCGAGGCGGAGCGCGCGGAGCTGCTCTCTGCGTATGGCGGCGTATCGCAGCGCGAGCTGGCGCTGGGCGCAGTACAGCGGCTCGTGCAGACGCTTGGGGCGTTCGGCAGGCTGGAGTCCGTGGGTCAGCCGCAGTTCTCCAGGCATGTGCCGCGCGCTCTCGGAAATCTGCTCTCCGCCGCCGACTCTGCCGATCTCGACGCCCTTGGCGCGCTCGCGGAGGATCTTATCGCCAAGGAGGAGGTCCGCCTGCACGGATGGGGATTCCACCACCACCACGATGACGACGAAGAGGAGCCGTGAAGGATTCGTTCAAGAACATCCTGGCGCGATTCAAGCGCGAATGGCGGCGGCGGCCCACGAGCGTGGTGACGCGCGCGATGGGCCGCGACAGGGTGTTTCGCGCATACGATCTCGGCGAAGACACGTTCGTGTTCGAGCGCGGCGTGTGGAAGGGGCTTGACGAGCACGCCTCCGTGCTGATGGCCGACAAGTCCGTTCTAAGGCGTGGCACGAGCGGGCATGTGATCACCGTGACCACCGGCAACCATTCCGTGGCGGCGCTGCCGCTTCTGGGAGGGCTCTTCTGGGATCTTGCCAAGGTGCCGCAGAACCGGCGCGGCGAGGTGATGATGCATTCTGTGCTGTGCGCCAACGTCGTTGCCGGCAAGCTGGAGATATCGCAGCGCGACGTGCCGTGCCGGACGCTCACCGAGATGGACGGATGGCTCACCGGGAAGCTGGGCTTCCCGCTCGGAAGCGTAGTGATGCTCGAGCGCAACGACGTAACGCTGGACCACTACCGTTCGCTCGGGCAGGAGTGGCGCGTAAAGCCGCTGGCCTGGACCGAGAGCGAGATGAAGGTGGCGCTCGCCGCCAGCCGCAAGCGCATCTCCACTGCGCTTCGGTACTACCATGCCGTCAAGGGCGTACATTTCCTCACATATCCGGATTTCCATGCGTTCGCCGCCCTCGCCGAGACGGACTGGACGGCATTCCGCGGACAGTTGCGCGAGCTGGTGAGCGTGTTCGAGGGCCACGAGGCCTCGTTCACGCGCATGCTCAAGTACCACGGCCACCACGAGATAGAGTTCTTCGGCCTGAGCCGCGGCGTGGCGCTCGAGCGCATCGTGCCGAAGCTGGAGCTGCTGATGGAGGGGATAGTCCTTTCGCGCATCCCGCAGATGGTCGCAGTGCGCCGGATACAGGAGATCGATGCGCTCTACAGGTCGCTGCTGACGCGTCCGGACCTCGCGGATGAGCGTTCGCCGACGTTCATCTCCACCCTCTACATGTACCTCACGGGCGAGATATATTCCGTGATGGGCGAGGGGAGCGCGCCGGCGTTCGACGACCGGAGGACGGCGCTGCCCGGGGCCACGTTCGTAGACGGACGTCCGGTGTTCCATCCGGGGGTGGACGCCCGCAGCGAGGTGCTGCTGTCCAACATCCGCGCGCTGGTGAGCAAGGACGAGCACGTGGAGTACGCCAACGTGTACGAGCTTCGCAACGACACGCCGGAGGATTCGTCCGACCGCGTCCGCTCGCCCCTCGGTGAAGGGCCCACGCGCGAGATCGTGTACAAGACGAACCGCTGCCCGCTCGTGCGCTCGCTGGTCGAGAAGAGGCTCTCGCGCACCGGGCGCGGCTACGGCAGCTACGTGATCTCGCGCATAGAGGTATTCAAGTCGCTGGGCGTGGAACTCGCCGAATACAGGCTGCTCCGCCGCCGCGCGCACGAGCGCAAGCGCGTGCTGGACTACTTCATACGCACCCGCTGCGAGGGCGAGCCGCTGAACGACATCCCCGCCAGCCACTTCCAGCTTGCCGGCGAGTTCGGCGGCAGCGAGGCCGGCGAGGATCCGCAGGTCGTCACGGCCCTCGCGACGCTCATGGGCGACGCCGCCGCCCAGAACCTGGTGATGAAGAAGTACGACCAGACATCCAAGAGCTGCCTCTACGACGTGGGCAAGGAGATATACCGCTTCGCCTTCGACATAAAGGCGGGCCGTACGCTTCCAAGCACGGTGTCGTGTTGCTCGGTGCGCGGATCGTTCGGCTGGCCGGACCTGTCGTTCACCGACGCGAACCTCGCCGCCGTCGCCACGTTCTACATGTCCGCCTACGCCGCCGCGCTCAAGCGCTTCGCCGCCGCGCACCCGGTGGTTCCCGAGGCCGAGCTCGCGACAAGCTTCTTTGACGGGTTCGACTTCCGCAGCCGCGCCATAGAATGGCAGTTCACGATCCGCCGCGACCAGTTCGAGAGCTTTGACCCGCATCTGCCTTCGCGCTACGGCTTCCTTCCGAAGTGGCGGTTCGTGCTGTGGTCGCTCGAGCGCCAGGTGCGCCGTATGGACGACTTCAAGGCTGCGTTCTTCGACAATTTCGGCGAGCGTCGCAAGCGCGCCTTCACGCCGGTCTCGATCGACACGCGGGTGTTCGACGAGCCGGACTGGGACATCGAGCTGGACTTCTGACGGGGCTGCACGCATGCGCAAGGCCAAGGTCAGCTATTTCGAGAGGCTCGAGCATGCGCTCGTCGCGGTGATCCAGCAGAAGGGCGACGACCAGAACAAGTCCTTCCCCGTACGCATGCTGCTGGCGACGCTCTGGTGCTTCTCGAAGGTGTTCCAGCTTGTGGTGCGCCTGCGCTATGTCTTCTACGACATCGGCGTGCTGCGGCGCTTCCCGCTCGGTTGCCAGGTGATCTCCATCGGAAACGTGACGGCCGGCGGCACCGGCAAGACGCCTGTCACGGAGATCTTCGCCCGCGAGCTCACACGGGCTGGACGCAAGGTGGCCATCCTTTCGCGCGGATACAGGCGCAAGGAGGCGCCCTGGTGGCAGCGTCTCTTCCGCAATGTGATCGAAAAGCCTGTGGTCGTCTCCGATGGTCGCCAGGTGCTCGTGGACGCCGCCACCGGCGGCGATGAGCCGTACATGCTCGCGTCGAACCTCCCGGGCGTATGCGTGCTGGTGGACCGCAACCGCGTCAAGTCCGGCCGGTACGCCGTGTCGCGGTACGGCTGCGACACGCTGATCCTCGACGACGGCTTCCAGTACCAGCGGCTCAGTCATTCCCTCGAGGTGGTGCTGGTGGACAAGACCAACCCCATCGGCAACGGGCACATGCTGCCGCGCGGCGTGCTGCGCGAGCCCGCCAAGCACCTGGCGCGGGCGGACTTCGTGTTCATCACCAAGTCGGACGGTGACTCCGAGGATGTCCGCACGCTCGTGCGCGAATACAACCCCACGGCCGAGATCATCGAATGCCGCCATGCTCCGCGCGTCCTGCGCGACGTCTATACGCGCGAGGAGCTGCCGCTGGAATGGATACGCGGCAAGACCCTCGCCACGCTCTCCGGCATCGCCGTGCCGCAGGGGTTTGAGAACTCGCTTCGCCGGCTCGGCGCCAGGGTGATATGGTGCGAGCGCTACGCCGACCACCACCGCTACGACGCCTCCGAGATCATATACGCGCTCAACCGCACGGCAGATCTCAAGTGCGACGCGCTCATCACCACCGAGAAGGATGCCGTGCGCTTCCCGCGCCTGGAGACCACGCCCGTGCCGTGCTACTACCTGCGCGTGGACATCGAGATACTCAAGGGCGCCGCCAGCTTCTCCGAGGCGGTGGACCGCATCTGCAACTACAGGCGCAAGGGCAGGTGACATGGCCGGCGGCTCGTCAATCCTCAGGTCTACCGCGGTCGTGGGTGGCGCCACGGCGCTTTCGCGCGTGCTGGGGCTCGTACGGGAGATGATGCAGTCGCGCCTCATCGGCGCGGGCTGGGAGCAGAGCGCGTTCACGCTCGCCTTCGCGATCCCCAACATGGCGCGCAAGCTCTTCGGCGAGGGTGCGCTCACGGCGGCGTTCGTGCCCATCTTCAAGGGCGAGGTCGAGAAGGAGGGTCTCGAAAAAGCCCAGCGGCTCGCGCGTGCCGTGCTGAGCATGATGCTGCTGATGCTTGGCGCAACGGTCGCGCTGGGCGTCATTGGGCTTACGGCCTGGATCTCCACGCGTGGCGGCTGGAATCTCGATCCCGACGGCGTGCCGTACCATCGGCTCCTGCTTACGCTCAGGGCGACGCGCATTCTTCTGCCATACATGATCTTCATCTGCGGGGCGGCGTTCGGAATGGGGGTGCTGAACGCGATGGGGCGCTTCGCCGCCGCGTCCTTGATGCCCTGCCTCCTGAACGTGTGCTGGATTTCCGTGCTGGGCTATCTGGCGTTCTTCGGCGGCGACCTGAATCTGGCCGAGCGCGTGCAGCGCATCGCGGTGGCCATCCTGATCGCCGGCTTTCTGCAGATGGCATTCATGTTCTGGTGCATGCGGAGACGCGGAATATCGCCGTGGTTTACCGTTACGGGATGGTTCGAGCCCGGTGTCAAGCGCGTATGGCGCAATACCGCCCTTGCCGCGATGGGCGCGGGCGCTGTGCAGATAAACTACGCGCTCGACCAGGTGCTGGCCCAGTACGCGGCACCCTGGGCCGCGGGTGTCGTGGGCTATGCCGAACGGTTGATGGATCTGCCGCTCGGCGTCGTGGGCGTCGCCTTCGGCACGGTGCTCCTGCCGACCTTCGCGGGACTGTTCGCGAAGGACGATGTCGCCGGTGCGCGCGAGGCGTTCTTCTCCTCGACGCGCAGCATGCTCTTCGTCATGCTGCCGGCCGCGGTGGGCGTGGGCGTTCTGGCGCCCGAGATCACAGCCGCCATCTACAAGGGCGGCGCCTTCGACGCGGATGCCGTCCGCCGCGTGTCGCGCGCGGTTGCGTGCTACGCCTTCGGGCTTGGTTTCTTCGGGTTGCAGAAATCGCTCGTTCCCTGGTTCCAGGCGCAGAACGACATGCGGACTCCGCTCAAGGTCTCCACGTGCACCGTTGGGCTGAACGCCGTGCTGAACATGCTGTCCGTATTCTGCCTGCCGGTAGAATGGCGGCATGTGGGCCTGGCTGGCTCGACCGTCGTATGCGCCGGCGCGAGCTGTCTGTGGCTTGGGGTCGAGGCCGTCCGCCGCAACGGGGAGCTTGGGTTCGTGCGGCTCGCAGGGCCTGTCGGGCGCATCCTCGCGGCATGCGCGGCCATGGGCGGCGTCATCGCGCTTGCACGTCCATTCGCATGGCCGAGCCCCATCGTGGCTCTCGCCGTTCTCATCCCCGCCGGGGCGCTCGTCTATGTCGCGGCGGCATGGATGTTCCTTCCGGAAATGCGCGGACGTCTGCGGAAGTGGAAGTGACCCGTACCCCCGCCCAGCCGCAACCGGTGCATTTCATGCCCCAGAATCTTCTGGTCATCAGGCGGCCGTTCTGCTATCATATCCCTGTCATGGAGCAAGGGGCTACATCAATGATGGAGAAGAATGGACTATGGCGGTGATGGTCATAGTGTTTCTTCTTTTCGTGGGTGGTATTCTGCTGATCACCACCGGGATGGGGCTTGTGAACACGCACAGGATCACGTATCGCAGGCACCTGCCACCAGGTGCGAACCATCCGATTGTCGCGTCAAATTCCGACATGTATTTCAATTCACTCTACCGCGTCGTGAAGGATCTATGCGCTTTCGTGGCGCGCATGGACCGCTCCGATTCGGTCCGCGAGGCGTTCGAGAACGTCAATGGCGTGGATCAGGCCGACAACGTCGACACTTTCGCCTATTCCAACCGCAAGCTTGCGCTGCTGTTCTTTGACGATCTTGTGAAATGCTACCGCAGGATGGGCTATGCCATGGACTTCAGCGGACGCGAAGGGCTTGCGCTGATGATGCCGACCAGCCAGATCCTGAACACCGGCGTAGACCTGGAGAGGTGGGGCGACGCCGCCTTTCGCAACCAGGCATGGGGAAGCATGAGCAAGGCGATAACCAGTCTGCACGATGGGCTGCAGAGTGTCAATTTCCAGGACGAGCTTCTACTGGTCAAGATCCTTGACTCGGAGAAGTCGACATCCGAGAAGGCGCGCCGCTACGCAGTGCTGATGTACCGGTGGGCGTCCATCATGGCAAAGGCGGATGGCGTAGTCACCGACGATGAACGTACCTGGCTGGAGACGATCATGCGCGCGGTGCGCGGCCTGCCGGCGGGCGGCAACATCAAGGTCTCGGGCGAGGCCTCCACGGTCCCTCGCGATATTTCCGCCATCGAGGACGGTGCGAAGCTCTCAAGCCTGCGCAGGATAGAGCAGCCGGAAGACGACGATCCGATGAAACGGCTGCATGGCCTGATAGGGCTTGCGCCGGTGAAGGGGCAGATCACCCGTCTGGCGAACTTCGTCAAGATACAGCGCAAACGGGAGAGGATGGGCATGAGGACTGCTCCGCTTTCCCTGCATTGCGTGTTCACTGGGAATCCTGGCACGGGCAAGACGACCGTGGCGCGCATCGTGGCGCAGATACTGAGGAATCTGGGCGTGCTCAGTAAGGGCCATCTGGTGGAGACCGACCGTTCGGGGCTTGTGGCCGAATTCGTCGGGCAGACGGCGGTGAAGACGAGCAAGATCGTCGACAAGGCCCTGGACGGCGTGCTGTTCATCGACGAGGCCTACGCCCTGGTGGAAGGTGGTAGGGAGGACTATGGCCGGGAGGCCATCGCCACGCTCCTGAAGCGCATGGAGGACGATCGCGACAGGCTCGTGGTGATCCTCGCGGGCTACACGGACGAGATGAAGCGGTTCATGGAGTCCAATCCCGGCCTCCGTTCACGGTTCAACAGGTACGTCGACTTCCCGGACTATTCGGCGGAGGAGCTGAGCCGCATATTCCTTCTCAACGTCGAAAGCAACGAATACGTATGTACGCCCGAGGCGCTGTCCGTGCTGATGCGCGGCCTCGAGGATGCCGTGTCGCGCAAGGACAGGCACTTCGGGAACGGCCGCCACGTGCGTAACCTCTTCGAGCGCGTCATCGAGCAGCAGGCAATGCGTCTTGCCGGGGTGTCGCCGCTGACGGAGGCGCTGCTGCGCGAGATAACGGGTATAGACGTGACGCGCGCCCTTGGCGACGTCCGGAATGTCGGGAAGGAGATTTAACCAGCATGAGAAAGGGAACCCTTGCCGTGAAAAGGATGACAGTCGTGCCTCTTGCCATGCTCTGCCTTGCGTGCGCGGTGTTTGCGCCACGCGTGGACGCGGCCGTGGAGGTCTATTTCCTCCGCCATGGCGAGACGACATGGAACAGGGCCGGGCTTCTGCAGGGATCGATCGCCTACACGGACCTCACGAGGAAGGGCGTGCTGATGGCCGAGGAGACTGCGCGCGGGATGTCCGCCGCCGGCATCCGCTTCGATCGCATCTACGCAAGCCCATACCTTCGGGCGCGCCATACGGCGGACTTGATCGCGAAGGGAATGGGCGGACCTGCGCCGATCGAGGACGAGCGGCTCAGGGAGATGTGCTTTGGCTGGTACGAGGGCAAGCCCTGCCGTAAGGGCGACTGGCCGGATGAGAACCTGCGGCGTCTCTTTGAGGAGCCGGACGGGTATGTGCCGCATGGCGAAGGTGCAGAGACGTTCAAGAAGGTCGGTAGGCGCCTGCGCGACTTCCTGGAAGGCGAGATACGCCCGTTGGACGGCAAGGTTGAAAGGGTACTGTGCGTGGCGCATTCGATCGTGCTCAGGGCGCTTGTACGCGAACTGGCGGGCGACAATGCGCCAGCCTCGGCGATGAAGACGCTGCAGTGCAACTGCTGCGTGCACGTGGTGCGGTACGAGGATGGAAGGTTCACGCTGAAGGAGACAGGGCGGATATTCTACTCTCCGGAGACCTTCGACGCGATGGTTGAGCCGAGGATGGTGGCGCATCGCGGTGCGGGGGACCTCACCATGCCAGAAGCCTCTCTGCCGGCGTATTCCAACGCCGTAGCCATGGCCTGCGACATCGTGAAGCTGGATCTGCAGCGTACCAGGGACGGCGTGGTCGTGATGGGACATGACAACACGCTCAGGCGCAACATGGGATGGGATGTACGGATAGCGGACCTTGACTACGCGGAGATCCTCGAGAAGGGACGCTTCCTCGAGAACGGTACTCCGGGATCGTGGCGCATCGTGAGGCTGGACGAGGCCCTTGCCATCGTCAGGCCCATACCCGAGATGTGGATCGACTTCAAGGACAACAACGGCTTCTCTCCGGAGTTCGGCGAGGATGTCGTAGCTGCCATCAGACGCGCGGGAATCGACCCCAGCCGCGTGATGGTGGCAACCTTCAACAAGACCGCGCTCAAGTATTTCCAGCTGAACCATCCCTCGATACGCCGTGTGCAGCATTTCAATTTCGATGTTGCGAAGGAGTCACGTGATGATGCCATTGCGCGCGCTCTGCGCCTAAAGCGTGAATACGGGCTCTTCGGGTTCAACATGCCGGTTGTACGTGGACAGACTCGTCCCGAGAATATCGCCCGCCTGAAGGAAGAAGGACTGTGGATATCGCTCTGGTTCGTCCAGAAGCCCGAAAAGGCCGAACGCTACAGACCGGCCATGCCGGATGCCTTTGTGACGGACCATGTATCCCTCGTCCGTCGCTGGTAGGACGCGCCCCTGCGGAATATTTACAACCAAAAGATATTGGAAAAGTTGCAAAACATCTGATGTGAACCATCCGAAAAGTTGCAAAAGTTTGTTATAAATGAGTTCTAAAAGTTGCAAGTTGACAATAACCACGGAATTATGATAAAATTACATTGTTTTCATCTGGGAGGTTTTCAATGGCGCGACGATTTCCCTGAATGAGTTATTGGGAAGACCTGTGGTGCCGTATGGATATAAATTCGTGGACGGGAACGTGGGCGTTGTCGGCAAGAAGATAACCCTGCCCCATTACATGGCCATGTTCATATGAAGAATTTTTGATGTGTTGGGCGTTGACCTTCTCCATTGGAAAATGGTAAAATAGCGGCGTGCGAGGCACCATCTCCAGATTCCGCGGCGGGTTCATCCGCATCGCGGCGCTTGCCACCACCGTGGCGCTGGCGTCCATGTCCGCGCGCGCGATGGTGATAACAGGCAACATCTCCTCCAACATGACGATCCGCGGCGACTTCGAGATGGAGGTCCTCGGCAGCACCACGGTGACCATCAGCGGCATCATAGACGGTTCCGGGCGGATCAAGAAGCTCGGCACCGGCACGCTGCGCCTGAGCAATGCCAACAACTCGTTTGCCAACGGCGTGCTGATCGAGCGCGGCAGGGTCTATGCGGACAATGTGAAGGCCCTCGGCCCAGGCAAGGTGACCATAGGCGGCGATCCTACGGCGTCGCTGCAGCAGCTGTGGCTCGTCGCCGCCGGCACATACAACAACGACTTCGAGATCGCCTCCGAGCAGTACAGCGCTACGGAGCCCGCCATCTACGTCTACCCTACCGGCACCACGACGCTCAACGGACGCATCACGTCGTCGTGCAAGAAGGTGATGATAAGGGTCGGCCAGAGCACGTCCTCGCGCGGCAACGTCGTGTTCAACGGCTCCGTGGAGCTTGGCGAAGACACGTGGCTGACGCTCATGACCTGGGGCAACGCCACGTTCAATTCGTCCCTCGTGTGCAAGGACCTTATCGGCGGTACCGCCTCGGGGCAGACGGGTAGCGTGATCTTCGGCGCGGACTCGCAGCCCAGCATCGGCAGGGCCACCGCGCTTTTCACATCCAACTGTCAGTTGCAGGATGAGGCGAAGAGCCTGGGCCGCTGGTACTGGACGAACTGCTGGACCTCGGCCTACCAGAAGTTCACGATGAACGGCCATGACCAGTCCACGCCGTCCATCAGCTTCCACGAATCGCCCGAGTTCGTGCAGAGATTCTTCAACGGCTCATGCAATCCCGAGACGGATGGTCCCTCCATCACGTCCACGGCGCCGGCAACGCTCACGGTGACGGGCGACGTGCACATAGCCGAGGGATACACCGTGGGTACGCTCACGAACCAGGTCGCATACGTGCATCTGATGGGCGACGTGTCGTTGCGGCTGGACGCATGGACCAATGCGTATGTGCAGACACTGCGCCTTCTGCCAAGCACCACGACCGGCGGTCTGGACGTGGAGCGGGGGACGCTCCGCATCGAGGCGCCGGTCACGTTCCGCAACCTCACGTCCATCCGCGTTGGCGGCGACGGCGTCCTGGACGTGGCGCTCACCAACTGTCCAGGTGCGTTCACTGATATTTCGGGTGCCGATGCGCGCTATCCGTCCGACCAATATGTCGAGAGGATGTTCGCCTCCGTCACGAACCTGGAGGTGTACGGGAAGTTCCGCATGAACGACATCTACGAGGCGGATCCGTTGCCGTCGGTGTCGCAGCTGGCGCTCGGCTCTGGCGCGAGGCTGGAGACGCCGAACGGCTACGTGCTGAGGGTGGGGCGCTTCTTGATCAACGGCGTGGAGCAGGCGCCTGGCGTCTATTCGCCGGGGCAGATGGTGAACGGTGGCATAGTGATAGTCGAGGGCGGAACCACCATTGGCTGCAACTGGATGGGCACGAACGCGAACGAGTCCGTGCAGTACGGCTACAACTGGGAAGGATACGGCCAGTGGCCGCCCGACCTGACGACCGGCCTCTTGACGCCCTATTTCGCATCGAAGGGCGAGCGCATTGTGTTCGACATGCCAGTGACGTTCAAGGGCATGAGGCTGAAGGCCCCGACGAACAAAGGCACGAAGCTGCAGAAGGAGAAGGGCGTTGGGGGACGTGGTGCGAAGATCGGCCTGCTGGGCGGCGGCATAGTGACGACTGACGGTACATCCACCTCGGCATCCGCGCGCCGTACGCACGTGGTGGAGCCTCCGATCGTGGTGCATACCGACCAGTCCTGGGATCTGCAGACCGCATCAACCGTGCTGCTTGAGGGCGGTTTCACCGATGGCGGCACGCGCGGCGTACGTGTGTACAAGACGGGCAGGGGCACGCTCGGTCTGCTGGGCACGAACGTCTTATCCGCCGGGTCCGCGCTTGTAGTGCCGGCTCCATCGAGCAACCAGGGCACGTTGGGCGTGACAGGCACGGTTCATCTGGCCGGCGCCATCATCATAAGCAACGGCAATTTCACCGTGAATGGACGCATCGCCGGCTCCAAGGGTGGCATCAATAGGGCGAATCCCGTGCATGGCGGCGACGGCACGTTGACGTTCCGTCAGTATTCGAGCGCGTATCTGTTTCGTCTCAATTCCGCAGAGCTGGATGTGCCGGTATGGCTGGTCCCAAGCGCCAGCGGACGGCTTTTCACGCTGCTGGCCGGTACCACGAACATCGTGCGTGGCCCGGTGACGGCCGAGGCTTCCAGCATCAGCACCATAACGCAGATAACCACGTCCGGCGCCAGGATAGAGTTTGAGGACCGGGTGGTGATAAACTGCGTTTGCCGCACCCAGAACCAGGGCGCGGTGGTGTTCCGCAACAAACGGGTCGAATCCAACGGCGGTAACCTCTTCTATGTATACAGCCCCACGGCTGGCGTTACCGAGTTCGATTGCGTCGGCAATGCGTTCCGGAATCCGGACACGGGCGGGTTGACGTTCGACTACAACCAGGGCAAGGCGGTGTTCGACGTGTCGCTTGCCGTGACCAACGGGACGCTGCGCTTCAACGACATGAACGAGAGGAACGTCTATGCCTCTCTGTGTGATCTGGGAAGTACGTCGCAGCGCGTCGACCGCCTGGTGGGGATGTGTCCGAACGGGGCAGTGAACCCGGCCGTGATCTATGGCGACGGCGCATGGCTTGAGATCGCAGGCAACGGCATGTCCTCGACGAACGGGGCTGCAATATCCAACAACGTGAACATTGCGAAGACGGGGTCTGCCGACCTGCTGTTCTACGGGCGGGACTTCGAGTCCACGGGCGACATCTTCATCGGCAATGGACGCATGGAGTTCGCGACGAACGCATCGTGGCGGTGTGGCTCGCGCATCTCGGTGGTGGGGCCGGGATGCCTCAGGCTGGATGCGTCCGAGAGATTTTCCAACCGTGTGCGTCTGCAGCTGGACAATCTTTGGGATTACTTCGGCGAACTCGAGGATGTGTGGCGGCTGGAGCTACCGGAGGGCGTCACCCAGAGCGTCGCGTCCGTCACCATGGACGGCGTGCCGGTGCATGGCGGGTTCCTCGGCAACACGAACTACAATCCGTCCGTGACATGGCATGACGACCGCATCGAGGGTGCTGGCGTCATCAAGGTGGCGAACAAGGCATCCGTCATCCGCTTCAGGTGAGGGTGCGTGCCTCTGGCCTGAGCAGTCCGAATGGCGAAAGCGTGGCCCCATCGGCGACATCGCCGTATGCGGGCGTTCCGGCCGAGATCCTGGCCCACGATCCAATCTTTACGCCTGGAACCGTGCAGGCGTTGCTTGCCACAAGGGCGAATGCGCCGACCGTCGTGTTCCCCGATAGCGTGGCGCCGGGGCATATCTGGGCGAAATCGCCGACCTCGGTATCGTGCCCTATGCCGGACCGCGCGTTGACGATCGCGAATCTTCCTATCCTTGCGCCCACGGATACCACGGCCTGCGGACCTACGAACGCACCAGGCATGATCTCCGCGGAGGGCGCAACGTCGGCGGAGGGATCGACCAGCGCCGGAAAATCTCGTGCGCCTAGCAGGGCGCTGATCTTCTCACGGACGGCATTGTCGCCGATGGCGATAAATGCGGCGGCGGTCGGATGCATGCGGGCCGTATCCGCAACCGTGCCGAGGAGAGGATACCCGGCGAAGGTTCCGGACGCCTTCTCCGGCGCATCGTCGGCAAAGCCTAGCAGCCTCCAGGCAGGATTGACGCCGTTCAGCCGATCAAGCGTCCAGGCCGCTTCGCGACCGAAGCCGCCAGCCCCGACTATGAAGATTTCCCGTTGCGTCATCTTCCGAACTCCTCCATTGTGATTCCATCCGACTTGTCGACTCCGCGCGCGGTCAGTACCGTGGAGACGGTCATGAACAGTATCTTGACGTCAAGCCAGAACGAGGCGTGCTCAACGTACCAGAGATCGCGGGCGAAGCGTTCTTCCCATGTGGTATCGTTGCGGCCGTGCACCTGCGCCCACCCCGTGATGCCCGGGCGAACGTCGTGGCGGCGCATCTGTTCTGCGGTGTAGCGCGGAAGGTAGCGTATGGGCAGCGGACGCGGCCCCACGAGCGACATTCTGCCCGACAGCACGTGGAAGAGCTCGGGAAGCTCGTCCAGCGAAGATGCGCGCAGCAGCCGGCCCATGCGCGTGAGGCGCTCGGCGTCGGCGCCATCGCCCGGCTTCATCGTCCGGAACTTCACCAGCCGGAAAGGCTTGCCCTGAAGACCTGCGCGCATCTGCGAGAACAGCACGGGCCGTCCGTCTGCCAGAAGCACTGCCAGCGCCGTCAACAGCGCAACCGGCAGCCAGAAGGGCGCGGCCAGCAGCACGACCGCTATGTCGAAAACCCGTTTCACGGCGATATTCTACCATATTCCCTCCGTGCGCGTGAAGGACAAGGTGAAAAAAAGCGTACGCCCGATGATTCGCCAAATTGAAAAGGGTGCCATGAATTGCCTTGAAACGGCGTCTCCGATTTAGTATAATGTGCACCGTTTTTTGAACAGGAGAAAAGAGATGAGTCAGCATCGTAGTCTGAGAGGATCCGGCAAGATCACGACCAAGCGCAACGTTCTCAAGCGTTTCGAGCGCGTGGATCTGCTCCAGAAGCGCGGCGAATGGAAAGAGGGAAGCCGTGGTCTGGGGCTCAAGAAGACGAAGCCGGAGTAATTCCGCATCGTCCAGAACACACGGCCAGGGCACCATCCCGGACGGGATGGCACCCTTGTTTTTTGGAGGAGACCTGCCATGCAGATTTCAGATGATATAAGGTACGTAGGCGTAGACGACCACGACATCGACCTCTTCGAGGGTCAGTACGTGGTGCCGAGAGGCATGGCCTACAACAGCTATGTGGTGCTCGGCACCGCAAAGACCGCCGTCATGGATACCGTCGACGGACGGTTCTTCGATCAGTGGTCTGCGAACGTGAAGGCCGCGCTAGGCGGCCGTTCGCCGGACTATCTCGTGGTGCACCACATGGAGCCGGACCACTCGGCCTGCATCGCCAGGTTTCTGGCGGCGAATCCAGCCACGGTCGTAGTGGCGTCCGCCCAGGCGTTCAAGTTCATGGGGCAGTTCTTCGGCACGGACTTCGCCGACAGGCGGCAGATCGTGAAGGAAGGCGATGTGCTGGACCTTGGCGGGCATTCTCTCGCGTTCGTGGCCGCCCCGATGGTCCACTGGCCGGAGGTGATGGTTTCCTACGACGCGGCGGACAAGGTGCTTTTCTCCGCCGACGGGTTCGGCAAGTTCGGCGCCAACGACGTGGAGGATCCTGAGGGGTGGGACTGCGAAGCCCGCCGCTACTACTTCGGAATCGTGGGCAAGTACGGTCCGCAGGTGCAGGCGCTCCTGAAGAAGGCGGCCTCGCTCGACATCGCCACCGTATGCCCTCTGCATGGTCCCGTCCTGAAGGGCGAGGAGATCGCGCACGCCGTGAAGCAGTACGACACGTGGAGCTCGTACGGCGTCGAGACGCCCGGCGTGTGCATCGCCTACACATCGGTGTACGGGCACACGAAAGAGGCCGCGCTGCTTCTCAAGGAGGAGCTGCTCGGGAAGGGGTGCCCGAAGGTGGCCATCGCGGATCTCGCGCGCGACGACATGCCTGAGACGGTCGAGGACGCATTCCGCTACGGCAAGCTCGTGCTCTGCACGACCACCTACAACAACGGCATCTTCCCTTTCATGCACACATTCATAGAGCATCTCACCGAGCGGGGCTACCAGAACCGCACGGTGGCGTTCGTGGAGAACGGCACATGGGCGCCGGCCGCTGCCAGGTGCATGAAGGCGCTTTTCGAATCGGCAGGGTCGAAAGGCATCTCTTTCGCGCAGAACACGGTGACGATCCGCTCTGCGCTTACGGACGAGACGCGTGCGCAGATTGCGGCGCTTGCGGCCGAGCTGGCTTGATGGACCGTGCGCGGCGGCGCAGATTGACGCGAAGGGAGTTGACATGGCGGAATTGATTGTCGCGCTTGACGTACCCAGCCGCGCCGAGGCCGAGGCCCGCGTGAAGCTGCTGGGCGACGCGGTGGATTTCTACAAGATCGGCCTTGAGCTGTTCACGGCCGAGGGACCTGACGTCGTGAAGGCCGTGAAGGGGTTCGGCAAGAAGGTGTTTCTAGACCTCAAGTTCCACGACATCCCCAACACGGCCGCGCAGGCCGTGCGCTCCGGCGGCCGCCTCGGCGTGGACCTGATGACCATCCATTCGGTTGGCGGACGGCGGATGATCGCCGCGGCGGCCGAGGCCGCCGCCGAGTTCGGCGAGTCGGGTCCGCGCATACTGGCGGTGACGGTGCTGACGTCCCTGGACCAGACGGACCTCGCGGACATCGGCGTGCCGGACCGCTCACCGGCGGAACAGGTGGCGGCGCTGGCGCGCTTTGCGGTGGACAACGGTGCGCATGGGCTGGTCTGCTCGGCGTTCGACGTGGGTGGACTCAGCCCCACTCTGCCGGCGGGCACGCTTTTCGTCACTCCGGGCGTGCGGCCTGCGGGTTCGGCGGTTGGCGACCAGAAGCGAATCGCCACGCCGGCCGTCGCCGTGGCAGGAGGCGCCACGCATCTCGTGGTGGGCAGGCCCATCCTCGCGGCGCAGGATCCCGTAGCCGCGGCCCGCGCCATCCGCGCGGAAATGGCGACGGCATGATTGTCGACTTCCATACCCACAATTTCCCTGATTCACTCGCCCGACGGGCCATCGACGGCATGCTGAAGATGCTTAACGGCATCATGTCGCCCGTTGGCGACGGCACGCTGGGCCGGCAACTTGCCGACATGAAGGCGGACGGTGTGGACCTGGCCGTCATGTGTCCCGTGGCGACGCGGCCGGAACAGGCCGATGTGATAGTCCGCCGGGCATGCGACATCCGCGACGGTGCCTTGGGCGAGGATGCCGCGCGCATGATACTGCCGTTCGCCTCGCTGCATCCGTCCGATCCATGCCTGCTTCGCCATATCGACCTCGTGCTGAAGGCGGGTCTCAAGGGCGTGAAGCTCCACCCATACTACCAGCGCTTTGCCCTGCAGGATCCGCTCGTGGCGCCGTTCCTGGCGTCCATACGCGATGCAGGACTCGTGGTGGTATGCCATTGCGGGCTCGATCCCGGCTATCCGACCGATGCCATCGACTGCGGTCCCAGCCAGATCGCCGAGCTGCTCGACAGGGTCCCCGGCCTTGCGCCCCGTTTCGTGGCGGCGCATCTTGGCGGGTGGTCCGGTGCGCCGGACCACGCGGTGGACAGGCTTCTTGACAGCGGCTGCTTCTTCGATACCGCCACGCTGGAGATGGATCTCGACAACCCCGAGCCGCGGCGCATCCTCTCCGAATGGCCGGCCGACAGGCTCCTTTTCGGGACCGACTACTATTGGACGTCGCAGCGCCTTCTCATCGACTGGGTACGCGAGGTGCGCAGGGACCCCGCCGACCTCGAGATGATATTCCATGCCAATGCGACCCGGCTGTTGGGAATCCCAAATCTACCATCTACCAACCAAGGGCCAGATATGCTATAATAACGGCCATGAGCAAAGCCGTCATTAGGCATGGCGCGCGTCGCCAATGGAGAATGGAAAATGTCCTGGTATGTGAAACCTGAAACGCCGGCGAAGATTCCGCCGACGAAGGCGCTGTGGCAGGTATGCCCGCGCTGCAAGAGCTATGTGGCGAAGGCCGACTGGAAGGCGAACAACGCCATCTGCCCGAAGTGCAGCTACCACGGTCGGCTTGGCGCGCGCGAGCGCATCGCGCAGCTGGCGGATGCGGATAGCTTCTCGGAGGTGTTCCGCGAGGTGTCGTATTCCGACCATCTCGACTTTCACGACGCCTCCGGCGCGTACAAGGCGAAGATCGATGCGACCATCGCCAAGTCCGGTGAGAAGGAGTCCGTGGTGATGGGCACGGCGACGATGGGCGGCATTCCCGTGATGCTGGGCGTGATGGACTTCGCCTTCATGGGCGGGAGTCTCGGCACCGGCACGGGCGAGCGCATCGCCAGGGCGTGCGAGCAGGCGATCGCCGAGCGCAGGCCGCTCGTGATCTGCTCGGCCTCGGGCGGCGCCAGGATGCACGAGGGGATACTCTCGCTGATGCAGATGGCAAAGACCGCGGCGGCGGTGGGCCGCGTGAAGGAGGCGGGGCTACCCTACATATCCGTCCTTACGGATCCTACGACCGGCGGGGTCTCCGCGTCGTTCGCGATGCTGGGCGACATCAATGTGACGGAGCCGAAGGCGCTCATAGGTTTCGCGGGGCGCAGGGTGATCGAGAACACGATCCACCAGAAGCTTCCGCCGGACTTCCAGAGCGCTGAATACCTCAAGGATCATGGTTTCATCGACAAGATCGTCGAGAGGCGCGAACTGAAGCCGTTCATAGTGAAGATGCTCGGGTACTTCGGTTTTGGAAAGGAGGGATGACATGGCGACCGCAAAAGGCAGGAAGACGATCACGGCGATGGACCGCGTGAAGCTGGCGCGCGATCCGAAGCGTCCGCACATCTACGACTTCATCCGCTTCATCTGCTCCGACTTCGAGGAGCTGCATGGCGACAGGCTTGTGAGCGACGATCGCGGCCTGGTGGCTGGCTTTGCCACGATCGACGACGGCGCGGACGGCGTCAAGGTGCTGGTGCTCGGCCACCACAAGGGGGCGACGGTGGAGGAGAACGTCTCCGCCAACTTCGGCATGGCACAACCCGACGGCTACCGCAAGGCGATGCGCCTGGCCTCGCTCGCCGAGAAGTTCCATCTGCCCGTGGTGACGTTCGTGGATACTCCCGGCGCGTATCCTGGCGATACGGCGGAGGCACGCGGCCAGGCGGAGGCGATCGCGAAGTCGCTCGAGTTCTTCTCGCTGCTCAGGACGCCCGTGGTGGTGGTGGTGACGGGCGAGGGCGGCAGCGGCGGTGCGCTTGCGATAGCGGTGGGCGACCGCATACTGATGATGGAGAACGCGGTATATTCGGTCATTTCGCCCGAAGGCTGCGCCGGCATCCTCTGGCGCGATGGCGCCAGGGCGCCCGAGGCAGCGGAGGCGCTCAAGATCACGGCGGCCGACCTGAAGAGGCTTGGCGCGATAGACGCGATAGTGCCGGAGCCGGCGGGCGGCGCCCAGAAGAATCCGCGCGCTGCCGCGCTTGCCGTCAGGAAGGCCGTGCTGAAGGCCCTCGCCGAGCTGGCGAATACGCCCGTTGATTCGCTGGTGGCGGCACGGTACGCGAAGTTCCGGGCGATGGGCAATTTCTACTGAGGAGGAAAAGAAAGATGAATACGACACGCAGAGGTTTCCTGGGTGGCGCGGCCGGTTTTGCCGCGCTTAGTGGTTGCAATTGCCAGTGCTGGCGCAACGCCGGATCCGTGTACAACGGCATACCGATAGGGGTTATAACATATTCCTACAGGTCGATGCCGGTAGGCAGCGGCAAGACGCTGGGCTATGTGCTTGATTCGAAGCTCAGCACCATGGAGCTGATGTCCAACGACGCCGAGATCGACGCCGGCGCTCCGATGAACAAGCTGCCCTGGAAGATGACCAAGGAGGAACAGGCCCAGCTCGCGGGCTGGCGACGCACGGTGGACATGAAGCGCTTCGAGGAGGTCGGTCTCAAATATGCCGCCGCGGGGGTGGAGGTTCACATCGTCAAGTTCGGCGACATCGGTTCAAAGGGACTTTCTGACGACGAGATGGACTATCGCTTCAAGGTCGCCCGTGCGCTGGGCGCGCGGACCATCACGCGCGAGATACCCAACCCCAAGGGTATACCGGGCTGGTGGGAGGCCGAAGGAAGACGCCTTGCGGCGTTCGCGGACAAATGGGATGTCCAGATCGCGTTCCACAACCACCTGCAGATCAACGCCACGACCTACGACGGCCCGCTCCTGGGCTATTCGCCGAAGTTCATGATCAACTACGACATCGGCCACTTCACCGCCGCCAACGACACCGATCCGCTCGACATGGTGCGCAAGTACCACGACCGCATCGTGTCCATACACATCAAGGACCGCACGACCAAGGCGCACGGACAGAAGAACCTCGCCTTCGGAAAAGGCGATACGCCGCTCGTCGGGCTTTTTGCGCTCATGCAGCGCGAAGGCTGGCGCTTCCCCTGCGACATCGAGCTGGAGTACGAAATCCCCAGAGATTCCGACGCCGTGCGCGAAGTGGACATCTCTCGCGCGTACTGCCGCAAGAATATCGCGTGAGACCCATGATTGCCTGTCCGCGCACGTGGCGGGCGGCTGCGAAAGACCTGTGGAAACCTTGTCAAGACAAAGAAAGAAGAGGCAACAGATGAAAGTTTCAAGAAGAGATTTCCTTGGCGCGGCCGCGTGCGCGGGCGCCCCGTTCATCCTGGGATGCGCCACGCAGGGCAATGCGTCCGTGCGCAGGATCGGACCTAACGGACGCGTGAACGTGGGCGTCATCGGCTGCGGACTGATCGCCAAATCGACGAACGTACCCGGCTTCCTGCAGGATCCGCGCTGCCGCGTCACGGTGGTGTGCGATGTCGTGGAGCTTGCCCCCGACTACTTCTACGGCGGACGCGGCTCCAACTTCGGCGCCGAGGGCTTTGAGAAAGGCGATGGCTCGTACCGCCGCGACATCTGTGGCTGGCGCGTCGTACGCGACATGGTCAACAAGAAGTATGGCAGCAAGGACTGCCGCGTCGTCACGGACTGGCGCGAGGTGATCGACGATCCTACGATCGACGCCGTATGCATCTGCACGCCAGACCATTGGCACGCGATCATGGCGATCGCCGCGATGAAGGCCGGCAAGCACGTGTTCTGCCAGAAGCCGATGTCGCTCTCCATCGCCGAAGGGCAGGCGATGGTGCGCGTCGCAAAGGAGACGGGCGTCACGTTCCAGGTCGGCAACCAGGGTTCGACGAATCCCGCCTACCGTCTTTCCGAGGAAATCGTCCTCAACGGCTACGCGGGCAAGGTGAAGGGCGCGACGATCTGCATCCCGGCGTGCGACCACTGGATCGGCCACGGCCGCAGCGCCGCGCGCCTGCCGCGTCCGCGCTACTTCTCCGAGGAGGCCTGGGACATGTGGCAGGGACCGGCTCTGCACTGGGAAAACAACGCCTACATCCCATCGATCCACGACCCGACCTGCTGGCGCTTCAACTGCCGCTACGGCGGCGGCATGATACCTGACTTCGGCGCACACGAGTTCGACCAGCTCAACCGGGGCCTCGGCACGCAGTTCACAGGCCCTGTGGCCATCGAGAACATGGAAAGCGACTACGCTACCGGTACCGACCGCGACGTCTTCTCGTGGCCGTCCGAGTTCAAGTTCGACTTTGTCTTCGCGAACGGCGTCAGATGCCACGTGCGCAAGATCGACAAGGCCAACGGCTGGCCGCGCCAGACCATCTTCCACTGCGAGAAGGGTGACGTGGGCAGCTACGACCACAAGGGCAAGGTGCCGGAGTGCCTCAAGAACTTCAAGGAGTCCGACCTCACGGACAAGGACATCAAGCTCTACCGTCCGAACGAAGGCCACGACGGATCGAAGTTCCACGAGTCCGACTTCCTCGACGGCATCTTCGAGAACCGCCAGGTGGCCTCGACATGCGAGATGGGGCATCGCACGATCACGATGGCGCACATCGCCAACATCTGCGCGCGCCTGCAGCTCAAGTCCCTGAAGTGGGATCCCAAGGCGGAGAAGTTCGTCGGAGCATACGCCGACGAGGCGAACCGCTTCCTTGCGGTCGAGCACCACAACGGCTGGGAACTCGGCGCGTGATCGCCGAGATCAAGACCATGTCCGATAGAGATCGGCTCAAGCGCCCGCTGCTTGCATTTGCTTGCCTGGGCGTGTTTGCGGCGGTGCATGCCGATGCCATCAAGACGCCGCGCCCGGGCGATGTCCGTCTGGAAGGTCCGCTCGCCGTCAAGGCGGATGAGTTCATCAAAAGGCGCATCGTAGATCAGCGTGTCCGCGACAACATCTTCGAGGAGGCGCGCAGGGCGTTTGTCCTGCGCGACGACGACGAGCGGCCGTGGGATGGCCAGTGGCGCGGCGAGTTCTGGGGAAAATCCATGATCTCGGCCGCGCGCGCGGCCGAGTATCTCGGGGACGCGGAACTGAAGAAATGGATAGTCGGGGAATGCCGCCGCCTGATGGCTACAAAGGATGGCGAAGGGTACATAGGCAGCTATTCCTCCATGACGAACTGCGCGACGCCTCCGTCGGTACAGGCGGCGCACAAGGGTCCCTGTACCAACTGGAACCTCTGGTGCCGCAAGTACGCGATCTGGGGGCTTTTCATGGCGTATGCCGTCACGGGCGAGCGCGACATCCTCGATGCCGCCGCCGCGCAGCTGGAGCATCTCATCGACATGGTGCGGAAAAACGGCATGAGGCTTGAGGATACCGGTCACTATACGCTGAACGGCATGCCTACGATGAGCATTCTCAAGCCGACGCTCATGGTCTATTCCGCCACGGGGAACGGCAAGTTCCTCGAATTCGCGCGCGAGATCGTGCGCGGATGGGATCGCGACGACGGCCGGGCGCCGAACTTCCTCCGCAACGCCTGGAACGGCAGGCCGCTGCACGCATGGTATCCCGAGCCGATGCGGTGGGCAAAGACATACGAGATGCTGAGCTGTCTCGACGGGCTCGTCGAATACCATCGTGTGACCGGCGAGAGGCGTCCGCTCGACGCCGTGGCGGCGATCCGCGACAATCTGGCAGCCACCGACGGCAATGCCATCGGCGGGCTTGGCATCTCCGACAGGCTGCTCGGCGCGGAGAACTTCGCATACGCCTCCACCGAGGTCTGCGACGTGGTGCACTGGATACGGCTCAACATCGATCTCTATCTCGTCACCGGCGAGGAACGCTATCTCGACACGGTGGAGTTCAGCTACTTCAACGCCTTTCTCGCGTCGATATTCCGCGACTCCGGCTGGACGCCGCTTATCGTCCGCGACGCCGGCCGCCACCGCAATTCCACGGGTCAGTGCGGTTACGCCTACAACCATTGCTGCGTGGACAACGCCGCGCGCACGTTCTTCGACGTGGCGTCCGTGGCGGTGACGCGCGGGAAGGATGGCGTCTTCCGCGTAAACCTCTACCAGGATGCGAGCGTCAGGCTGGATGGCGTGGGTTTCTCGATACGCGGCGACTATCCGGCGCGCGGACGCGTGACGGTACGCGTGGAGGGGAAGGCCGAAGGCGGAGCGAAGCCGAAGATCCGGTTTAGGAAGCCGGGGTGGTGCTCGAGGCTCGACGTCACCGAGGCGGCGGATGGCGAATATGTCCTCGATTTCGACATGAACCCTCGCATCGCGGAACGGACCTTGAAGCCATCGATCGCGCCGGCGGCGGAGGCCGCGGCGACGCAGGCCTTCGGGGCGGACAGGTACATTCTCGCCACCGATCCCGATCTTCGCGAGACGATTCCGAAGGAACCCTACGCCACGGTGCATTGGGGGCCGCTCGTGCTGGCGCGATCCGCGAGGCTTGGTGCGGGGCGCGAAGAGCTTGTCTCGTTCCCGTCCGTAAACGGGAAGGGGTATCGCGTCACGCTGAAACCTATGAGCGCGCATGGTGTCTATGCGCCGTTCGAGCTGGAGCTCTCGAAGCCCGGCGCGGAGACGATTCGTACGAAGGCGTGCTCGTACGAGTCGGCAAGCGACGACCCCGCCTCTCGCAACGGCTACATATTCTCCATCCGTTTCTAGGCCTGAGGCTTGGAGCTTGATTGAAGAACTTGCAGATGCGATGGTGAAATCGCTTGAGTCTGTGCTTGTGGCGCTGCTGGCATCCGTCTTCCTGCCGCCCGCCGCCTTCGCGGAGCGGCTGGAGGTGCCGCCCCTGCCCTCTCCCGCCGTGTTCGCGGACCTGCCGCAGTCCGCGCGCGCGTGGCTCTTCCGTCCGCACTGGGACACGGTCCGCGTCACGCGGCGCGGCCCAGGCGCGCCCGCCGGGTGGTTCGTCTGCGAGGACCGCGCCCGCTACCTCCACA
>JAFXTB010000145.1 GCA_017525225.1 Kiritimatiellia bacterium
CGCGCGTCAAAATCATGCCGGCGGGGTGCCTGCAAACTGCGGGTCGGGCGAGCAGGTCGGCATAGGCCTCGGTATCAACCGCGCTACGCGCAAGCGGCTCAACGGTTTAGAATCGCACCCGAACGCGAAAATTGCGAAAAGGCGGGATTGACTTCGGGCAGGGGTTTTGGTAAACTTTGCGCCGTCCTGCGACCGTCTAAGGAGATTTCTCCCCGTTGCGGGCATCCGCCAGTCTCTGCGGATGTTCGGATTTGCGAATGCTCGCATCGGGTAGTGTCGGCGGTCGCGGGCAAAGCATCAAACAACAAAAGGAAAGTCCGAACAAAATGATAGACAAAGCAGCAGTACGCGCCGAGTTCCAGCGTCACGACCGCGATACGGGATCGTCCGAGGTCCAGATCGCGCAGCTCACGAAGGAGATCCAGGCGCTCACCGAACACCTCAAGCAGAACAAGAAGGACCATTCGTCCCGCTATGGCCTGCTTCGCAAGGTCAACAACCGCCGTGCGCTTCTCGACTACCTCAAGCGCGAGGACGAGGCGAAGTACAAGGAACTGATCAAGAAGCTTGGCCTGCGCCGCTAAATAGGAAATGCAACATCCATGGGCGAGGGTCGGGGTCGCCAGAGGTCCCGTCCGTTTGCCATGGGAGGAATACACTATGGAAAATGCAAGACAGTTCAAGGTCGACATCGCGGGGCAGGACCTCGTGTTCGAGACCGGTCTGCTGGCGCAGCAGGCTGCGGGCGCGGTGACGTGCTCGTATGGCGACACCACCGTGTTCACGGCCGTCACCAACACAGATACGCCCCGCGAGGGGATCGACTTCTTCCCGCTCCAGTGCGAGTACCGTGAGAAGTTCTACGCAGGGGGCAGGTTCCCGGGCGGATTCTTCAAGCGCGAGGCGCGTCCCTCGGCGAAGGAGATCCTCACGGCCCGCATGTGCGACAGGCCGATCCGCCCGCTGTTCCCCGACGGGTACTACAACGACGTGCAGGTCAACTCCATGCTGATCCAGTCCGACAGGACGCGCGAGGCCGACTTCCTTGCCGTCAACGCGTCCTCCGCCGCGCTGCACATCAGCGAGATCCCGTTCATGGGCCCGATAGGATGCGTCCGCATCGGCCGTGTGGACGGCGAGTGGGTGATCAACCCCACGCACGAGCAGAAGGCGAAGAGCGACATCGATCTGCTCTATGCCGGCATCCGCGGCAAGTTCCTCATGATGGAAGGCTCGGCCGCCGAGGTGTCGGACGAGGACTTCCTCGCCGCGCTCAAGCGCGCGCACGAGGAGGTTGAGAAGATCATCGACCTCCAGATCGAGATGCGCCGCGCCCTCGGCAAGCCCGACAAGGTGATCGAGGACGTGCCGCAGCCTGCCGACAAGATGGACTTCATCCGCGCAGAGGGCGGCGAGGCGCTTGCGGCGGCATTGCTCATCAAGGGCAAGCTGGAGCGCCAGGGTAAGGTCTCCGCCATCAAGGAGGATCTGCTCAAGAAGGTCTCCGAGAAGTGGCCCGAGATCGACGCGGTCGGATTCGTGCATCTCTTCGATGCGCTCGAGATCGAGACGGTCCGCAAGAACGTGCTCGAGAAGGGGCTGCGCATCGACGGCCGCGCCCAGCACGAGATACGTCCGCTCGCCGCCCAGGTGGGCGTGCTGCCCCGCGTACATGGCTCTGCGGTGTTCTCGCGCGGCGAGACGCAGTCGTTCGCCACGGTGACGCTCGGCTCGAAGAAGGACGCGCAGGAGCTTGACTCCGTGACGGGTGGACCCACCTCCCAGCGGTTCATCCTGCACTACAACTTCCCGCCATACTGCACGGGCGAGGTTGGCAGGCTCGGCTCCACGGGCCGCCGCGAGATCGGCCACGGCGCCCTCGCCGAGCGTTCGATCGCGGAGGTGCTGCCTGACGATTTCCCGTATTCGATCCGCGTGGTCTCGGAGATCATGGGTTCGAACGGATCATCGTCGATGGCGTCGATCTGCAACGGCTGCCTGGCGCTCATGGACGCCGGCATCCCGATCAAGCGCACCGTCGCGGGCATATCGATCGGCCTTTTCACCAACGACGACCAGTCGAAGAAGGTGCTGGTGACCGACATCCTCGGCGCCGAGGACCATTGCGGCGACATGGACTTCAAGGTCGGCGGCACGCGCAAGGGCATCACGGGCTTCCAGGTGGACCTGAAGCTCCGCGGTCTCACGTGGGATCTCGTGGAGGGCGCCATCAAGGCGGCGCATGACGCGCGCCTCAAGATCATCGACTTCATGGAGTCGGTCATCCCCGCGCCGCGCGCCGAGCTCAGCAAGTACGCTCCGCGCATGGAGACGGTGACCATCCCGCAGGACAAGATCGGCGCGCTCATCGGCAAGGGCGGCGAGACGATCCGCGGCATCTGCGACACGACAGGCGCCCAGATCGACATCGAGGAGGAGGGCGAGCTCGGCATCGTCACCATCATGGCCACCTCGGCCGAGATGATGCAGGCCGCCAAGGACGCCGTCAACGCCGTCACGGCCGAGGCCGAGCCCGGAAAGATCTACGAGGGCAAGGTCACCGGCATCAAGGAGTTCGGTGCGTTCGTGGAGATACTGCCCGGCAAGGACGGTCTCTGCCACATCTCCGAGTTCTCCGACCGGTTCCTCAAGAGCATGGATGGCGTGTGCAAGGTCGGCGACATCGTCAAGGTCAAGTGCCTCGGCGTGGACGACCGCGGCCGCATCAAGCTCAGCCGCAAGGCCGCGATGGCCGAGCTGGACGCCCAGGCGAACGCGTAGGCCGCGCCGCCACAGGGCAGAAAAGGAATGCGCCGTCCCGAAAGGGGGCGGCGCATTTCCTTTTACCTCGCATCAGGCGGCCGGGTTCTACCTCGGCGCCATGAAGATCGACGTGGCGCGCTTTACGAGCTGGATGCACACGCCCTGCGGGTCACGCAGGATCGCCATGTCGAATCCGGGCTTGTGGACGACCTCCACCTTCTCAGCGCCGGCCTTGACGAGACGCTCGACGTCGGCGTCCACATTGTTCGAAAGGAACGCGATGTGGAACGTCATCGGGTCGAAGGAGCGGTAGTTCGGCGCGGACGGGGTTGTGTTCGTGCGGTATACCTCCAGCGTGAAAGTGCCGGAATCGTCGGTGATGAACCCGTCGCTCGCGGCGGATACGCGCATGCCCAGGTTCTTCACCCACCAGTCCTTGAAGGCCACCGGATCAGCCACGTCTATCGCTACATGTTCAAGATGCATTGCTCAGCCCTCCGCCTCAAGCGCCGCGTCCACCTCGTCGGTCGTCTCCATGTTGGTGTAGACGTCCTGCGTATCCTCGAGGTCCTCGAGCATTTCCACGAACTTGTTGATTGCCTTCGCGACGGCGACATCGCTCACGGGCGCGGTCATGTTCGGCACGAGGCCGATGGAGGAGCTTTCCTCGTCCACGCCTATGCCGGCGGCCTTGATCGCGTCCATGACCGTCGTGAAATCGGCCGGCTGGCACTTCACGGTGAAGCCGCCGTCCTCGGATATCACATCCTCGGCGCCGGCCTCGAGGGCGATCTCCATCACACGGTCCTCCGTGACGCCGTCGGCCGCCGGGATCATCACCTGGCCGAGACGGTCGAAGAGGCGCGAGGCGCTGCCCTGCTTGGCGAGCTCGGTGCCGTTCTTCTTGAAGACGTTGGACACTTCCGCGGCCGCGCGGTTCTTGTTGTCCGTAAGCACGTTCACCACGATGGCGATGCCGCCCTTGATGCCTTCGTAGGTTGCATCCACGAGGGCGGCCGATTCAAGCTCTCCCGTGCCTTTCTTGATGGCGCGCTCGATGTTGTCGTTGGGCATCTGCGCGGCCTTCGCCTTGGCGATGAGCGTACGGAGGGTGGGGTTGGTGTTCGGATCGCCGCCCTTCGCCTTTACAACGATTGTGATTTCCTTGCCGAGCTTGGAGAAGATCTTTCCCTTCTTCGCATCAGCTGCGCCTTTCGCGCGCTTGATTGTCGCCCAGTGGCTGTGACCTGACATGTGTGCTCCTGTGTTGTTGTTTGAAAACTGGCATGTATTATACCTTATTTCGGGGTGGAAGGCAACGGGACAAAACACCTTTTTGGTTTTTGGTCCGCTCCGCCGCATTCCGGCCTCTGCGACGCGCTTGCGTTTCCAGGCGTGAAATGCTATCATTTCCACGTCCTGCCGATGCAGGCTGAAACGGAAACGAACAAAAAGGAAAAGCACCATGTCAGAAACCAACCTGCGAATCGTGGCGGCTGCAGCTCTGCTGGCGGTCGCCTCCTGCTGCACGGCGCCCAAGGCGTGCCATTTCAGCGACCTCCCCGCCAGCGCGGATCCGGCCATCGTCAGCCGGAGGGTGTCCGAACAGTTCCTCCGCACGCGTCCCGAGCGCTACTGTCCGCCCGGGTACCGGGGCAACGGCCACACCAGCAAGGGCTACGGCGGCGGAAAGCATGTGCAGTATTCCGTGGTGAGCATCTGGGTGAACGCGCTCGAATGCGCGCGCCTGAGGGGCGACAAGGCGATGGAGGAGAAGCTTGTGCGCCTCTACGACGACTTCCTTCCCGGTGGCAGCAAGAACGACCTCTGCTCGCGGCCGTACCATGTGGACGACACCATCTTCGGTTCGATTCCATACCAGATATACCTCTTCAACGGCGACAGGCGCTGCCTCGCGGAAGGCAACCGCTACGCCGATACGCAGTGGACTCCCCCCTGCGAGGGCACACTCAAGGAACGCCATGCGGCCCCGCTGTCCGTGCAGAAGGGCTTCTGGGACAGGGGCTACACGCCGCAGACGCGCCTCTGGATCGACGACATGTACATGATCATCGCCATCCAGAGCCAGGCGTACAGGGCAACCGGCGATCGCAAGTACATCGAAAGGACCGCGAAGGAGATGTGCCTCTATCTCGACGAGCTGCAGCTGAAGGATGGTCCTGCGAAGGGGCTTTTCTACCATGCGCCGGACGTGAAGTACGTCTGGGGGCGCGGCGATGGATGGATGGCCGGAGGCATGACGCTCGTGCTGAAGCATCTGCCCGAGGACAGCCAGTATCGTCCCCGCATCATGGAGGGCTACCGCATGATGATGGAGGCGCTCCTCAAGTACCAGCGCGCGGACGGCAAGTGGAGCCAGCTGGTGGATCGTCCTGAAGACTCGCGCAACTGGGCGGAATCCTCCTGTACGGCCATGTTCACGTATGCCTTCATCACCGGCGTGAAGCGCGGATGGCTTTGTCCCGAGAAGTACGGGCCGGCGGCGCGCAAGGCCTGGATCGCGCTCTGCGATTCGCTTGACGAATACGCGAACGTGCCTGAGACCTGCTTCGGCACGGGCAAGCGCGACAACCTGCAGTACTACTTCGACCGCCCGCGCGTCCACGGCGATCCCCACGGCCAGGCGCCGATGCTCTGGTGCGCCGGCGCGCTCATGGAGGAGTGACGCGGCCTGCCGTCCGTCCCACGGACAGGTGGCGCACGGCGAAGAGCGTCGCCAGCATCAGCGTGGCGGCGAATGGAAGCGACAGCCAGACGCTGCCGATGAACGGCGCCGCGGCGTAGCTTGCGAAGGAGACCGCCGCCACGAGTATGACATAGGGCAGCTGCGTGCCCACGTGTGCCACGTGCGAGCACTGGGCGCCGGCGGACGCCATTATGGTCGTATCGGAGATCGGTGAGCAGTGGTCGCCGCACACGGCGCCTGCCATGCATGCAGAGATCGACATCACCGTGAGCTCCGATCCCGGGACCGCCGCGAGGACGATCGGGATCAGCACGCCGAACGTGCCCCAGCTCGTCCCGGTGGAGAACGCCAGCACGGCGGCGACCGCGAACACGATCGCGGGCAGCATGTTCAGCAGCCCCGCTGCCGAGCCGTTGATGAAGTCCGAGATGAACACCTTGGCGCCGAGTCCGTCGGTGGCGCCCTTGAGGGTCCATGCGCAGCATAGTACCATCATCGCGGGCACCATCATCCTGAAGCCGTCCGGGAAGGACGCCATGCATTCCCTGAAGGAGACTACGCGGCGGCAGAGGTAGAAGATGATTGTGAACACGACGCCGATCATCGAGCCGTACACAAGCCCCA
This sequence comes from Kiritimatiellia bacterium, assembly GCA_017525225.1. Taxonomy (GTDB): domain Bacteria; phylum Verrucomicrobiota; class Kiritimatiellia; order RFP12; family UBA1067; genus RGIG6720. The sequence continues at coordinate 6,095 of JAFXTB010000145.1, forward strand.
CCGATGCATCGGCCCCGGCGAAGGCGCGGATGAAGTCGCCATCCGCCTTGCCGCCGAAGAATCCGCCCGAATGGACCATGCCCGCGATGCAGGCCGCCGTCAGCACGGCCATCGGCAGGAAGAGGTCGCACACCCTGCCTCGGCCGACAGGCACGGGCGCGTCCGCCGGGGAGTCGACCGCGCCTGGATCCGGACGGCCCGCCATCACCGCCTCCTCGTGCATGCGCATGGGGCCGATGTCCAGCCTGAGCCACGCCACGGCGAACATCGTAAGGATCGTCAGGATCGCGTAGAAGTTGTAGGGGATGGCGCTCACGAAGAGCGCAAGGCCCGATGCGGACCCCGCGCCGTTGGCGAAGCCGGCGACCGCCGCCGCCCACGATGAGATCGGGGCTATGATGCATATCGGCGCGGCAGTGGAGTCTATGAGATACGCGAGCTTCGCGCGCGACACGCGCTTCGCGTCGGTAACGGGTCGCATCACGCCGCCGACGGTGAGGCAGTTGAAGTAGTCGTCGATGAAAATTAGCATCCCGAGCAGCGCGGTGGAGGCCTGCGCCCCTGTGCGGGAGCGTATGTGCGCCTGGGCCCATCTGCCGAAGGCGGTCGAGGCGCCGGACCTGTTCATCATCGCCACGATGGCGCCGAGCAGCACGAGGAAGAGAAGTATGCCCACGTTGTATGGATCGGCGATGGCCTTCACGAATCCGCTGGAGACGACCCGTTCGATGGTCCCCTCGAACGAGAACCGCGAACCGAGCAGTCCACCTGCGACGATGCCCACGAAGAGCGAAGAGTACACCTCCTTCGTGAGCAGCGTGAGGAGGATCGCGACAAGCGGCGGCAGTACCGACCACCACGTGCCGAAGAAGGGGTTCTCCCTGTGGATCGATGCGAGCGCTGCCGCCTCGTGGGCCTTGAAGCCAGGATCGTGCTGCACGTTGTCGGCGTAGGCGGCGATGTACGCCTTCGCCCCGTCGATGGCGGCGAGGTCGTATTCGTGCGTCTCGCCGCCGACCGACACCCGCGCGACAGGTTCCGCCCACGCGCACATGCCGAGCGCGAGGGTCAAGGCGCAGACGATGGCGCCCAAGGTCGAAGTCCTTTTCATTTGAGACATTCCCTCATGCGGCTTGGTTTTTCAGGCATGTCACCTGTGGTCCCGAGAAGCTTGATCTTGCGTGGGTGAGGTTCGCGCGCTGAGCGGTCCAAAGAACTTGTCCGCGACAAGCGCGATGGCCCCGTCGCCCGTGACGTTGGCGGCCGGGCCATACCCGTCAAGGGCCATGTAGAACGCCATCATGACGGATATCTGCTCGGACGTTAGCCCGAGTATCGATTCCAGAAACCCGACAGAAGCCATCAGCACGCCGCACATGACTCCCGGCGCGGCCACGGCGGCTATCGCGAACATGAACGTGAAGTGGAGGAATTTCGCGAACGGGACGTCCAGGCCGTAGATGATGACCACGGCGAGCGTGGAAGCGATCATCTTGATCGCGCTTCCCACCATGTGCACGTTTGCGCAGAGCGGCACCGTGAAGTTCCGCACGTCCTTCGAGATGCCGTTCTTCTCGCAGCAGTCGAGCGTCACCGGTATCACGGCCGACGACGAGGCTATGGACAGCCCCGTGAGATAGGCGGGCGCCATGTTCCACAGGCACTTGAAGGGGTTGCGTCCCGCGACGGCGCCTGCCGCGACGTAGAGCAGCACCAGGAACACGATGGTGAGCGCCCAGCCCGTGCCGATGACCTTCATCATGGTGCCGGCCATTGTTCCGATCTTGCCGGCCGCCGTCATTTCGCAGATCATCGTCATGATGTATACGGGGAGGCCGGGGATGATGACCTTCATTATGGTGAGCTTCACGATCTCCGCGGTTTCGTCGGCCACGCGCTTCACCGCCGTCGAGCCGGTGACGGCGATTCCTATTCCGAACATGAACGCCAGCGCCAGGGCGGTCAAGACGTCGCACACGGGCGGAATCTTGATCGACACGTACGGCAGGAACTCCTTGCCGTTGCCGGCTGCGGCGACGGCGCCCTTGGCTATGTACATCGGCAGCAGTTCACCTGCGGTGAAATACGCAAAGATCGATGCGGCGCAAGTCGAGAAGTAGGAAAGGAGCATGACTGTCATGAGGAGCTTGCCCGCGCCGCGCCCCGCATCCGCTATCGCCGGCGTGACGAGCCCCAGCACGAGAAGCGGCACTATGAACTTGAGCACCTGCGCGAAAAACACGTTGAACGTCTTGAACAGGCGCATACCCACGTCGCCGGCCGCGCCGGCATGCATGAACGCAAATCCCATGGCTACGCCACAGGAGATGGCGATCACGATCTTCCAGAAAAGCCCCAGTCTCTTTTTGCCCATGGCGCTATTATACCATAAAACGTACCGCCCCCAGCCACAAAACTGCGAGCGGGCAGGACGCTTGCTTTCCACGCAGTTAAATGGTATCATAGTGCCAGTTTTTCAACAACACACCGAAAGGCTCGACAACATGAAAATTCGCAAGAACTGCAAGTACGCCGTGGCGTGCGTCTCGTCCATGGGACTCAGGATCACGCCCGAGAACCGCATGGCAGTGCACAATTCCAACCGCTTCCTCCTGCAGGCGACGAGCGCCGAGACAAACGTGCTGAACGTCACGTCGTCGCTCGGGCCGGAATGCCTCGTGCTCACGCGGTTCGTCGCCGGCAGCCCGATGGCCGCGTTCATCAAGGCGCAGCTCAGGGCGCGCAACATCGCCTTCATCGGCAAGGACGTGCCGCAGGGCGGTCCGTGGGGCTACCGCCACCAGTTCAACATAGCCGATTCCGGATTCGGGCTCCGCGCGCCGCGCGTCTGGAACGACCGCGCCGGCGAGGTCGGCCGCACCCTCGACGCGAAGGACTACGACTGCGCGAAGATCTTCGGCAAGGACGGCGTCCAGATCCTGCATCTCTCCGGCCTCATCGCCGCCATGAGCCCCGAGACGACCAAGTGCTGCCTCGCGCTCGCCAAGGCCGCGAAGAAGTACGGCACGCTCGTCTCCTTCGACCTCAACTACCGCGCGACCTTCTGGAAGGGACGCGAGGCCGAGCTTTCCAAGGCGTTCCACCAGATCGCGTCCGTCGCCGACATCCTCGTGGGCAACGAGGAGGACTTCCAGCTCTGCCTCGGCTTCAAGGGACCCGAGGCCGGCGGCAAGGACCTCAAGGGCAAGATCGAATCCTTCAAGGAGATGATCGAGAAGGTCGCGAAGAAGTATCCCAACGCGCAGATGTACGCCACGACGCTCCGCCAGGTGGTATCCGCCGGACACCACCTCTGGGGTGCGATAGTGCGTGCGGGCGGCAAGTGGTTCGTGGAGGAGCCGCGCGACATCGACGTGCTCGACCGCATCGGCGGCGGCGACGGCTTCACGGGCGGCCTGCTGTACGGCGTGCTGCAGGGTTGGGGCGGCGACAAGTGCGCCCAGTTCGGATGGGCGTCCGGCGTGATGGCGGCAAGTTCGCTCAACGACTACGCCGAACCTGCCGACGAAAAGCAGGTGTGGGACGTATACGCCGGCAACGCGCGCGTGCAGCGCTAGTGCGCCGCGAGGGCCGGAGCGCAGGCGGCAGAACGGATGTTCACCGGACTCATAGAGCGCGTGGGGACCGTGCGCCGCGTGTCGCGCGGCCGCGGCCTTGTGCTGGAGATCGGCTTCCAGCCCTGGCCGGAACCGCTTGAGAAGGGCGAGTCGGTCGCTGTCGACGGCGTATGCCTCACGGTGGCGGACTGCGACCGCTCGCGCTTTACGGCGCACGTCCTGGAGGAGACCGAGAGGCGTTCCACGCTTTCGAGCCTGCCGCCTGGCGCCAGGGTGAACCTCGAGCGCGCGCTCCGCGCGGGCGCGCGCCTCGGAGGGCACGTGGTGCAAGGGCACGTGGACGCGCGCGGGCGGCTTCTTTCCCGAACACCGAAGGGACGTGACTTCGCCCTCAGGTTCGCCTGCGGGCATGTGGTCGCCGCAGCCACCGTTCTCAAGGGGTCGATAGCCATAAACGGCGTGTCACTCACGGTCTCCGGGCTTGGCGACGACTGGCTGCAGGTGGACGTCATCCCTACGACGGCGGAGCAGACGAATCTCGGGACGCTGCGTCCTGGCGCCGAGGTGAACCTCGAGACCGACGTGCTTGGGCGCTATGCGCGGCGGATTGCCGAGACTGCGCCCGAGGAGGACGATCCCGGCCAGGGCGGCCTTACCATGGAAATGCTCATCGAGAACGGCTTTGCATGACCTGCCCCTGCTCCCATGCTGGCTTCAAGGCCTTTGGGGTCGCGCTGTTCCTGATGGTCTGCGCATGTGGCGCGTGGCGCCTTCAACCGCGCACCGGCACCGCAGGCGAGACGCAGTCGGAGATGATAGTGGCCGGCCTTGGCGGCTTCCGAGGGTTGATCGCGGAGGTGGTGTGGTTCCGCGCGGACCGTCTGCAGGAGGAAGGGCGCTACGCGGAGCTGGCGCAGCTCGCCACCACGCTCACGATGCTCGAACCGCATACGCCCGAGGTATGGGCGTATGCCGCCTGGAACCTCGCGTACAACGTATCCGTGATGATGCCCGATGCGCCCGAGCGCTGGCGCTGGGTGCAGGCAGGCCTGAGGCTTCTGCGCGACGACGGGCTCCGGCTGAATCCGGAGGATCCCGTGATCCACCGCGAGATAGCCTGGCTCTTCCTGGCCAAGATCGGCGGCCGGCTTGATAGCGCCTCGCCCTACTACCGCGCACAGTGGCGGAACATGGTGGAGGCCGCGCGCGCCTCGGGCGACTGGTCCGCCGTCAAGCTCGACAAGGGACGGATGGACGCCGTAGATGCCGAATACGGCACGCTTGACTGGACCAATCCCATGGCGTCCGCGCTCTACTGGGCGCATGCCGGGCTTGCCCGCGCCGTCAGGCTGGAGGATCGCCGGGAACTGCGGCAGATCGTCTGGCAGGCGCTGATGGCGCTGTCCACGGAGCGGCCCGAGTTCGCACCTCGCGCCCTGGCGGAGATGCAAACGGCCTACGGCGAGACGCCCTCGCCGTTCCTGCGCGATCTCATAGGACGCTTCCGCGCGAAGTTCAAGCTGCCCTGACGGGTCATGTGGTATTCAATGGAGAATGGCTGATGACTGAAGTGGATAGATTCAAGGCAGCGATGCTGTGCGGAATCGCGGCGGCGGTGTTTTGCGTCGGCGCGGCGGGGATTTCGCCGATGGCGCGCCTCTCGGTGGTGCAGGACGTCGACGGCTACAACTCGTGGCCGATGATACAGGTGACGGGCGGGAGGCTCGTCTGCGCGTACGGACGTGGCAAGGGCCACTCGGTGGAGGGTTCGCGAGGGGCGTATGTGCGCACCTCCACGGACTGCGGGCGCACGTGGACGCCCGAGGTGTGCATCGTGAACGACCCGGTCATCTGCGAGGGCGTGGAGGGGGCCGGGCGCGACTCCACCGGCGCGGCTCTCTTCTGGATGAACTGCCGGGGGCATGGCCACATACGGCACGAGCTTCACCGCACCGTGGATGGCATCGCCTTCGAGAAGATCTCCGCGCCGGAGCTTTCGCCCGAGCCGATACAGATAACCGGCATTTTCAGCGTGCGCGGCGCGTTGATGTCGCTGTGGTTCGCGGGGAACTACCGGTCCGGCGCCGGCAACTCGTGGGGCACGCTCGTGAGCCGCGATGACGGGAAGACATGGGAGCAGCGCACCGTGGAGAGCGGCCTCGCGAAGCAGGACTGGCCCACGGAGATATGCGCGGTGCCGCTGGGCGACGGTAGGCTCCTCGCGATAGGGCGCTCCGAGGGCGCCGTGAGGCGGCAGTTCCAGCTCACGTCTCTCGATGGCGGCGTCACGTGGAAGAAGTCGCGCACGAACATCCGCGACGTGCTGGAATCCACGCCGTCGCTCATCTACGACGGCGAGGCGGGAGTGGTGTCGCACTACTACTACCAGCGCGGGCAGGGAATCCTCTGGCGGCGTACGGCGAAGGTCCAGGACGTGTTCGACCGCCCGGAATGCTGGCCGGCGCCGGTGCAGGTGGCGAGAGGCGGCAGGAAGCGTCCGTACGACTCGGGCAACGTCACGTCTGTGGCGATGGGGGACAGCCACTACCTCGCGTACTATTCCGGCGACCCTACGAACACGGCGGTGCTCGTGGCGCGGGTGGCGGCGCGCCAGTGCGACCGGCCGCACTGGCAGGATGAGCCGGTGACGGCGCTCATATTGCCGTCTGGCAAGCTCGTTTCGCGTGGCATGATAGATGGCGCATGCGGCACCACGGCACATCCCGATTCGCCGGTGACCGACGACGCGGGCGAGGCGGTTGCCGCGTTCGAGGGTGGCACGAGGCGCATACGCTCGAACCACCCGGACAAGCTGTGGAACGCGATCGTCGCGCTCGCCAGTGGAGGATCTGACTCCGCCGCGGCGGACGCGGCGCGAACCGAGGTCAAACTGCCGGAGCGCATGTTGTCCGGATATTATGGATGGTTCCTCAACACCAGCCAGGACAAAGTGCGATACCTCATCGACAGATGCGCAGAAGCGAAATTCAACTCGATAGAGGTGAAGATCCAGGACAAACGCCGTACTTTCAATCTGGAGCCGCATCTGCAGGAGACACGTTCCCTGATGGAATACGCCAACTCCAAAGGCCTGATCTTCCAGCTTTACCTTTATCCGGTTCCCTACAACGCCAAGCGTGTCGCCGCCTGGAAGGAACATGCCGACCTCCCGTGCGTCGTAGACGAGGAGGGGAACAGGCTTGAGGGCACTTTTCTGCTGACTGATTCCGCCGTTTGGCGGCAGTTGTTCGCCCATGCCTTCCAGTTCCTCAGACACCACGGCGAGCTTCCGTTCGCCACGCTCAAGTTCGACGTCGAGACCATACCGGCCGTCTTAAGCTACGACGACGTGAACTGGACCGGGTTCTGCGATGTCTACAAGGAATTCTCCCCGTCGATCCCGGCGTCGAAGCGTCGGTCCGCTCTTGACGGGAAGGGCCGGTTCAAGGAATACCGGCAGTTCTTCGTCGGGCGGACCGAATTGGCGGTCAGGGAGTTCGTCGCGGCGCTTCGTGCAGTGGACAAAAACGTCGTTCTCGGCTACATGCCGGCATTCAAGGGGCCGTTCTACGGAAGCATCTTGAATCGCGTTCTTGCGTCGGACGGCATCCCGGCCGTCATAGACAACTGGGACATGTACAACGGCGAGGGGTTCAGCGACACCGTGCTGGATCACGTCGGGAAGTCCGTCGCGGCAAATCCCCAGAACCTCTCCGTTCCGTGGATCCGCCCGAACTGCTACAGGCCTTCGGACATTGCCCCGGCCGTATACCAGGCGGCGGCGCATTCCGCCGGCTATTCGCTGTGGAGTCTCGGGATGCTTCTTCCCGGCAACGAAAGCGCCAAGCCCAGTTATCGTCTGCCGCAAGGCACGACCGCCGCCGACTACTGGACGGCCTTTCGGAAGGCGAACGAGGCGATGTGCGCGGATATCGCCGCCGGCACGCCTGGCGCGGGGAAGCGTATTCCCCGCGAGAAAACCAAGGCGCTTGCAGCCCCGCTCGCGTGGAGCGATGTGACCGTCCCCGACCTCGTGCCGGAAGGCGACGGCAGCGGCGCTGACCATGAATTCGTGCTCAGGGAGCGCCAGGTGGTTTTCATCTATGCCAAGGACGGCGAGAACATCGAAGTCTCGATTCGCCATGTCGCAGGGCGTAAGCGTCCGGTTGCATTGCACTACGCGCTTCTCGACAGCGAACTGCACTTGATGCGCGAAGAGTCCGTGACGCCATGCGACACCGACACGTTCAAGGTCGTTGCTCCCAAGACCGGTCCGTATGCGCTCGTCGTGACCGGGGGTGAAGGTGGCCTTGCATGGTATGGTGTTACGGTGCGAAACGGGCTTCACTATGCGCTTGACGCGCGCAATGGATGCAACTTCATGCGAGAGCAGTACGCATACATGCCGGGTCGCGACGCCGGAAACGGCAGGATTGCGCTTGCGACCGGTCCCAGACAGGCGATCCTGCTTACGGTCGGGGATGGCGAGCCGATCCTGATGGCAAAGGAAAAGACGAAGCTTGAGCTTGATCTCGCCGGTGGAATCACGCGGTTCAACTTTGCAAGCCATCCGAAAATTGCCTATTTCGATGAGGTTTCGGTAAGGTTCCCGGGCGGCATGACGCCGCTTGTCTTCGGAGAAGCCGGCCGCAGGCTTGCCTTCAGGAAGAAATAGGAGATAGAGGGGCTTCGAGGCCGGTAGTACCGCGCCCAGCGGCCGCCGGGAAGGGCGGTGCGGGGAGCGACAAGCGGGGCGTGCCATGAAAGCAAATTGCGACTTGCACGCAAATAGGTCCTTTTGCTATAATGCGCCCGCTTTAAAATCCCGTAGCAAGTTGAATGAATTTAAAATAGCGGGAACCGATGGTCTGACCCCACTGGTGGAGTAAAAGTGGTGGAGTAGGAGTATTTATGATATACTGTGCGGCATGAGGCAACCTAGAGATTTTGTTCCCGACAGGTGCTGTCACCTGATCAGCCGTATCGCGAACCGGGCGTTCTATCTCGGCGAAGACGAGCGTACCCGTTTCGTGGCGCGGATGTGGCGCGTGGCGTACTTCTCGTGCGTCGAGGTGCTGTCATGAGATTACTCCACCACTCTTACTCCACCAATGGGGTCAGACCCTGTGTCTACTGTGTCTACTCTTCCGCCCAGCGCTCCACCTCCGCCTTGAAGTACGGTAGGCACGGGCATCCGGCCTCGCGCCAGACCCTCTTCAGCACCTCGGCGACGTCCTCGCCGTAAGTCTTCCCCCTGCCCTTGTGTTCGCGGAACTTCCGGTTCCCGGTCAGCAGACGGTTCGCGTATTTTCGTTCGTAGCCAGTCGTCTCGCACACCTCGTCCAGGATGCGCTTTCGGTTTGCACGGTCCGCTTGGGCGTACGCCCTGCGCTTCATGCCTATGTACTCGCTTGTCGCCATTCGTGACATGTTTCCCATGCCTCCATTTTACTCATAGTGTCCAGTATTTGGCAAACGGGCTTGTCGAAAACCTTATCTGCCTTTGTCAAGAGTGTCCGTTATTATGGCAAACTGCGGAGATCAGGTGACCACCCGTTTCCGCTTGATGCGGCAAAGCGGCGTTTGGTATAATCACGGCCGGAGAGGGCAGGGAGAAGGGAAGTCTGGAATGTCGAGGCTTGGAGCTTGATCGACGAACTTGCAGATGCGATGGCGAAATCGCTTGAGGCGGCGCTTGTGGCGCTGCTCGTGGTGGTGTCCCTCGCGTGGCTGTGCCTCAAGATCGAGGCGCTGGGTGTGTTCGAGGCAATCCGCTCCGCCGTGCGCAGGATGTCTGCCTTCCAGCGCTTCGCCGCCGCAGCCTTCCTCGCCGTGTTCATCGTCTTCGCAAGCGAGAAGACCAACTCGCCGCCGGCGAACATTCCGCCGCCGGTGCTGCCGCCGCCTCTGCCGCCGGTCGCCGGTTCTCCCAATGCCGGTTCGCCTGCCGGTACGCCCGGTCCGGCCGAGCCGTTCGCCTTGCCGCCGGAAGGCACCGTCACGAACTTCCGCTGGTTCTTGCGCGGCGCGTTCGAGGATGCCGTCCGCATCCCGTTCCCCGATGCCGACGGCTTCCCGTGGCACGGCGGGATGGCTACGGCGCTCACCGTTTTCGCCTGCGGAGAGTTCCGCCCCGACGCCGCGACCACGTACTTCCCCGTGCCTTTCGACGCGCCCCTATCCCTGCCGCCGCTTTCGCGGCGCGACCCGTCCGCGCCATCCTTCTTCTGGCACGCGGCGACGCCGTCCAACTCGCTTCTCGCCACTTGGGAAAACGGGCTCTACGGACGCGACCTCTCGCACCCGACCAACCTCCAGGCGGAGTTCTTCGCGGACGGCTCGTTCGTCTACCGCTACCCCGACCGCACGACGGCCTATCCGCCCGTGCTGCCGTTCGACTGGGACGGCGACGGGCTGGAGAAC
>JAFXTB010000146.1 GCA_017525225.1 Kiritimatiellia bacterium
GACCGCATGTGGCGCGCGGGCGCGCACGATGGGGGCCGGCCGCTCCTGCTGCCGCAGCTTGTCTGGGACGAGCAGAAGAACGGCGAGGCGAAGTACGGCTACAAGGTGCCGCCGCTCGGGCAGTACCACGTGGTCGTGAAGGTGTTTCCGGGCGGCGAACGCTACCGCGTCTACCTCGTGGATCCGCACGACGAGGATTTCCGCGTCGTGGCCGTCTACGACAGAAAGGCATAGGATAGGATGATGGACCGCTTGACCAGGTGTTCCGTGGTGGCATTGGCGGCCGCCGTGTACATGGCGATGGCCGGATTTCCGGCGTATGGCGGACCTGCCGCCATCTCCTCGTTCGACGAGGTTCTCAAGGTGCCCGCCGGATATGTCTTCGAGCGCCGGGTGGAATTCGTACGACGCCTTTCATTCAGGGATTTCGACGCTGAGGTGTACTGGCAGGCGAACGGTCCCGGCACGCGGCAGCGCGTGGTGATGACCATTCCGCGGGGATGTCCCGCCGGACGGACATGTCCTGCGGTAGTCACACCGTTCTACTATGCCGAGGCGCTGATCGGGCATGAGCTGGACAGCGAATCCACGGACGCGCAGTTCGGCGCGGTGCCGCTGATGGCAGAGCTGACCCGCCGCGGATACATCTGCATCAACGCCGACTGCTACCATCTCACATATCGTCCATCATCCAAGCTGCGCGACGACTTCACCCGCTGGGCCGATGCCGGCGAGGCGCTGATGAAGGACTGGCCGCAATGGTCGGGGATGGGCAAGCTGCTGGCCGATACCGAGCTGCTTGTGGACATGCTTATGCAAGACAGGCGCGTTGACACCAACCGCATAGGCATCGCCGGCCATTCGCTTGGCGCCAAGATGGCGCTTTACGCGGGAATGCGCGATCCGCGGATCAAGGCTGTCCTGGCGAGCGACCCCAGCCTGTGCTGGGAACGGTCGAACTGGAACGACACATGGTATTTCGGCGAGAAGCTGGCGGCGATGAAGGCCGGCGGCCTTACCCATGGCAGACTTGTCTCCGATGGCGGGGGGAAGCCGCTGTGCATCCTCGCAGGCGATGTCGACGGCGCCTGGAGCCTCGGCATGGTCAAGGGGGTCCGCAATCTCGTGTTCATCGACCCCAGGCTCGACCAGCACACACCAGTCAAGCCGGTCCTGCAGGCAGGGCTGGCGTTTCTCGACAAGTGGCTGAAGGGGAAGGCATCCATGAGGCAGCAGGACGAAGAGCGCCTGCGCGTGCTGACGGGACTGTCCCTGTCCGACATCGTCCAGCCTGCCCAATGTATGCCGGCGGCGGAGAAGCGCATGATGTCCAGCACCGACTACGTGCCGGAGCGCGCCGACGGCCGTACCGAGCGCACGATGACGTGGGCTCTCAGGAAGTTCAAGGAGGCGAATCCCTCCGGCATGCATCCGTATCTCAAGGACCGCGAGACGTTCCTCGGGTGGCGGAAGAAATTCCGCGCCCGTCTCGTGAAGCAGTTCACCAAGGGCATGCCGGAGAATCCCGAGTTCGCGCTGCTCAAGCGCGAAAGGCGCGAAGGCTACGAGCTGAGGACGTATGAGTGGTATCCGTTCGAGCGGCTTGCGGTGAGATTGCTGATGCTCGTACCGGACAACGCGCGGCCCGGGCGCACGCCGGCCGTCATCTGCAAGCCGGGCGGCGGCGGTTCGGTGGAGGGGCTCGCCGGGGAGAAGAACCCTTACTTCACCATGTTCCCGCTCAGGAACAGGCAGGCGTGGTGGTATGTGAAGATGAGGATGATCGCGGTGGCGGTGGAGAACACCTGCAACGCGCACTCGTGCTACGACGACATGACGTGCTACAACCACATCCGCGAATGCAACAAGCTTTTCCCGCTGGTGGGGATGGACGTCAACACGCTCTCCACGTGGACGGTCCTTGCGAGCGTGAAGCTGCTGAAGCGGGAAGGGCTGGTCGACCCGGCGAGGATAGCGGTCTCCGGGCTTTCGCGCGGAGCCTCCATCATCAACGCGGCGCTCGTGTCGGACGAGATCACCGCCTGCAACTTCAACGATTTTCTGTGCGATCACGCGGCCCGCAAGATCTCCACCACGGACATTCCCGCCGGCGAGACGTCCGGCGGCGGATCGTACGTCGAGAAGGCGATCGCGTTCGCTCCAAAGCCGCTTCTCCTCAACGAGGGCGGTCCGTGGAAGAACGTGATCGAGGATGTCAGGCGCGCGTACGAGCTGACGGGCCATCCCGAGAACCTGACGGTGCACTACTACGACCGCTACGCGGACCCCAAGGCGCGCAAATACGACGGTGTGGACCTGAGGGACGTGACCGGGCTTACGTACGAGCGGTTCCACGAGGCGGCGAACTGCGACCCGCACGACCACAGCTTCCATCCGGAATCGGCACTGCCATGGATAGGTAAGCTCTTCCTTGGTTCGGGCGAGCTGCCAGGGTCGCTCATGCCGGCGGTCGAGCAGGCGCACGCCGAGCGCGAGCATACGCCCGAGCAGCTGTATCCGCCGGATGGACTCACGGGTCGCAAGGCGTGGGGCTGGTCGCATGTCACCACCGAGGCTGATTTCCTGCCGGATCGCCCAGACGGCCGCACGGAGAAGATCCTCACGTGGCTGCGGATGGAACAGCGGCGCATCCTTGTGGAGAAGAGCCGCGCCGTCGCGGACAGGTTCAAGTTTCTGGAGACACGTCGGCGCGACGGGTACAAGGTCGAGATCTTCGAGTTCTACCCCGACGACATCCTTGCGGTGAAGGCGTTCGTGCTCACGCCCGACAATGCCAAGCGCTGGCGTACGCCCGTGGAGATCTGCGTGGGATCGGGCGGTGCATCGATCGAGCATCTCGCCGGCGAACCCGATCCGTTCAAGACGCGGGGCGGCAGGCACGATGCGCTTGAAGCCATGAAGAAGGGGCGCATCGCAGTGGCGCTGGCATCGCCCGGCGAGGCGAACTGCAGCATGGATGGCGTGGGGTCTGAGGACTCGCGCCGCCGCGTGCAGGGTCTTCTGGCCGGAACGGAATGGTCGATAGGCCGCCTCATCGAGCTTGAAAGCCGCATGTGCCGGGACTTCTTCGAAGGTAGATGAGCAAGACAGGGAGCTGTGATGTACATGATGATGGAACCAGATGGTAGGAGCGTCCTCGTGCGGAGGGCCTGCGCGCTCGTGTGCGCGTGGACCTGCGCCGCCGGGGCCACGGTGTACTATGCCGACTCGGAGCATGGCGATGATTCTGCGGACGGTCTGAGCGAGAAGACCGCATGGCGTTCACTCGACAAGGTCAATGAATGCGAATACTCGCTGAAGCCGGGCGACACGGTGCTCTTCAGGCGCGGATCAGTGTGGCGCGGGACGCTGTATTCCGCAAGCGGCGAGCCAGGCAACCCGGTACGGTACGGAGCCTATGGCACGGGACCCAAGCCTTGCTTCCTCGGCAGCGAGGACCGGTCCAGACCGGAGCACTGGCTGGACGATGGCGGCGGCATCTGGGTGACGCGCCGGCAGGTTCCGCGCAAGGAACGCCTGGTCATGGACTTCAAGGACGGCGGCAAGTGGCATCCTTCGTTCCAGGAGGGCGTGAAGGGGACCTTCCGCCGCACTACCGAGAACGGCGAGACGTTCTGGCGGGTTACATGCACCGAGCGTCCCGACAGTGCCAAAAGCAACCATCTGCAGCTGTGGGGGCCTGCCGTGGCCGACAGGAAGCCGCTCCTGTTCACGTTCAAGGCGCGTGCGTCCAAGCCGATGACCCTCACCAAGCCGGTGCAGGTGCTCGAACCAGCGTATCCATGGAGGTCCAAGCATGTGGCGGAGATCAAGGACGGCGTGCTTCCGCCGGACGGAGCCTGGCGTACGTTTACGCTGCTGCTGCTTCGGAACGCGAGGGTCAGGCTCGACAACGCCTGCCTGCACTTCAACATTGGAAGCGACATCTCAGCCGGCACGACCTTCGACCTCATGCCCGTGTCGCTCCACGAGGCGTACCTTGATCCTTACGCCGGTTTCGACGAGAAGGATGTGGGCATCTTCATCTGCGACCATGGCAGGCGCTGGGGTGTGAAGAAGTGGGCGAGGGACCAGCTTGTCAACGAGCTTGACTTCTGGTACGACATCGATACCGACCGTGTGTTCGTAAGGCTGCCGCGCAATCCGGGGGAGATGTTCCGCTCCATCGAGCTCGCGAAGCGCATGGTGGTCATCCCCCACGTCAACCTCCACGACATCGTATGGGATTCGCTCGCGATCATGTACACCGGCGGCTTCGCCTTCGCCGGTTCCGGAGCGAAGCGGCTTACGGTGCGGAACTGCGATATGGGCTGGATCGGGGGGAGCGTGCAGCACTGGCGTACGGACGCCAAGGGGAAGCGCCATCCAGTGCGCTTCGGCAACGCCGTGGAGTACTGGAGCCCGGCGTGGAGCAACACGGTCGAACGGTGCCGCATCTGGCAGGTGTACGATGCCGCGCTCACCCCGCAGACCTCGCGTTCGCCGCACCCGATACACCACATAACCTTCCGCGACAACGTGATCTGGAAATGCGAGTATTCGCTAGAGTACTGGAACCACGACACGCGCAGCTACACCTCGGACATCGTATTCGAGCACAACACGTGCGTCGATGCTGGCGGAGCGTGGAGCCACGCCCAGCGTCCGGACCGGAACGGCGCGCACGTGCTCAGCTACAGGAACCCCGCGCCATGCACCAACATAGTAGTGCGCGACAACGTGTTCTGCCGCACCACCGAGCGGGCCGTGCGCGTTCTGGACGACTGGCGGCGCGGGGCGGTGTTCTCGCACAACCTCTACTGGGTGCCGGAGAATGGTATCTACCGCAATGACGCTCTGGACATCCCCTCCGCCAAGCGCCGGAAGATCGGCAAGGAGAACTTCTTCTTCGAATCCGGACCGGAGGAGTTCGCCCGCTACCAGCGCGTCACTGGGATGGACGCCGATTCCTTCTACGGAGAACCGCAGTTCGTCGATGAGGCGAAGTGCGACTACAGGCTGCGGCCGGGGTCGTTCGGGACCGGTTTAGCCACGGACGGTGGACCGGTCGGGGCGCGCGACATGCCTGGCCCCGGGGAGGATCTGCCGCTCATTGCCAGGTAGAAGGGGGGAAGTGGGCGCAACTAAAAAACGGCATTATCCCCCTTGCAACTGAACGGAATATTTGGTATATTATCCACCCGTTTCGGAAAAACAAGGAAAAACACATTCATGCCGACTATAAATCAGCTGATCCGCAAGGGGCGTCATCCCCTCGCAACGCATTCGAAATCGCCGGCGCTGAAGGCTTGTCCTCAGCGCCGCGGTGTTTGTCTCGTCGTAAAGACGATGACGCCCAAGAAGCCTAACTCCGCGCTCCGCAAGGTTGCCCGTGTGCGCCTTACCACGGGGGTGGAGGTTACCGCCTACATCCCTGGCGAAGGGCACAATCTTCAGGAGCACAGCGTTGTGCTGGTGCGCGGCGGCCGTGTGAAGGACCTTCCTGGCGTCCGCTACCACATCGTTCGCGGCGTGCTCGACTCGCTGGGCGTTGCCGGTCGCAACCGCAGCCGTTCCAAGTACGGCGTCAAGCACCAGAAGGAAGAGAAGAAGTAAGGGGAGTAGGACATGTCAAGACGTGCAAGAAAGATCGTCAAGCGGGTTTCCGTCGACCCCAAGTACAATTCCGAGCTTATAGCCCATGTGATCCGCGTCATAATGAAGGATGGCAAGAAGACGACCGCCGAGCGGATCGTATATGGCGCGATCGACAAGATCAAGGAGATGGTGGAGAAGGATCCCTCCAAGTTCCAGAGGACCGAGGGCGACAAGACCGAGACCATCACCGATCCCGTGGAGATATTCGCCAAGGCCATCGAGAACATGAAGCCGCAGACCGAGGTGAAGACCCGCCGTGTCGGCGGTACCACGCTCCCGGTGCCCGTGATGATCAATCCCGTCCGCCAGCTTTCGCTGGCCCTCCGCTGGATGACGACGTTTGCCGCCGGCCGTCATGGCATGGGCATGGCCGCCGCCGTTGCCGCCGAGGTGGCCGATGCGTTCCAGGGCCAGGGCAACGTCATCAAGAAGCGCGACGACGTGCACAAGATGGCAAATGCCAACAAGGCCTTCGCGCACTACGCGTGGGGTTCGAGCCGCGACTGACCGCGAATCTCGTTTTTCCGGACGATACAGAAAGGGGTCGGCTCTGCGCCGGCCCCTTCTGTCGTTCCATGAGGGCTTTAAGTGCCTTATTGGGCCTGGAGGAGCACGGCTGCCGCGGCGCCGACCATCGGGGCGTCATCCGGGCAGGGCGTCAGCTCGAAGGCGATGTTCCGCGGCACGAGAAGGGCATCCAGCTCGCCTTGTACCACCTTCGGGAAGGATACGGTGCGCGTCTTGTAGTATGTGGAGCCGTCTATGCAAACGGCTACCGGTGCCTCCTTGTCGGTGCCGCCGCCCGTCTGCAGGATGAAGGCGGCCAGATGGATGGCGGTGAGGATGGCCGCGCGCTCGAAGACGGGCGTCGCCAGCCGACGCGCTATCCTGCGGTCGTTCTCGTCGGCGAAGATCCTGTCGAGGGGGTTGGCGCGATCGGTTTTGATGCTGGCGCAGAAGTTGTCCAGATCCAGGGACTCCAGCGAGCCCAGCGCCATGATGCCCGCCGCCTCCTTTGAGAAGAACCCTTCGCGGGACGCGGCCTTCAGCACCTCCAGCCCGAGGCGTCCGAGATATGCGCCGGAGATCATCTTTTCGAACACCTGCTTGCCGGCATCGTGGGTCTTAGCGTCCATCGCCCGGTCGAAGGCCGACTGGCGGATCTTCCCGAAGCCGCCCGATTCGGCGTCGATCACCATTGTCCCGGCTGGATCCAGCGGCTGGGCCTTCAGGATGTTTTTGTTCTTCTCCACATACGCCACGTTGGTGCCGGTACCGAGGATGAACCCGATGTATGCGGACCGTCGCGTGCCCGGCTTTTCCATGGACTTGCCGGCGAGCAGGGTCGTAACGGTGTCGTTCAGCACGAGGATGCGCGGGGGGCGTGGATCCAGGCGCCTTGCGAGCTCCGCGCCTACCCACTGGCCGATCACATCGGGTGCCTGGATCTGCTTGGTCCAGTACAGCAGCCGACCGTCGCCTTCGCGGGACGTCTCGCAGGCGTACGAGAAGCAGAAGCCTATCGACGGATCCTTCGCGAACGGGGCCGTGCGCCTGACATGGGCCGCGAACGCCTCGTAGAACTCATCGGGCGTCACATGGCTGGTGGCGCCTGGCATCTGGCCCTTCTCGCGGTGCTCGATCGTGGCGCCGTCCGCCCCGGACGGGAAGCACACCGTGGCGCCGCGCAGGTTCGTGCCGCCGGCATCGAGCACGGTCACGGGGACGTCGCGCCGCAGCTCGCCCTCGGGCGAGACGTATGAAGGGATCATCTGGAGCGACGAGGGGCGTCCGGCAAGGCCCTCCTCCATCTCGCGCTGGAAGGCGGCGAGCAGGGCCGCACGGTCCAGGGTGCGGACTTCAAAGCCATTGTCTTCGAGGAATTCTTCAGGCGTTTTCATCGATGAGTCCTTTCGCTAGTTCAATCCAGTCGTCGTTTGAAAGCTGTTCGGCCCGTGCGGTAGACTGCACGATCCCCTTGAAGATGCTGCCAAGCTGCTTGCGGCGGTGCTCGAAGGCGCGCTTGACGAGACGGCGCAGCAGATCGCGCAGCGCCGCCGGGAGGGCGTCGTTGCGGTGGTGGCGCACGAGCCTTATTACGGTGGATCCCACCTGCGGCACGGGCCAGAAGCAGCTGGCCTTGACGTCGCGGACCATCTCCACGTCGTAGTCGAGCTGCGTCCAAACGCCGGCCAGTCCGCGCGTCTTGGAACCCGGGCCGGCGGCGAGCCGCTCCGCGACCTCGGTCTGCACCATCACGACGATCGTGGAGAGGGCGTCTGTGCCGGACGAGGCATCTTCGCCGCCGGGTGCGGACCTGTCGAGCCGGCGGGTAAGCTCCAGCAGGATGCGCGTACCAGACTGGTACGGCAGGTTGGAGACCATCTTCGGGAATCCGTCCAGCTCGCCGCGCTTGGCGAGATCGAGCGCGTCCGCCGCGATCGTTGAAAGGTTCTGGGGATTTCCAAGGGCGGACGGCAGCCGTTCGGCCAGGATGGAATCCTTCTCCACGGCCGTCACCATGCCACCGCGCGCCAGAAGCCCCTGCGTTAGCGCGCCAAGCCCCGGACCGATCTCGAGGATCCGTTCGCCGGGCACGATCCCGGCGGCATCAAGAATGGCTTCGCGCGCATTCAGATCGATCAGGAAGTTCTGCCCAAGCGTCCGATTGGGATGGAACCCGTTCGCCAGGCACCACGCCTTGACCTGGCTGGGACTGGCAGGGTTCAGGCTCATTTCTCCGGCATGGGGTAGATCTTGATGAAGGCGTTCGCCCGCAAGCGGCCCAACCAGGCGTTGTACGCCTTTGCGGCCTCTGCGCGCCGGATGTTGCGCACGATCCTGTCGTATGCCTCTGCGAAGGTGAGGGTCTTCTCGGCCGTCTCGGAATCCTTCCTGACGATGAAGCCCCAGCCGTCGAGGTCCACGAGACCCGAATGCTCGCCGACCTTGAGCGCGGCGATGGCGTCGGCGATCTCGGCGCGGAATGCCTCCTCGGGCTTCACGTCCTTCCACACCCCGCCTTCCTTCGCATGGGAGTCGGACGAGTATTCGCGAGCCAGTGCGGCGAAGTCGGCGCCGGGCGCGGCGAGCTTCTTGAGAATGGAGTCGGCCCGGTCCTTGACCGATGGCTCCCCGTCGCCGGCCGGCTTGAGCAGTATCACGCTGACCGTGGTCTTGGCGGCGTCGGAATAGCGGGAACGGTGCTCCTCGAACTCCTGGCGCATGGCGCTGGGGGAGACATGCTGCAGATGCTTGTCGATCATCTGGTATCGCATGCCGGCGATTATGAGGTCTTCGCGGATTATGTTGCGCCATTCGTCGAACGGGGTCTTCGTCTTCTGCAGCTCCGCCTCTAGCTCGTTGCGGTCGCCATGGAAGTTCTCCTTGACGATTTCGCGCACCCGGTTGTCGACGACCCATTCCTGCATGTCCATCTTCTTCTCGGCGGCGGCCTTGAGGATGAGCTTGCGGTCGATTATCGCGTCCACGGCCTTCTTGTAGAGTTCGGCCAGCTTGGCGCGGTCCTGGGCGGCGAGGGTGAATTCCTCGCGCACGGACGGGTTCCGGCGTACCTCGGAGAGTACATCGCCGATGGTGATGCATTCATCGTCGACCTTTGCGGCGAGACCGTCCGTGACGGCGCCGTACATTCCCATTGCGGACAGGGCCGCGATCGTCAGTAGGAGTTTTTTCATGGCGGACGTATGATAGCATAATGTACGCGCGCGGGCAAGGCGATAATCCAGTTGCTTTTCGTGAAGGACATAAAGTGGTTGCTTTGGCCGACGCGATAGGATAGAATATCCGGCGTCCTGCTCAAGATCGCGACGACGCCACCGGCCGAACTGAAGCAGGTCAGATGAACACGGTATGTTCCAGCCACAGGAAAGAAAGGTGATACGATGAAAAGACGCATGTTCATAAAGACGGCCGCGGCGGTAGCGGCGGCACCATACGTTGCACGGGCGGCAGGCACGCTCGACAGGATACGCATGGGCTTCATCGGCGTAGGCAACCGCGGCTCGCAGCTGCTGCAGAGCTTCATGCGCATGCCGGATGTGGACGTCACCGCGCTCTGCGACGTGTACGAGCCGTATCTGAAGCGCGACCATGCGGCCATCGATCCCAAGATACTCGAATACTGCTCGCTGGGCGGCAAGGAGCCCTGGTTCATCCCGAACCTGGACGAGAAGTTCCCGCATCCGCCCAGGCTGTACCGCGACTACCGGAAGCTGCTGGAGGACAAGGAGGTCGACGCCGTGTGCATCGCCACCCCGGACCATTGGCATGCGCTGCAGCTCGTGGACGCCGTGCGTGCGGGCAAGGACGTCTACTGCGAGAAGCCGCTCACCGCGACGGTCGCAGAAGGCCGCTTCATGGTCAACGAGGCCACGAAGTCCGGCCGCGTGGTGGCCGTGGGCATCCAGCGCCGCGCAACCGAATCGTACAAGCGCCTCAAGGCGCAGATCGACAGCGGCCGCTACGGCAGGCTTCTCGGCTGCCGCCATTCATGGGCGCACAACTACGGTCCGTTCGGCGTTGGACGCTGCGCGCCATGCGAGCCTTCCCCTGGGCTGGACTGGGATGCCTGGCTGGGGCCGCGCGCCTGGCGCGGGTTCCGCTACACGCTCGCGCCGTACATGTTCCGCTGGGACATCGACTTCTCCAACCAGCTCGCGAACCAGGGCGTACATTCCCTGGACGCATTCCGCGCCATGATGGGCGAGACGGCGCCCAGGTACGTGACGGCCGTGGGCGGGCGGCGGTTCCTCAAGGACGACGGCAACGTGCCCGACACGATGTTCTGCGTGTGGGAGTTCGCCGACGGCCGCACGATCGACTATACGATATTCGAGGGCGGCGGCGCCGGGCTGAACGGCGCGCGCGACCTCGAGTTCATCCTGGAGGACGGCGCCGCATACTACAACGGCTCGTCGCAGTTCCGCATCGTGCCGTCGAAGGGGCGCCTCTTCCGCAATCCGCGCGAGCCGAAGTTCGCCGAGGTCAAGGAGACGTTCAAGGATACCATCATGGGCAAGGACAACTCCTTCGTCTCCGCTACCGATGCATGCGTACGCGACTTCCTCGACTGCATCAAGTCGCGCGGCACTCCGGTGGTGTCGCTGGAGGACGGCCACCGCTCCACCTCGATGGCGCACATCGCCAACATCGCCGTGCGCCTCGGCGGACATCGTCTTGAATGGGACGGCGTCGCCGAGCGTTTCGTCGGCCATCTCGCCGACGAGGCGAACAAGCTGTTATCGTACGAGTACCGTGAAGGCTACCGACGCTATCCCGGGCTTGGATGCTGACGGGGAAGACGCGATCTTCATGTGTTCTGCGGTCCGGTTGCCTCGGTTGACGGGGCAATTAGGCGGCTTGGAGGGTTGAAATTTCAACTTTGTAAATTTCTTCATTTCCCCCCTTGTCAAGCGGACGATTTTTTGAGATAATAACCATTCGTTCGACCACGAAAGAAGAGTAAAACAATGAAAGTACGTAGTTCCGTTCGCCGTATTTGCGTGAACTGCCGCATCGTTCGCCGAAAAGGCGTGGTGCGTGTAATCTGCACAAACCCACGCCATAAGCAGCGTCAGGGCTAAAAAGGAAAAGGGAAAAACAAACCATGCCAAGACTGATGGGTGTGGATGTGCCCGGTAAGAAGCATGCTCGCTATGCTTTGAGGTACATTCACGGAATCGGGCCCAAGCGCGCGGATGACGTGCTGGCCGCTTGCAAAGTCGATCCTTCCAAGAAGGCCGACGATCTGACGCAGGACGAGATCCATGCGATCGTAACGTACATTCAGGATCATTTCCGCGTGGAGGGCGATCTCCGCCGCGAGGTGTCCCAGAACATCCGTCGACTGATTTCGATCGGGTCGTACAGGGGGCTGAGGCACAAGCGCGGGCTGCCGGTGCGTGGTCAGCGCACGCGCACGAACGCCAAGACGCGCAAGGGCGGCCGCAGGTCGTCCGCCGCGGTCATCCGCGCCGCCGCGCCGGCCAAGAAGTAATCTTCGGAGACAGATCAAATGAGCGAAGAAAACATCAGTCAGGAACAGGCGGCCGCGCCGGCGCAGTCCGCCGAGGCGGCGGCGCCTGCCGCAGAGGGCGAGGCCCCTGCGAAGAAGGCCCGTCCGGGCAAGTCGATACCTCCCGGGATCGCCTTCATCCGCTCCACGTTCAACAACACGCAGGTATCCATCGCGGATGCGCGCGGCGGGGTGATTGCCTGGAGCTCGGCCGGCAAGGCCGGCTTCAAGGGCAGCCGCAAGTCCACGGCGTTCGCGGCCACGATGGTCGCGCAGGATGCCGCCCGCACGGCGTTCGCCAAGGGGATGCACGAGTGCGAGGTCCGCATGCAGGGCGCTGGCGCAGGCCGCGAGTCCGCCGTGCGCGCCATCCAGGCGGCGGGGATCAAGGTCACGATGATCACGGATACGACGCCGATTCCCCACAACGGTTGCCGTCCGCGCAAACGGAGGAGAGTGTAATGTCCAGGTATATCGGTCCAAAGTCCAAGATCGCCCGTCGCTTCGGCGAGGCGATATTCGGTCCCGACAAGGTGCTTGAGCGCCGTCCCACGCCTCCTGGCCAGCATGGAGCGCGTCGCCGCCGGAAGCTTTCCGAATACGGCGAGCAGCTGCTGGCGAAGCAGAAGGCCAAGTTCATCTACGGCATGCGCGAGCGCCAGTTCCGCCTGTTCTTCAAGCGTGCACTCGCCAAGGAAGGCAAGACGGGCGATCTGCTTCTGCAGATGTGCGAGTCGCGGCTCGACAACGTGGTGTACCGCCTCGGCATAGCGCCCACGCGCGCGGCGGCCCGCCAGCTCGTGACGCACCGCCACATCGTCGTGGACGGCAAGGTCCTAAACATCCCTTCCTACATCGTCAAGGCCGGCCAGACGGTCGGCGTGCGCGAGAAGGATCGTCAGATGGTGGCCATCACGAGCTCGCTCGAGCATCGTGGTGTGTCCTGTTCGTGGCTGACCTGGGACGCCCCCACGCTCACCGGCACCTTCGTGCAGGCTCCCGAGCGCGCGGAGATTCCGGAGAATATCGACGAGCAGGCCATCGTCGAACTCTACTCGCGCTGATGCGCGGGCTAGTCGTTAGTTTCGTTCATCTCAAGGGAGGTTTTACATGCCCATCCGTTTGAGTCGTTTTGAAATGCCGCGCTGCGTCGTCAAGGACAAGAGCACGGCGACC
Source organism: Kiritimatiellia bacterium (assembly GCA_017525225.1). GTDB lineage: Bacteria > Verrucomicrobiota > Kiritimatiellia > RFP12 > UBA1067 > RGIG6720. The sequence goes on from JAFXTB010000146.1 coordinate 12,872, forward strand.
GGCACGTATGCACGGTTCACAGCCGAACCGTTCGAGATCGGATATGCCCGCACCATCGGCAATTCCCTCAGGCGAGTGCTGCTTTCGTCCATCGAGGGCTGCGCGATCTCCAGCGTGAGGATCGCCGGCGTCAACCACGAGTTCTCCACCATCAAGGGGTGCGCCGAGGATGTCACGGACATCATCCTCAACCTCAAGCGCGTCCTTCTGAAGACGTTCACGCGCGAAGCCACCGAGCTCCATCTCAAGAAGAAGGGGCCTTGCACCGTGTATGCGGGCGACTTCGCGGAGTCGAACTCGGTGGAGGTGCTGAACCCCCGCCAGGAGATCTGCACGCTGGAGGCCGACGGGACGTTCGAGATATCGTGCGAGCTTCGCGTAGGCCGCGGCTTCTGCCTTGCCGAAGGCAACAAGACGCCGGACCAGGAGATCGGCCGCATAGCGATCGATTCCATATTCTCGCCGGTTACGCGGGTGAACTTCCTCGTGGAGAACACGCGCGTTGGCCAGCGCACCGACTACGAGAAGCTGGTGCTGGACGTGTGGACGGACGGTCGCGTGACGCCCGATGACGCGCTCAAGACGGCCGCGGCCGTGCTGCGCCGCCATCTCGACGTGTTCGTCGACTACTCCAACGACGAGGCGCTCGAGTTCGACGCCGACGACAAGAAGGGAGCCGACGAGCGTGAACGCCTGCGCAAGCTCCTGAACATGTCCGTCAACGAGATAGAGCTTTCGGTGCGTGCCGCGAACTGCCTGAACAACGCGAATATCACGACCGTGGGCGAACTCGCGCAGAAGACGGAGGCGGACATGCTCAAGTACCGCAACTTCGGCCGCAAGTCGCTGAACGAGATCAAGGAAAAGATGAAGGAGCTCGGCCTCTGCCTCGGCTACAAGTTCGATGCGGATCTGCTCGAGTCCAAGAAGTAAGGAGACTCTACCGATGCGTCACCAGAGAGTAATGAAGAAGTTCGGCCGTTCCACGGCCCACCGCAAGGCCATGATGAAGAACATGGTCACGAACCTCATCCTAGCCGAATCCATACAGACGACGCTCCCCAAGGCCAAGCAGGTCCGCAAGGATGCCGAGAAGATGGTCACGATCGCCCGCAAGGGCACATTGGCGGCCCGCCGTCTCGCGGCTTCCCGCCTTTTCCAGCCCAAGGCCGTCAAGAAGCTGTTCGACAAGATCGTTCCGGCGATGGAGGGCCGCAATGGCGGCTACACCCGCATCCTGAAGCTCGGCACGCGCAAGGGCGACGGTGCCCAGATGGCCATAATCCAGTGGGTCACCGCGCCTGAAGCGAAGGATGCTGCGCCCAAGGCCGAGGAAGCGGCGGCCGAGGAAGCCGCATCCCCCGCGGCTGCGGAAGTGAAGTGAGCGCAGGCATTCTGCCAGGCGCTGAGCGCAAGAGCCAATGCCTCCACGATGGGGCGTTGGCTCTTGGCATATCGTCATCCAGGCCCGGTCGGACCGTCCTGGTCACAGGCGGCGTGCGGCGCATCGGGCGAGCCATCTGCGAGACGTTGGCCGCACGCGGATGGAGTGTCGTGGTGCATTCCCGCCGGGCGGACGACCCCGACGCATCCGCCCTGGCCGAGCGGCTGGGCGGCATCGCGCTTTCGGCGGACCTTTCCGAACCTCTCGCGGCGGCTCATCTCTTCCAGGCGGCATGCGACGTCGCGCCGGACATCTCCGCCATCGTGAACAACGCCGCGGTGTTCCACCCTGGCGACGGACTGCCGCCCGAGACTGTCGCCCGGATCATGCGCATCAACGCCGAAGCGCCTGAGCGCCTGACGACGCTGCTCGGATTGAGGCTCATGGAACATCCGCCGTTTCATGGCGCCGTGGTGAACCTGCTGGACTGCCGCGTAGTGCCGCCATCGCAGACCGCCGACACGCCGTACATGGCATCGAAGCGCACGCTGCGCGACGCCACGCTGAAGTGCGCAGGGCTTTTCGCATCGTCGCTGCGCGTGAACGCCGTCGCTCCAGGGCCGGTGCTGCCGCCGGTCGGCGCCGGCGTGCGCGTGCCGGGCGGTGACATTCTTCTTCCTGCACGCCCCACGCCGCAGGATGTAGCCGATGCCGTCGCCTTCCTGCTGGACGCTCCATCAATCACAGGACAGATACTTGCAGTAGATTCCGGGCAGTCGCTTATGGTATAATACATGCCGATGCCCACTGCCGGATACAGCATGTCGCAGGGGATGGTCCAGACCCAGACCCAGACCCTGGCGCCCCAGATGAGAGAGTCGCTGAAGATGCTTCAGATGACTTCGCTCGCGCTTGCTCCGGAACTGCGCCAGCAGATGCTGACAAACCCGGTCATAGAGGACGTACGCAACCCGACTGAACCTCTGATCTCCTCGATCACCCCGGATTCCAGGACCGGCAAGTCCGCTGCCGACAGCGACATGGAGCTGGACTTCACCCCTGAAGGTGCCGCCGCGGAGAACATCCTTGGATCCGAGGACGGACATCTGGACTATTTCCTCGGCAACATGGAATCCGCCAGCGGCGACGAAGAGGCCGCGTCGCGCAGGCAGCGCCTCTTCGATACGCAGCGCAGCACCGAGACGCTCCAGGACCATCTGATCGCCCAGATACCGTTCGCAGACCTCGATGAGGAAGACCGCCAGCTGGCCGAGATCATCATATCCAACATCAACGACACCGGCATGTTCGCAGGTTCCTATCCCGACATCGAGATGGCGACGGGTGCCGATGCCAAAAAGATAGATGCCGTGCGCCGGTGCGTGCTGAAGTTCGATCCTGTAGGTTGCGGGTGGAAGGATCCGAGGGAATGCTTGCTGGCGCAGATGGACCGGCTCGAGGATTCGCCCTGGGAGGAGGAGGTGCGCAAGATCATCCTCAACCATCTGGAAGACCTGTACGCGCATCGTGAAGCGCTCATCTGCGAGAAGCTGAAGCTCACGCCGGAAGAGCTGGCGCAGGCGCTGGCGGCGTTCAGGACCCTCGATCCGTTTCCAGGGCGCGACAAGCGCTTCGTCTCCGCATCCGACCGCCCGGAATACGTCCGGCCCGAGGTGCATGCCGTCAAAAAGAATGGCCGCTGGATCGCGCAGGTGGATGGGCGCGATCTGCCGGAGATACGCATATCTCCCCGATTCCTGTCCATGCTCAAAGATCCGAATGTCGACAAGGAGTCGAAGGCGTACGTGCGCGAGCGCATCCGCGCCGCCGAGGCGCTCATCGAGGCCGTGGAACGCCGCCAGGACACGATACGCGCGATCGCGCAGGAGATAGTGGATGCGCAGCAGCAGTTCTTCGAAAAGGGCTTCTCGGCCCTGCGGCCGCTCACGATGCAGGCAGTGGCGGACAAGGTGGGCGTGCATGGCACCACAGTCTCGCGCACCGTGCGCGACAAGTACATGACCACGCCCTTCGGCACGGTCGAGCTGAGGCGCATGTTCACGTCCGGACTTGAGACGGAGGGCGGCGAGCAGGTGTCGAAGACGGTCGTGCAGGAACGTCTCAAAGCGCTGGTGGCGGCGGAGGACAAGGCGCATCCGCTCTCCGACGACCGCCTGGCCGAGCTGCTCAAGCGCGAGGGTGTGGAGATAGCCCGCCGCACCGTGGCGAAGTACCGCGATGAGCTCGACATCCCCAGCACAACCAAACGCAAGCAACGCAAGAATATGGTATAATCGCCTTATGGAAAAACAGGTTCACTTGGCTTTGCCCCTGAAATACCGTCCAATGACGTTCGAGGACGTCGTTGGACAGGAACATGTGGTGAAGACCCTTCGCCATGCGGTTGAACGCGGGCGCGTCGCCAACGCTTATCTCTTCGTGGGTCCGCGCGGAATCGGCAAGACCACGCTCTCGCGCATATTCGCAAAGGCTCTCAACTGCCTTTCTCCGAAAGGCGTGGAGCCGTGCGGCGAATGCGAGAACTGCCGCCAGATCGCCGAGGGACGTTCGCTGGACGTCACGGAGCTGGACGCCGCCAGCCACAACAAGGTGGAGGACGTGCGGCCAATAATCGAGTCGGTGCAGTTCTCGCCCACGTCGTCGAGGTACAAGATATTCATCGTCGACGAATGCCACATGCTCTCCAGCGCGGCATGGAACGCGCTCCTGAAGACGCTCGAGGAGCCGCCGCCGTACGTGAGGTTCATCTTCGCCACCACGGAGGGCGACAAGATGCTCGCGACGATCGTGTCGCGCTGCCAGCGCTTCGACCTCAGGCGCATACAGACGCACCAGATCGTGGAACGGCTTTCCTACATCTGCGGCAAGGAGGGCATAAAGGCCAGCGAGGATGCGCTGCTGGCCATAGCGCGTGGCGCCGAGGGCGGCATGCGCGACGCCCTTTCATCGCTCGACCAGCTTTTCGCGTTCAAGGGCGGCGAAGTCACCGAAGAGGATGCGCTGAACGTGTTCGGGCTGGTTTCGCGCAGCGAACTTGAGGCGCTGGCCGGCGCCATCCTGACGGGCGACGCGGCAACCATCCTCAGGGCCGTGGACCGCTTCGATTCGGCCGGCAAGAACATGCGCCGACTTTCCAGCGAGCTGATGACCCACTTCCGCAACCTCGTGGTGTTCCAGTCGCTTGGCGGCAGCGCCTCGGGGCTGGAGGCCACGCCGGAACAGATAAAGACGCTTTCGGAACAGGCGAAGCTCTGTCCGCCGGCACGCATATTCAGGGTCACCGACCTGCTGGCGGAGATGGAGGACAGACTCCGCCACGTGCTGAGCGTGCGGACGTTCATCGAGATGACGCTGCTCAGAGCGTCGCGCGTGGCGACCGTCGCCTCGATAGAGGAGCTTCTGAAGGCCGTGCGCGAGCTCAGGGCCGGCATCCCCGCCGCCTCATCCGCCACGCCGCCGCTGGATGCGCCGCCATCGAGGCCCGCTGGGTCGCCGCCGCCCGCCGCGCCAGCGAAGGTTTCCTCGGCGGATGCCGCCGCGCCGCAGGCCGAAGCCCCGCGTGCCGCCATGCCCGCCGCCGCGCCGCTCTCGCAGGAGCAGCGCCGCAAGATACTTGACGACCCCAAGTTGAACGACCTTCTCTCCGTCGTCGGCGGGCAGGTCGCCGACATCAGATAGCAGCAATCCGGACAAAGCCAGATGAAGTGCCCCAAGTGTGGAAATGACGATGACAAGGTGCTGGACTCGCGGTCGGCCAGGGATGGCGTGGCCATCCGCCGCCGCCGCGAATGCCTGAAATGCGGATTCCGCTTCACCACCTACGAGGAGATCGACCGTGAAGACCTTTTCGTCGTGAAGCGCGACGGCCGCCGCGAGCTCTTCCAGCGCGAGAAGCTCGAGAAATCCGTACGCATCGCCTGCCAGAAGCGTCCTATACCGGAATCGAAGGTGCAGGAACTGATCAGCTCGGTCGTCTCCGAGCTTGAAGGGGAGGAGGTGCCGAGCGAGCGCATAGGGATGCTCGTCATGGAGCATCTCCACGGCATAGACGAGGTGGCGTACATCCGCTTCGCCTCGGTCTATCGCAGATTCACGGATGTGAACCAGTTTCTGAGCGCCATCACGGAAATGGTCAGGAAATGACGGCATGACGGATCTGGAAGAGACCATCGGATACGAATTCCGCGACCTGTCGCTGCTGGATCGCGCTCTCACCACGCCGGCGTGCCGCATGGATCGTCCAGAATGCGCCGACAACCAGCGCCTGGAATTCCTTGGCGATGCCGTGTTCGGCTTCCTTGCCGCCGATGCGCTGTATGCGATGTATCCCGACGAACAGGAAGGCCCTCTCACCGTCCGGCGCACGCACCTCGTCTCCGGCGCCACGCTTGCGGAGGCGGCGGAGCGCATCGGCCTCAGGCACCATCTGCACCGCAACAAGGGCGCCTCCGAGCTGCCGCCAAGGGCCAAGCCGCTTTCCGACGCGATGGAGGCGTTGATGGGCGCCGTGTGGCTCGATGGCGGACTCGATGCCGCCAGGGCCGTGTTCGCGAGGCTGGCGTTCCCGCTGGACGAGCAGTTCAACGAATGGACGGCCAATCCCAAGGGATGCCTGCTGGTCAAGGCGCAGGCGTTCCATCCGCCGCGCCAGCCCGTATACGTGGTAGATTCCGTCAAAGGACCCGACCATGCCCCGATTGTCACTGTCACCGTGAAGGTGGAGGGTCTCGGCGAGGCCACCGCCACCGCACTCTCCAAGACCGCCGCCGAGACCGCCGCCGCCGCCGCGCTCCTTGCGCAGCTGGAGCGCGGCAGCCCCTGTTGACCCCCTTTTCTTGTCTCCCGCAAAGAACGCAAAGGACGCATAGAGCACAAGAATCCATCGACCATGCCCACCATCTCCACAACTACGCACCTGCCGGATTCAGGAAGGCTGAGGTCCGCCATCGCGGCGATCGCATGCGCCCTGGCGTGCGCTGCAACTGTCTCGGCGGCGCCCGCCGCCCCAGGCGCGGCTCGCGAGGCAAGGGTGCGCGTGGCGTGCATCGGCGATTCGATAACATACGGCTTCGGCCTTGCCGACCGCTCGCAGGAGGCCTACCCCGCGCAGCTTCAGAAGATCCTCGACGGCCGATCCCCAGGAAAGTGCGAAGTGCGCAACTTCGGAAATTCCGGCAGGGGCATATACCTCGACTCCATGCGCGGCGCGGAGAAGCGCGGCTTCCGCTGGATGCCCGAGCACAAGGCCGCGCTTGCGTGGCGCCCCGACATCGTGATCTGCAACCTCGGCATCAACGACTGCCAGCCTCTCCATCCCCGCCTTGCGGCGATCGCCACGAACCGCCGTTCGCTCGAAAGGAACGGCGACTTCCCATGCTCCTGGGTAGCCAGGGAATATCCGCGCCGAAAGGACAACGTGGAAGAGGCCCGCTGGTGGCCGGTGTCCGCAATGTACGACCATGGCATAAGACGGATCGTCGAGAGCGGCATCAGGATCGATGGCATATTGTGGTACCAGGGCGAGTCGAACGCCACGACATGCGTTGCGCCCGACACGCCCACGCCCGAGGACTACCAGCTCGAGACTCTTCGCGCCATCGTCGCCGAGCTCCGCGGCAGAAGGAACGTGCCGTTCCTGATGATGGGTCTGCCAAGGATGAACCGCCCGTGGGAACAGTACCGCGCCGTGCAGAAGAAGGTCTGCGCAGAGACCGGCGCGATATACGTGGATGCCTTCGGCGCCGGCCTCGGCGACATGAACGACGTCCATCCGCGCGACAAGACTTCATTCGCGGAGCTTGCGATAGGCATGCTTCGAGGTGGACGGCGCAACTGAGGAGGCTCTGTTCGGAAAAGCAGGAGAACAAGCAGGCATAGACTGAACCAGACATAGACCCGTCGCGGCACCTTGCGCGGCAGGTCGTTCCGGTAGCGGCGCGCCGCGAGGAACAAGCCCCGGATGAGCAAAAATCCCTTGTGAAAATGAATTCGGCACTTGTGTTGGGACAGAATAAAGAGTATAATGATTGTCAACAAAACAACACAATTTTGATGACATGAGAAAGAATGTTGAGAGTCTGGCGGAACGCATAATGAAACGGGTGTCGAGAATGCCCGCTGATGCGTGCTTTTCGCGAAGCGATTTTGCCTCTCTTGGGACGCGCCTGGCGGTCTCTCAGGCATTGTCGCGGTTGGAACGCGCGGGGATTCTGTCTTCGCCAGTGAGAGGATATTATTACCGTCGCCGCATGAGCAAGTTGCTTGGAGTTGAAATGCCTCCGGATTTTGCGGCGCTTGCCGCGGCGATTGCCCGCAACTCCGGCTGGACGATTATTCCCTGTGGCGACATTGCCGCCAATGATCTAGGCTTGTCAACTCAGGTTCCCGCTGTCTGGAGCTACGTCAGCACGGGACCGTATCGAACGTACACGATCGGGAAGATGCGCCTTGAGTTCAAGCATACTGCCAACCGCGAGCTGTTCAACATGTCGAAGATGTCGGCATTGTGCGTACAGGCAATCAAGGCGTTTGGCAAGGATGGCGTAACGCCTGAAATGATCAAGCGCCTGGAACTGGTGTTGTCCAGTCGGGACAAGGATGCGTTGACGAAAGAAACCTCGCATGTGACCTCCTGGATTTATGATGTAATCAAACGGATAGGGAAGGAGAAGGATAATGCATGATGTCGTCCGTATGCCGCCTGCGGAACTGAAAGAGCTGTTCGCGCTAACGGCCAAGCAGATGTCCATGTCGCCCGGCATTGTCGAAAAGGACTTCTGGGTGGTGTGGACGCTTGACTACCTGTTTGCGCGGTCGCCGTGGCGGACGCAGCTCGCGTTCAAGGGCGGAACGAGTCTTTCGAAGGCTTTTGGGCTTATCAAACGCTTTTCCGAGGACATCGACCTCATTCTCGACTGGCGGCTTCTCGGCTACGGGCTGCGCGAGCCGTGGGAAAAGCGCAGCAACACGCAGCAGGACCTTTTCAACGAGGCGGCGAACGCCCGGAGCGCGGCGTTCCTCAAGGACGTGTTCTTGCCGCGTGTAAAGACCGATCTGGAATCGGAAAGCGGGCGGACGCTTGACATCGGCATGGACACGCTTGACCCGAACACGGTCGTATTCCGCTATCCGTGCGTGTTCGGCGAATCGTCGATCTTGCGTGAGATTCGGATCGAGAGCGGCGCGCTTGCCGCCTGGACGCCGGCGAAGACATGCGACATCGTATCGTACGCCGCCGAGTATTACCCGCAGCTCTTCAAGAATCCGGCGGCGCACGTCTACACGGTTGCGCCCGAGCGGACATTCTGGGAGAAGGTTACTATTCTTCATCGCGAGGCGATGCGCACGCCCGAGCGGGGACTTCCGCCCGGACGCTATTCGCGGCACTACTACGACCTCTGGTGCCTCTGCCAGTCCGACGTGAAGGCGCGGGCGCTCGGCGACATCCCGCTTCTCGATGCCGTCGTCGCCTTCAAGCGCAAGTTCTACCGCTGCAGCTGGGCGCATTACGAACTAGCGACGGCGGCGGCTATCTCGCTCATGCCGCCCGAACATGCGCTGTCGGCACTGGAGTCCGACTATCGGCACATGCAGAACATGATTTTCGGTTCGCGACCGCCATTCTCCGAGATCGTGGATATGGTTCGCGACCTCGAGGCGGAAATTCACGGAAAAGATGCTCTCGTGAGTTGATCTGGTGTCTTATCAACGCGCTGACCTGCATTCCCGCCAGAAGGACGTAGGTGACATGCCGCCCCCATTGGAAACTGGCAACATTGGAATTGGCAACATTTCCACATTGGCAACATTCCCTCTACCCCGCCAGCGGAGATTTTGGTATAATTCAACATGCTTTGGTGAGGCAATCGCTAATCCAAGGCGACAAGCTTCGGGCAAGCGGCGCTTTCGCCGCTTTGTCCGGGGCAAACGACATAGCGTTCGGAACTGATCCGGAGCATCAACGGCCACCAAGCCGCGACATCCGCTTCCACCCCGGCGCGACCTAAATTTGCGTAACTGCAAACTGGCGATTATCTGAAAACGTGAGAAATTTGACGAGTTGCCGAGTCTGTAGTGCGTGCCCATACAGGGCACGCTCTTCAACTTGGTTCATATTTCGTCAAGGCTATTCTCACGTGCCCCAGATAGATATGGATTGAGGCGTTAGGGCGTTGCCCCTTTAATTTACCCAAATCCATTTTGATGGATCAATCCATCGGTCCGTTCGCGGAAGCGCGCGACGGACGATGACGATAAACACACAACAGGATTTCGCGGGAACGGAGACTCCCAAGACAATCGACAACGTGAGTTGTCGGTTGGGAGACGATATTGCCAGTTCCCTTGGGCCTGATTCGACAGTCTATGTCGCTTCCAGCGGGTTCTCGCTTTCCGCATTCGAGCATCTCGCCGACGAGCTGGAGAGGGTCAAGGCCGTCCGCTTCATCTTCACCGCGCCGACGTTCGTGCCGCAGGAAGCGGTCAAGGAGAAGATCAAGAAGGAGCGGCGCGAGTTCTTCATTCCCGGCGTGGGCGAGGCAAGCCTCCTCGGAACGGAGTACGAAATCCGTCTCCGCAACCGTCTCATGCAGAAGGCTGTCGCCAAGCGGTGCGGTGAATGGATCAGGAAAGGCAACGTCAAGTTTGCCTCCGTCGCCGAGTTCGGTCAGATTCAGGATATGTTCATCGTCGAGACGGAGGCTGGCAGCATCGTCTATATTCCGTTCGGCGGTTTCACGGCGGATACGCTCGGCTACGAGCGCGGACAGTATTCCTCGGCCATCTCCACCCGCTTATGCGGCGCTTACGCCGCGCCGTTCAGGACGCGCTTCGGCGAGGTGTGGGCGGGCGGCGGGCTTCGGGACGTGACCGAGCAGCTTGCGGAACACATTTCCACCGTCTATCGCGACAACGAGCCGGAGCTTGTGTACTTCCTCGTCCTCAAATACCTCTTCGAGGAGGCGTTGAAGGACTTTGACGAGGACACGATGCCGAACGCCGCCGTCGGCTACGAGGACACGCTCGTTTGGAAGAAGCTCTTTGACTTCCAGCACGACGCGGCAATCGCCATCATCAACAAGCTGGAGAAGTATTCCGGCTGCATCCTCGCGGATTCCGTCGGACTCGGAAAGACATTCACCGCTCTCGCCGTGATCCGCTACTACGAACTCCGCAACAAGAACGTCCTCGTCCTCTGCCCGAAAAAGCTGGAGTCGAACTGGAACGTGTACAACAAGCCGATGTACCGCAACAACCCGTTCGCCGCCGAGAAGCTGCGCTACGACGTCCTGTGCCACACGGACATCCAGCGCGAACGCGGACAGTCGAACGGACTCGACCTCGCCAAGGTGAACTGGGGCGGCTACGACCTCGTGGTGATCGACGAGTCGCACAACTTCCGCAACGACAAGGGCGACTACCTCGACAAGGAGACGCGCTACCAGACGCTCATGCGCAAGGTGATGCGCGAGGGCGTGAAGACGAAGGTGCTGATGCTCTCCGCCACGCCCGTGAACAACCGCTTCAACGACCTCCGCAACCAGCTCCGCCTCGCCTACGGCGGCGGATCGGACGAGATGAACAGGACGCTGGGTGCGGGCTCGCGCACCGTGGAGGCCATCTTCCGCGACGCGGAGCGCGCGTTCGACGCCTGGACGGACGACGAGTCCGGCCCCCGGACGGCGGAGGCGCTTTTCAAGGTGCTGCCGTCGGACTTCCTCGAACTCCTCGACGCCGTGACGATCGCCCGCTCACGCAAGCACATCGAACGGTTCTACGACACCTCCGCCGTCGGCAAGTTTCCCGCCCATCTTCCCGCGCAGAGCGAGCAATGCCCGATCTCCACCGATCCGGACGCGGTCAAGATCAAGGAACTCAACGACGCGCTCATCGCGCGCTCGTTTTGCGTCTATACGCCGACGATGTACATTCTGCCCAGCCGCAAGCAGCACTACGACGACCTCACGGCGACGCACACGCGGCGCGGCGGCACGATCCACCAGGAGGGACGCGAGTACACGCTCAAGAACCTCATGGTCATCAACGTGCTGAAGCGCCTTGAAAGCTCCGTCTACTCCTTCCGTAAGACGCTCACCGGCATACTCGCAAAGAACGAGTCGCTTCTCCGCGTGCTGGAATCCGGCGGCAGCATCGACTTCGGCGGTGGCGGCGAAGAGGCGGAGGGAATGGACGATGAGGACGAAATCTCCGCGCTCGCAGTCGGCAAGCATTCCATCGACGTGAAAGACCTCGACGTGGAATCTTACAAGCGCGACCTCAAGGCGGACATCGTTGCGTTCAGAGACATTCTCGCCAAGATCGAACCCATCGACCCCGCGCACGACGCGAAGCTGAAACGCCTGAAGGAGATCATCGCCGCGAAGGTGGATGCCCCGTTCAACGATGGCAACAGGAAACTGCTCGTCTTCTCCGCATTCGCAGACACCGCCGCCTATCTCTACCACGAGCTTGCGCCCGTGCTGAAGCGCGAGCTCGACGTCGACTGCGGCATCGTGACGGGCAAGGACACGCCGAGGGCGACCGTCAAGCTCGACGCGCCCGACTTCCAGGAGGTGCTGTCGCGCTTCTCGCCTATGTCGAAGGAACGGCCAGATTTCAATACGCCCGACGGACACATCGACGTCCTCTTCGGCACGGACTGCATTTCGGAAGGACAGAACCTACAGGACTGCGACTGCGTGGTCAACTACGACATCCATTGGAATCCCGTCCGCATCATCCAGCGCTTCGGGCGCGTTGACCGCATCGGCACGAAGAACGCATCCGTCAAGCTCGTCAATTTCTGGCCGGACATCGACCTCAACGAGTACATCGACCTCACCGACCGCGTGAAGAACAGGATGCAGGCGGTGAACATCGCGGGAACCGGTCACGACAACCCGCTCGCCGAGGGTGACGACGTGGGCTTCCGCGACGAACCACTATCACGTATGAAGGGCGGCGAGATCGTCGATATGGAGTCGCTCAAGACGGGCGTCTCGATAACAGACCTCGGCCTCAACGAATACGCGCTGGCGCTCAAGAAGTACATGGAGGAGCATCCCGGCCTCTCCAGCGTGCCGCCGGGGATCAACGCCGTCATCGAGGCGAAGCCGGACGAGGGGCTTGTGCCGGGCGTCGTGTTCTTCCTGCGCAACCGCGACGAGAAACTCAGAAACGAGGCGAACTACTTTCACCCGTTCTACGCCGTGTATCTCGCAGCGGACGGATCGGTCATTAAGGACTCCACGCAGGGCAAGCAGATCGTCGAGCTTCTGCGCAAGGGATGCGAGGGCAAGAGCGAACCACTCGCCGCCCTGTGCAAGGCGTTCAACAAGGAGACGAAGGACGGGTTCAAGATGGACGCCTACTCCGCGCTCCTCTCAAAGGCAATCGACGCCATTTCCGAGCAGAAGGCCGAGGGGGACGTCGAATCGCTTTTCAACTCGACCGAAACGACCGCGTTGCAAGGCGATTGTTCGCACATCGACGCCTTCGAGCTTGTGGCATTCTTCGTGGTGAAGGAGGCCGTGGCTTGACGGCATTCCCCCAGAGCGCCGCTTACGGCAAGAAGATTCCTTTCGCCACGTTGAGGCGGCAGGGTATCGCACCGCGCTATGGTGACTACATCAAGTCGCTCGTCTGGGCGTACAAGTTGAGTCCCGAGACGATGCAGCTTGCCGCGACGGATTCCGTCAAGGAAATCGAGGTGATGGATCTCGCCGTGAAGGACAAATGCTCCGGGTTGCGCTCGCTCGCCGCCGTCATTTCTGCCCTCGACAAGATCATACCGAGTCCGCTGATCTTCCGTGTGTTCGACGAAGAGGGGCGGGCGCTCAAAATCGCATTCAACCTCAAGACGTCCGGCGGCGTGGCGCATGGCGACAGCGAAGTGTTCCGGCTGTTCCACACGGATGAGACCGACCTTCCCCTGCCGCAGGGCCTTACCACGCTGGAGTCGTTCTACAAGCGCTTCGCGGTGGCGGTCGATGGCATGACGACATCTCCAGACGAATCGCTGCGCGACCTCGACGCACGGCACTACCGCCTTGAATCGCTGAACGCCGAACTTGCGGACATCGAGAAGAAGATTTCAAAGGAAGTGCAGCTCGACCGGAAGTACGCGCTCGCCAAGGAAAAGCAGACAATTGTGAAGGAGATCAAGCAATGCCAGAACTCGAAAAAGTGAAATGCTCGACGCCTGATTTCGCGAAGGAGAACGCGAAGAAGCTGCTCGCTTTGTTCCCTGAATGCGAGGGACAGAGGGGAGAGGTTGACATCGACAAGCTCCGCCAGGTGTTGTCCTCTACGGCCATCGAGGGCAACGTGGAACGCTACCAGTTCACATGGCCGGGCAAGCGCAACGCAATGGCGGCGGCGAGCGCGGCAACCACAAAGACCCTGCGCCCCTGTGCGGCGGAAAGCGTCGGCAGGGATGGAACGCCCGGCGGCTTCGATTCGGAGAACCTCTACATTGAGGGCGACAATCTCGAAGTGTTGAAGCTCCTCCAGACGAGCTACGCGGGCAAGGTGAAGATGATCTACATCGACCCGCCTTACAACACGGGACACGATTTCGTCTATCGCGACCGCTTCTCACTTACGCAGAAGGAGCTTGATGACAATGCCGGCGCGTTCGACGAGGACGGCAACCGATTCGAGGTCAACGACTCCGCCGAGGCGCGTTATCATTCCAATTGGTGTTCGATGATGTATCCGCGCCTGAAACTGGCACGAAACCTTCTCCGTGATGATGGCGTGATTTTCATTTCGATTGACGATAATGAGGTGGCGAATTTGCGAAAGTTGTGCGATGAGGTGTTTGGAGAGCACAACTTTGTTGCAAATTTTCTTTGGAAAAAGAAAGGAACAACGTCAAATGTTGAAGGCGCAGAGGTTAGCTCATTGACAGACGCAACACTTTGCTACAAGAAATCGGAAACTGCGCACATTCATCCACGTGTTAAATCTAAAGAATGTCGCTCTTACCCGCTTCACGATAAAGAGGGGAAATATCGACTTACAATAATTGAGAAGAAGGATACTGGAGATTACAAGCGAGATTCAATGAAATTCCAGATTATTGGCCATGCCCCAAGAGAAGGAAAAAGATGGCAGATAGGAGCGGACAAGGCAAAGGCGCTTGAGGCGAAGGGACGATTCGTATTTGACGGCGAAAAGGTTCAACTCAAAATTTATGATTTTGAAGACAAAGATACAACATCAGCTTGGCCAAATTTGTTTGATGATTGCGGCTCGTCAGATTCTGCTTCTCAGATGGTAAATCAAGACATAATGGGAGGAGCAGGCATATTTGACACTCCGAAACCAATAGAATTACTATTAAGGATATTGCTACTTAGTTCTGATGATGATTCAATTATTCTCGATTTCTTCTCTGGTTCAGCGACGACAGCCCATGCGGTGGTGCAGTTGAACGCAGAGGACGGCGGTTGCCGCAAGTTCATAATGGTGCAGTTGCCAGAACCGTGCGATGAAGATAGCGAGGCGGCGAAGGCGGGTTATGCGAACATCTGCGAGATCGGCAAAGAGCGCATCCGCCGTGCGGGAAAGAAGATAGCCGAAGAGAATGCGACAATCGCGCCTAACCTCGACATCGGCTTCCGCGTTTTGAAGCTCGACACTTCATCCCTCCGCGATACGTCCGCAACGGTAAGCGAGACGAATCAGGAGTTCGCCAACTTTGAACGTGTCCGTTCTGATCGTTCGGCAGAGGACTTGCTCTTCCAGATGCTGCTTGAAACGCACATCCCGCTTTCAGAGCCGATTGTGAAGGCGAAGGTGTCGGGGAACGAGGTGTTGTTCGTGGGTATGGAGGCGGCGCGCTCGGCGAGCGCGCCCTACCAAAATGCGCCGCTGGCCGCGTGTCTTGATGCGAAGGCGAAGATGACGACGGAGTTCTTCATCGAGATCGCGAAGCTCAAGCCGGGCATCGCGTTCTTCCGCGACGACGCCTTTGTCGATGATTCCGCGCGAACGAACCTTCAGCAGGTCTTCAACCAGTTCTCGCCCACGACGAGCATTAAGGTGATTTAAGGTGAGATGATGTTGAGTGATGGGAAGAGCGCGCGAAAATCATCTGCATTGCGGGTGATGAGTCCGTCGTTGGCCTGTGCGAGCGCGCCAATCATCACGTCGGCGACGGGGCGTCTCGCAGCCTTGCCGGAACGTTTGCGTTGGATATGGTTGTTCCAGGCAGCGTGGGCGAGCGAGAGATCGTCTTCACCGAGAATTGGCGGAAGGTCTATTCCAATCTCAAAAAGAAAATCGCGTTCGCGTGCCTCGTCGCCGAGAAAGGCGGGCGAAAGCTCCACATACGTGAGCGGCGAGATGATGAGCCCGCCTTCGGCGTATTGGTCGATTACTTCTGCAGATGCGACGCCGAAAGTAGGATCGCCTTGGAGGATGTCGAGAATGACGCATGTGTCGACGACCATGCTCATGGCTCTTCACCCTCGCGGAGTTCCTTCATCCATTCGGCCGTTGTGCGTGGCTTGCTGTATGTCGCAGCATAGCCGAGCATGGCCCGTGCACCTTTGCGCACGGGCTTGCGGACAATCGTTATCACGCAGGTGTAGCGGTCCTGCCCTTGATTCCACAGCAGCGTCGTTCCGGGCGTCATCTGCATGGATTCACGGATTGAGGCAGGAATTGAGACCTGACCGCGTTCAGTCACTTTTGTCACCAAGGTTTTCATGCCAGACATCATACATCATGTCTGGCATCATGTCAAGAGGGTGATTTGATGAAACTTCAATTTAAGAACCAGGTGTTCCAGGAGGCGGCGACGGCCGCCGTGTGCGACGTGTTCGAGGGGCAGCCGTACCACGACCCAAATGTGTATACGGTCGATCCGGGAAAGGTAGTGGCTAGTAGTCAGTTGTCAGTGGCTAGTAGTGAAGTCTCTCTTCCGGGGTTTGAGACATTGCAACAGGCAACACTCGAATTGCCGGATGATCCGCCGGACGTGGGGTACAAGAACGCAGAGATCGAATTGCCGTTGGACGTATTGCGCAAGAACCTACATGCCGTACAGGATCGGCAGAATTTTGAGCATTCGGTGATTAACGCCTCGCTTCCCGAGTTGGAAGTCGAGATGGAGACTGGAACGGGCAAGACGTTCGTGTACATCAAGACGATCTTCGAGTTGAACAAGCGGTACGGCTGGTCGAAGTTCATCATCATCGTCCCCGGCATAGCCATTCGCGAGGGCGTGAAGAAGTCGCTCGACATCATGTCTGACAAGTTCCTCGCCGACTACGGCAAGACGGCGAAGACTTACGTGTACAACTCCGCGCACCCGCAGGACGTATTGGACTTCTCGACGAATGCGGACATCCAGGTGCTCGTGATGAACGTGCAGGCGTTCAACGCCAGGAGCGAAGCGGCGCGTCGCATCTACATGGAACTCGACGAATTCGCCAGCCGCAAGCCCATTGACATGATCGCGGCGAATCGTCCGATCCTCATACTCGACGAACCGCAGAAGATGGAAGGGCGGGCGACGAACGAGATGTTGCCGAAGTTCAATCCGCTGATGATTCTGCGCTACTCGGCGACGCACAAGACGATCCGCAATCTTGTTTATCGGTTGGATGCCATTGACGCGTTCGAGCAGAAACTCGTGAAGAAGATCGAGCCGGTGTGCATTGACGTGTCAAACCGGGCGGGCGTGTACGAGTATGTCTATTGTTCTGAGATACGTCCGGGGAAGAGTGGTCCGGAGGCGGTGCTGGAGTTTCAGGTACAGCGCAAGACGGGGCAGATCGTCAACGAGACGCGCATCGTCCGGAAGGGCGACGACCTCTATCAACTTTCCAATAAGATGACGGTCTACAAGGATCGCTACCGCGTCATCGACCTCGGCGCCAAGGACGGGTACGGGAAGATCGAGTTCGAGAATGGTCTGACTCTCATGTCGGGGCAGGTAGCGGGCGACGTTACCGAGAAGGAGCTTCGCCGCATCCAGATACGCGAGGCGGTGAAGGCGCATCTCGACAAGGAGGTGCAGCTCTTTCCGCAGGGCGTGAAGGTACTGACGCTTTTCTTCATCGACAAGGTGGCGAACTACCGCGTCTATGCCGACGACAACGAGGGAACGAGCGGCGAATACGCCGTTATGTTCGAAGAGGAATACAGGCGGGCGATAAACGAGAGGCTGTCCGTCCTTGCAGGAGTGGGCATAGACCCTGCGCTGAAGAAGTACTGGGAGGGAATCGATGCCGCCAAGACGCACTCTGGATACTTCGCCGAAGATAAGAAGCACCGTCTCGTCGATTCCAAGGACGGCAAGGAGAGCGAAAGCGACACAAGCGCCTACGACCTCATCCTCAAGAACAAGGAACAGCTCCTGTCGCTTTCGGAACCTGTCCGGTTCATCTTCTCACATTCCGCGCTGCGCGAGGGCTGGGACAACCCGAACGTGTTCGTGATGTGTCCGCTCAAGAAGCCCGATACGGGGAACGACGTCTCCCGGCGTCAGGAGGTGGGGCGTGGTCTGCGCCTCTCGGTGAACCAGAGCGGCGAACGGCAGGACGAACCGGCGACCGTCCACGACATCAACATCCTCACCGTGGTCGCGAACGAGGAGTTCTCCACCTACGTCAACGGTCTGCAAACGGAGATCATGGCGGCATGCGCCCGGCGTCCCGTGCTTGCGGACGCGGACTTCTTCAAGGGCAAGGTTCTCAAGGCTGAGATCGAGGTCAAGAAGACCGTGGTCGAGAACGGGAAGACGGTCGAGAAGACGGAGAAGGAAATCGTCACGCACGTCGTTACCGAGGCCGAGGCGAAAGCACTCAACAAGTGGCTCTACAAGAACGACTTCATTGACGACGGCGACAACGTTCTGCCCGCTTGGCGCGAGGCGCGTGACGCGGGGACGATCCCCGAACTGCCGCCGACGCTCACGAGCCTCACGCCGTTCGCGGAAGAGGTCAAGAAACTGGTTGATTCCGTTCGCGATCCGAACGCCATCAAGAAGTTTACGGAGACAAAGCGTCCCAAACCGCTCACGACGAACAAGAACTTCGCAAAGGACGAGTTCAAGGAGCTATGGAAGCGTATCAACCACAAGGCGGCGTACACCGTGGATTTTTCGAGCGCCGAGTTGATCAAGAAGGCCATCGACGCCCTTGACAGGCAGATCGACATCCCGAAGCTCACCTACACCGTCAAGAAGGCGACGCAGACGGCGGGCAACGCCTTTGCCGCCGGCGTACACGAGTCGCACAAGGTTGATGAGCACTACACCGACACGGGAATCAAGTACGACCTCATCGGAAAGGTCGCCGAGGGAACTGTCCTCACGCGCAAGACCGTGAGAGACATCCTCGCCGGAATGCAGAAGTTCCGCTTTGACCAGTTCAAAAACAACCCGGAGAAGTTCATCGCCGAGGTGATCCGCATCATCAATGAGCAGAAGGCGACGATGATTGTTGAGCATATCCAGTACCACATCCTTGAGGACACGTATTCAAGCGACATCTTCACCAAGAACCAGATGATTCTTCCGGCGCAGATGACGCCGATTCGCGACGACGGCAAGCCGCTCCAGAAACACATCTACGACTTCCTTACGACCGACTCGTCCGGCGAGAAGGCTTTTGCAAAGGAACTGGACAACTCGGCGGAGGTCGTGGTGTACGCCAAGTTGCCGGGTGGCTTCGCCATTCCCACGCCGCTTGGAAGTTACAACCCCGACTGGGCG
The DNA here is from genome assembly GCA_017525225.1 of Kiritimatiellia bacterium. Classification (GTDB taxonomy): domain Bacteria; phylum Verrucomicrobiota; class Kiritimatiellia; order RFP12; family UBA1067; genus RGIG6720. The sequence goes on from JAFXTB010000146.1 coordinate 32,005, forward strand.
ATTGCGTTCAAGGAGGGATCGGTCCAACACGTGTATTTCGTTGCCGAGACGAAAGGCTCGCTTTCGGAACTCCAGCTCCGTGAAATTGAGAAGGCGAAGATTGCCTGCGCCAAGAAGTTCTTTATATCCCTCGGCGTCAAGGGCACGCAGTACCATGTGACGTACAGGAAGGTCGCCTCGTACACAGACCTCATGAACATGGCCAATTCGGAGAGTAGTGATTAGTTGTTAGTGGCTAGTGGTTAGTGGAGCGATATGGGCAAGAAGCTCGAAGATAAGGACAAAAACAACTTCCAGAACCTCGCGGACGAGCTGAAGCCCCGCGAGCAGATGGCGTCGTTGCCTTCGGTGACGATGATGTCCTCTTCGTCGCTTCTTGCCATCATGCTCGGCCACGGCGTGAACGGAATCAACGTGCTGGAGCTTTCCAACCGCCTCATCACGGCGTTCGGTTCCGCAACGGAGCTTGCCAAGGCCGACTGGCGCATGGTGATCGAGCGCGTGAGGGCGTACAACGAGGAGCATCCCGAAGCGCCGATCAAGGGAATCGGCAAGGTGCGTGCGCAGACCTTGTGTGCGGCGTTCGAGTTCGTCCGCCGCGCCTACGACGCGCATGACGAGGATTTTAAGACGCGGCCCGTGACAAGCTCGGACATCGCCTACGACCTTTTCAGGCGGGCGTTGCCGCCAAACACAAGGCAGGAGACATTCTTCGTCTTGCCGCTTGACGTGAAGGGCTGTCCGCTCAGTCTGCCAATCCCGGCCACAAAGGGCGTGGTCGATCAGGCTCCCGTCCATGCGCGGGAGATACTCAAGCACGCCATCAGCTGGGGGGCGAAGTCCATCATCGTGGCGCACAACCACCCGACCGGCGACCCGACGCCCAGCGAAGAGGACATCGCCGTGACGGCGCAACTCAAGTCCGCCGCCGAGATAGTTTCAATCCCGCTTAAGGCACATCTGGTATTAGGGGATGATCGTTACTATGTGTTATGAACCAGATTGAAATTTGTTGAAAAGGCTTTCTATACTAATGATGTCTATGAAGAACATGTTCGGCGGAGAGAAATAATAGACATGGCGACTTTTTCACGAAAAGGATGGAGCTCTGACGGTGGTGGCTGCGGTTTGTCGACCGATGAATACGCACGTTACATGGATGACATTGATGACGCACAGTTATTGAGGCATGACCGCGGAAGTCGTCCAGGGAAGACAATACATCCGCATCCGTCGTTTAGGGAGAAAATCAATGTTGATGCAAAGGCCAAGATTGATGGCCTCATTGAAGAAGCGAAGAAGGGGAATGTCAAGGCCCAGTTTCTATTGGGTAAAGAGTATGCCCAACGAGGCGATCTGGGGCGAGCTGAGCATTGGCTCAAGAAAGTTGCAGACTTAGGAGCCTGGCCAGAAGCGGAGTCGGAACTTTCACAGGTGAGGCAGATGAGGTCGTCTCGTATTCGTTCGGGTAATCTTGCTGCGAGTATGACAGATTTCATTGAAAACCCATTTTCAGCTTTACCTCATGTTTATGGTTTTCATATATGTGAGTTGCAAACGAAGCGAGACGGGAAGAAGTATCAGGTATTGGTCGATCTGAAAAAACGTTGTGGTCAGAGCGGGAATATAGAATCCATGGTGCAAATCCTTAGAAAAGCTGGTTATAAGGACATTATAGATCTTTTCGATACTCAAGCGGATGCGGAAGAGGCAGGATTACTTGCGTTGCGTTGTTGGGGGCGGCGCATATCGCAAGAACGGGAAGAGCGGTATCACCTTCGGGATGGCATTGCCAAATTTATCTCGGACATTTCTATTTCACAGTAGCATTGGAAAATCTGAGGGGACAGACCCTTCGTGCGTGATGCGGTTGAGCGGGGACAGGCCTCTCGGAAGGCGGGGCGATTTGGCGTGAGGCAACTCAGTTTGGGAATTGTTTGTGCGCAGGGAGCTGACTGTCGGCGGCAAACACGCGCCTCGCGTTACCACCGGCGGCAGAGGGGCGAACGGCGGTGGAACGCCGTCTACCACTGGACTTTGCGAAATGCGGTGGTGGAGGGCGGGTGGTTGAAGCGCCGCTGAGACGGCGGCTCTCCCAGTTAGCGCGGCCCGCTCGGCGAGCGGGCCCTACCACGGGAGGGCCGCAATTTATTGCGGCCGAGCAAGAGTGGCGCCGGAGGGGGAATGGTGGTCGCGCGGGAACGCGACCCTCCCGCACGATGCCCGTTCCGAAAATGCGGTGTCGCATACGGGCGGCATATATGGTAGAATAACGCTCCGGAGAAAAAGGCATGACAAGCGAAGAACTTGAAACCATCGTTTGCAAACACGAGATGCAGCGGATCGAGCTGAAGGAGTCGTTTGGCGTGGAGTGCATCGAGACAGCTTGCGCGTTTACGGACGCGCAGTGAGGGTTCACAATGGAACACCATGACGGCAAACCGGAATTGTATCGCGTAAACGACCTGCATACTTACAGGCAGTGGTATTCGCTCATGGAAGAATACGGGCACGTCTGGTTTTATGTCGATGGAACGTATTACTTCCTTTTCCCGGACGGGCCTGCGCCGGCGCGCAAGGCTGGAAATCCACGCCCTTAGACAATGCCCGAAGATTTTCATCAAAATTTACAGTTGCTGACCCCATTGGTGGAGTAAGAGTGGTGGAGTAGGGGATTTTATGGTATACTGTACGGCATGAGGCGACCTAGAGACTTTGTTCCTGACAGGTGCTACCATCTGACCAGCCGCATCGCGAACCGGGCGTTCTATCTTGGCGAAGACGAGCGCACCCGTTTCGTGGCGCGGGCGTGCCCCGCGGCGTACTTCTCGTGCGTCGAGGTGCTGGCGTATTGCGTGATGAGCAACCATTTCCACATCCTTGCGTACATCCCGGCTCCGCGGGACCTCTCCGAGGAAGAGGTGCTTGCGAGGATGCGGACTCTCTACTTCGGTGAGAAGCTTGCCGGGTTCGAGAGGGGATGGGCCGCGCTTGTCCGGAGCGGGGATGTCGAGCGGCGCATGCGCTTCCTGTCGCGCTTCACCAGGCGGATGTGGAACGCCAGCGGGTTCATGAAAAGACGCCGCTGGGGAGAAATGGAGGACGCGGTGCCCGACATGATACCTCGTATCCTTGATCATGGCAGCCGCAGGATTGCGAGGGACCTGCTGGCGATTCTCGCAGACGGCCCCAGACGCCCTTCGGAGATGAGGGGAATGCTGGAGATAGCCAACGCGAACTATTTCACGGCCCGCTACATCACGCCTATGAAAGAATCCGGCCTGATTGCGCCGGTGAACGCCACGAGCCTCCATTCACCATGGCAGGCATACAGACTCACGCCCAAGGGGAGAAAGGTGCTGTCGTGAGATTACTCCACCACTCTTACACCACCAATGGGGTGTTCGCCAACCTTGCAGAATGACGATCGGAGGGAGAACGATGATTAAGACATGCTGCGCGAGGTCGTCCGCGATTCTGATGACCTGCATCGCCGCTTTCGCGGGGCGCTGCGACGCCAAGACATTTCTCGAACCCGGAAGGCTCGAACTTGGCGCGAACTACTGGTCGAGCTTCAATGCCACGAAGATGTGGCGGGATTGGCGTCCCGACGAGATCGAGAAGGACTTCATTGCGCTGAAGGAGCTCGGGATGACGATGCTGCGGGTGTTCCCGACGTGGAGCGACTTTCAGCCGATCGTAGAGGTGCATGCGAACTGTTCGCGATGGGACAAGTCCAAGGATACGCGGATGACGTTGGACGAGTACGCTCGACCGCGGACGGATGCTGGCTATGCGGGCGTGGACGAGACGATGCTGCGCCGGTTCGAGGAATTCTGCGACCTCGCAGAGAAGCACGGGATGAGGCTCGTTGTGGCGATCATGACGGGGCAGATGACCTTTCGGCTCTTTCTGCCGCCGGCTTTGGAGAACCGCAATCCGTACTCCGACCCGTATGCACTCGCGTGGGAGGGCCGCTTCATAGAGTGCTTTGTCAATCGCATGAAGGGGAAGAAGGCGATAGTCGCGTGGGAATCTGGCAATGAATCGCGGGCGCTTGCGTCAGCGGAGTCGAAGGAGCAGGGCGAGTGGTGGCTGCGGTACATCCACTCTGTCATACGCGTCGCTGACCCAACGCGTCCCGTAGTCAGCGTGGATGGCTTCGAGATAGCGGGCGGCATGTGGCAGGTGGCCGAGAACGCGCACCTGAGCGACTACGTGCCGCATCATCTTTACGCGCTCTGGCGTCGCGAAAGCCCAGACCGCTTCGACGGCATTCGCAATCTCCTCCACGCGGCGGCATCCGTGAAGGGACTTGAGGACATTTCCGGGAAGCCGTCGTTTCTGGAGGAGCACGGCGCGCGACGGGCAGAGCAGGTGAGCCGAGCGCGGCTCGCGAAGTACATGCGGCCGATGCTGTGGAACCTTTGGGCGGTAGACGGCAAGGCGATGTTATGGTGGTGTGCCTTCGACCAGACGCGGCTTGAGATCGCACCGTACGATTGGCCCGAACCATGTCTCGAGCTGGGCATCGTGAAAGAGGATCGGACTCCTTACCCGGCGGCACTTGCGTTGAAGAGGTTCGCCGCGTTCCAGAAACGGATCGGTTTTTCGTTGCCGAGACCGAAACCAGACGCGGTCGTCTTCACGCAGGATAGGCAAGTCGAGAAGCTGGTGCATTCGAGCTACATTCTCGCGCGACAGGCGGGCATCATGCCGAAGTTCGCGAATCCGTCCGACCCGATTCCGGATGCGAGGTGCTACTTCCTGCCGTGCGCGGAAGGGCGCGCGCGCCTTTCGACGCGCAACTGGGAGGCTTTGAAGGCGAAGGTTCGCGACGGGGCGACGCTCTACCTTTCGTGGTCGGAGACGTTCCTGCCTGCGATCGAGGAAGTGTGCGGCATCGAGCTCGACTACCGCGAAACGGTTGCCGACCGGTTGGACCTCACGTTTGATCTTGGGGACGGAAAGCCGTTCAAGTACATTACGGGTGTCGCAAAGCGGCGCCGTTTCATCACGCATGGTGCGGAGGTGCTTGCAAGGAGCGCGAACGGAGAGCCGTTCTTCTTCCGCCACCGGTACGGGAAGGGTCTCGTCTATACGCTGGGGCTGCCGATGGAGATGATCGCCTACGCGAAGGCTGGCGGCTATGCAGGGAACGCCTGGCGCATCTGGCGGACGGTGTGCCCGGTGAAGCGGCTGCTCGACAGCGGATCGAGCATGGTCAACGTGTCCGAACACGGATTTGCGGACGGCAGGGTCGCGGCGGTCGTCGTGAACAACTCTCCGGAACCGTATTCCGGCAACCCGAAGATCGCCAAAGGCTGGAAGGTGGCATCCGCTGAAACAGATGACGATTCGGATGTCAGGTGGAGCGATGGCAGGCTGGAGCTTGGCGCGAACGCCGCCGTGCTTCTCATGCTGGAAAAGGTTCCGCAATGATCCTGCCGCTTGAATCCAACCGAGTCCGCCGCACCTACCTTGGCGGAGGGCGCATAGACGCCTTTACGGGATCAAGGCCGGCGGCGGATGGCGTGCCTCGCCCCGAAGATTGGCTGGCGTCGACGACGACTGCGTACAACGGCACGCACGAGATCGAGGGAGAGGGCCTTGGCAGGATCGCGGACGGAAGGCTTGTGCGGGATGTCGCCGGAACGTTGCCAATCCTTGTGAAGCTGCTTGATTCCGACGAGCGGCTTGTGGTTCAGGCGCACCCGACCGTTCCGTTCGCGCGGGCACATATGAATTCACCGGTCGGCAAGACGGAATGCTGGTGCTTCCTGCCTGGAACGGCGGCGGATGCCTGCGTGTATCTTGGATTCAGGCCGGGCGTCACGCGCGAAATGTGGCGTCACGCGTTTGAAGCACAGGATGGCCTTCTGGAGCTCCTCCATCGTGTGCCGGTCAGAGCGGGGGATTTCGTCTTTGTCGATGGCGGCGTCCCTCACGCAATCGGGGCGGGGTGCTTCATGGTCGAGCTGCAGGAGCCAAGCGACCTAATGGTCGTCGCGGAGCGTTTCACGCCCTCTGGTCGGCGTATCCCCGACGGGAAGATCTATGGAGGCCTTGATCTTGACGGTATGCTTGATGTCTATTGCTACGATGGCGTGACGTACGGCGAACTCTGCGGGAGGTATGTGCGGCGCAGTGCGGTTTATCCTGCATCCGAACCGGCTGTGCGGATGCTTGATCCGGGCATGACGGATAAGTTCGAGATGTGGAGAATGGTGGATGGGGGAACGGTTTCATTGAGCGGAAGGTCGGCGGTGGCGGTCGTTGTGGAGGGCGACGGGATGCTCAACGGCTGTTCTGTACGCAAGGGCGACCGCTTGCTCGTGTATGCTGAACGCGAGCTTGCCGTGAAGGGCAAGGCGGTCGTATTGGTCTGCAAATAGCGCTGGTATTTCAAGCCCAAGAAAGGGGATGGGGAGGGTCTGACCCCATTGGCGGAGTGAAAAAGGTGGAGTAATACAATGGAATACCATAACGGTAAACCGGAATTGTGTCGTGTCAACGACTTGCAACTATCTCGGAATTGGAGGAAACCAGGATGAATGCGAAAAGAAAAGACTTTCTGAAGATGTCGGCCGGTATCGTGTCGATGCCGTTTTTCAACATCGGTTGCGCCGGGTTCGGCCAGGGGCGCCCGCGGCAGATCGCGATGGGTGCGAAGATCCGCGTGGCGCTGATCGGCTGCGGATTCCGCATGCGCGAGATGATTCTGGCGGACACCTCTGAGCAGGTGGTGGCCGTGGTGGAGCCGGACGCGCCGCGCCGCCGCGACTTCATCGCGCGCGTGAAGAATACGCCTAACGCCGCCAACATCGAGGGCGTGCGGGAGTTCGACGACTACCACCCGCTCTTCGAGGAGATGGGCGACTCAATCGACGCCGTCGTGATCTGTACCTCCAACCGCCACCACGCGCCGGCCGCGATCATGGCCATGAACCGCGGCATCCACGTGTTTGTGGAGAAGCCGATGGCGTACACCGTGCGCGAAGCGCAGATCATGGGGCGGATCGCGAAGAAGATGGGTGTCGTCACGCAGGTGGGCAACTTCGGACACTCCACACGAGCGATGAAGGTGTGCGTGGAGGCGCTTCAGGCAGGCGTGCTCGGCGACATCACCGAGGTGTGGGCCTACACCGACCGCGTGAACGCGATGGGGCATCGTCCCAAGCCGGAGGCCCCGCCCAAGGACATGGACTGGAATGCCTGGTGCGGTCCGGCTGAGCTGTGCGACTACTACGGTCCGCAGAAGCCCCACCTCTTCGGACTCCACCCGCACGACTGGCACAGCTGGCAGAAGCTCGGCAACGGCTCGATCGGCAACATGGGCACGCACGTGATGGACGCGCCGTTCTGGGCACTTAACCTCGGCGCTGCGCACCCCACGTCGATTTACTGCACATATGCTGACATTGTGGCGGAGGGATCGTGGTCCATCCGCACCGAGATGGAGTACGAGTTCCCCGAGGTCGGGAACCGCGGGCCGGTGAAGATGCACTGGACGGACGGCCTACGGTACGGTCTCGACTACGACGCGGCGGACCTTTCCAACTACGGTTACGCAAAGGCGGGCCGCGCGGACCACAACATGCCCGAGATCATGTTCAAGCTCGAACGCGACTACCACCTCGAAAAGGCTCCTTTCCCGACTAACGGCGCGTTCTTCAAGGGTACGAAGGGCTACGCCTGGTACGGACAGCACTCGATGGTGCGCTTCTTCCCGAAGAACCTCGGCCAGGACATCCGCAAGTTTACGGGTGCGAACGCCATCGACCACATGGGCGAGTTCTTCAAGGCAATCCGCGAGGGCCGTCAGGCGAACACCGGGTTCGAGTTCTCGGTGCCGCTCGGCGAGACCGTCCTCCTCGGCGATGTGGGCATTCTCGCCGCCGGCAAGAAGCTGCTGTGGGATGGCGTTCACATCACGAACGATGCCGCATCCGATGCACGCCTTGAAGCGACATACAGGAAAGGGTGGGAGCTGGAGGCGTAATGAAGACAATAGTCGTTGCAGGTGTAGGCGTTTGGTTTAATGTCAATGGACTACTTCAGGGTGGACGGTGCAATTAGGTTTATGGTATAATGCCCACGCAATGGACGAGGAACGTCCGTTGTCGACACGGAGATACTGCGCATGAAACTGAGAAAATCGGTCCTTCGCATGGGAAGGGGTGAATTAGGGATTCTGATGGGCATGGCATTGTCCATATTGTCCGCATCAGCCGACCTTTGCCAGTGGAAGGCCAATCCCGCAGATGGCGTATTCGCCAACTCCGCGAACTGGGAGGATGGAGCCGTTCCCGGCGCAAATGATACCGCCGACTTTTCCGCGGCGACAGGCGATACGACCATCACGCTCGCGGCGGCGGCAACTGTTGCGCGCATCGTCTACGAGCCTGCCGTCTCGGGCAATACGACAAACAAGCTGACGCTCGCCGGGCAGACGCTCACCTTCAAGCCAAGCGGCATCACGGTAGGCGAGCAGGCGATATTGGAGACGGCCTGCGACGTTCTGACGACAGACAGTTTCGTGCGAGACGGCGCCGGCGAATGGAGAATTTCCGCGCTTCTCGGTAGCACATCGGATGGCAACAGGTATCTCAACCAGTACGCCGGGCGTATCACGCTCGCCTCCGGCGGCAAATTCGATCGCATAAGGTACAATCCCGGCCAAGCGGTCGAATCGCCGGCTCCAACGGAATTCGTGATGGAGGAAGGTTCGATCGTCGATCCGATAAAATGCGGCGACTGGCAGCCGCCGCAGACGGCTGGTTCGAGAAGCCGGATCGATATCAAGGGCGGCACGTTTCTCGTAAACAATTTCAAGAACGGCGGATGCTTCCTGAACGGTTTTCAGGCGTATTCATACGGCGAGATGAATATCTCCGGCGGTGTCATGGAAGGCGACCTGAAAACACTTCATGCCGCGTTCAATGGTACTGGCGTCGTCAACCAGACGGGCGGCGTGATGAGGTGGAAGAACATATATGTCAGCAGCAACAAGACCGACGACTATGGCGCGTACAATCTTCTTGGCGGCGAACTTTGGCTTGGCGGCTCGTTGGGAGGTATTATCTACATGTATGCCGCCAGCGAGTTCCGGGCCGCTGGAGACGCGAAGATGGTGGTCACGGCAGATCTGACCATCCAGACGGCAGGCAAGTTCCATGTCGACGGCAGGCTTGAAATGGATGTCACCAATTCGGCCAGTACATGCCAGTTCCAACATCCGTTCGATGGGTCGGGTGAAATAGTGAAAACGGGCCCCGGGACGCTTAGCCTCAACGGAAACGCGAAACGCGCGTACACGGGGCCTATCACCGTGAGCAACGGCACGGTTACGGTGAATGTCGCCGCGCTTTCGGGGACGAACGACATTACCGTGGCGGGCGGCTCTTTCGCCGCGCTCACGCCGGTTGCGATCAAGTCGCTCACCGTCTGCGGGACAGGCGTTCTGACAAGCTCGTCCTCGGCGATGCTGACACTTCCCGCCGATGCGAGGATCGTCCATGCGCGCGACAATGGCGTACTCGATTTCACGGGCGGGAAGTGTTTTGCGGAGGATGTCGCATTCGCGCTTGAAGACAATGCGTCGATCCGCATCGCCGCCGGATCGGTCATGGCCATCAAGAGCCTTACGACTAACGGCGTACAGGTCGCCGACGGACTGTATCCCGCATCGGAATACGGATTCGTGCAGGGTGGAACGCTCCTTGTGGGTGGCAAATGCATCTGGACTGGCGGCGCGGCGAACGGACTCTGGTCCGATGCCGGCAACTGGGCGGGCGGCATAAGGCCCAGCGACGTGACAGCAGGCGGCGCCGATTTCTCCGCGACGTCCGGAGTGTTGACGCAGGACGTCTCGCCTACCGTCGGTGATATCCTCTACGCGCCTGGCACGGGGGCGGTGCTTTCCAACAGGTCCTCGTCGGTGCTGGCCTTCAGCGAAGATGCCGTGATCACGGTGGGCGAGGGCGATACGTTCGTCCTCGATGGCCCCGTCAGGATCGACAGCACGTTCCTCGTCAAGCGCGGCAAGGGCGATCTGGTGATATCGGGCGATCTCTATGCGAAGGAGGTCTCGACAATCCCGATGGCATATCTGTACGTGCAGGAGGGCAGGTGCTTCATCGAGGGCGCTGTCACGAACGTCGCGATCGCGTCGGCGCAGATGGAGGAGAAGCGCGATGAAGGCACGCCCGAGGTCGTGTTCCGCAATGGTTCCTCGTTCGGCGGATCGTGCTACATCTGCACAACATACAACAACCACGCCAAGTTCGACAACATGGGGAACGGACTTTTCACGCAGCTGGGCGGTACTGTCAGGCCGGGCTGCAAGGGCTGGGGCACGGCGGTGGAGCTTGGGGCGTCCCCCTCCTCGCATCTCGCCGCCACGGGCACGTACCATCTTGTGGACGGCACGTTCGAGATCGCCGCCGGCAATATTCTGCGCTTCGGGCCCAGCTACGGCATCTTCGGCGTCTTCATCCAGTCCGGCGGCACAAGCTACATCGGCGGCTACAACAGCAGCTACGGGCGCATCGAACTGCATGGCGGGACGATGTGTACGAGGGGCAGGGGGGATGCCGTCCCTGTCACGCTGGATCTCTACGGTGGAACGTTCTCGACATACGACGACGATGCGTCGGTCGGTGGCGCGTGGACGCTGCACGGCGAGACGACGTTCGACATCCCGCAGGACAGGGCCATGTCGTTCGTTCGGCCTGCGCTTGGAACGGGTACGGTGGTCAAGACCGGCCTCGGCACCTTCACGGCGACATTCATCCAGACGAACGACATGGTGGTTTCGGCGGGTACGATGGTGTTGAACGGTTCGGTGCTTGGCAGCCTTGCGCTTGCGGAAGGGGCCACGCTCGATCTGCCGGGCACCATCTCGGTGCGGCAATTCTCCTACGGCGGCACATCGTATCCAGACGGCATGACTGTAACCAAGGACGAATGTGCGGGCATCAAGGGCGCCGGTGCCGTGGTCATAGGCGATGTGACCATCGGGCAGTGGACGGGCAACGCCTCCGACGGCAGCTGGAATTCGCCCGCCAACTGGTCTGGCGGAATGCGTCCTTCCGGCGCATCGGTCAGCGTCGATCTCTCCGCCGCCACGGGGACGCTCGCATACGATTACGGAAGCATCACGCTGGGGGGCATCACCTACGCGCCTCTCGCATCCGGGCAGACGCTCACCAACTCGTCCGAAGTCAATTCCCTCACCCTTGCGGCGGATGGCGTGATAACGGTCGGCGAGGGACAGACGCTCGTGATCGACCACGCGCTTCTGATGGGCGGCCAGTACGCCTACAAGCGTGGCAAGGGCACGCTCATACTGCGGCGCGGCATGGCGGCGACATCCGCGCGCGCCGGCAGCGACAACTACTTCAGCATCGAGGCCGGGCGCGTGATCACGGAAGGGTGCGTCACGAACATCATACCGGAGACGGGTGCGCGCGACCGCAGCGATCCGGACAACGTGCCGGAGTTCGTGGTCAAGGGCGACAATGCGTCGCTTCTTGGCAGGACCTTCCTCACGGCGATGAACAACGTCGCCCCTTCGCCGACCGATCCTGGAAGCGGACTCTTCACGCAGGATGGCGGACTTGTAAGCCCGAACCATACCTGGGGCAACCAGGCGAACATCGGCTGGGGAGACAGCAACGCCACCTTGGGCGGTACGGGCACCTACCATCTCGTGAGCGGTACCCTGCGGTTCCCTGCCAACAAGCAGTTCGTCCTGACGAGCGGACGCGCCTACGGCCTGTTCATCCAGGACGGCGGGCTTTTCGAGAACAACGGTTCCTTCCATGTCCAGAATGGCAGCGTGTACCTGAACGGCGGGGAAATGCGTCTCAATGCCATGGCAGGGAACCAGAACATCCTGATGTACTTCAAGGGCGGCACGTTCCATCCGCTCGCCCAGGATTTCACGAGCGCGGTCTGGATCGAGCTTGACAGCAACGGCGTGTTCCAGGTGGACAAGGACTGTACGCTCACCCTTACCAGGAACAACGTGTTCAGCGGCAGAGGCGAGCTGAACAAGGAAGGCGAGGGGACCATGGTGGTGCAGACCGTATCGCAATACTACTACGGTCCGGTGAACGTGAGGGAAGGCACGCTCGATTTCGCGGGATCTATTCGCGACGGCGACATGACGGTCTCCCCCGGCGCGACGCTGAGGCTGGCTTGCGGGGAGACATCCCAGTTCAACCCGGCGTGCTCGATAAAGGTCGAGCGGAACGGCAGGCTGGTCCTGAACGGCACAGGTTCAATCTCCGTCGACTCCCTCATGCTCGGCGACTTCCCGCAGCGCGGACATGGCAGGCGGTATGGCTCCTCCGACCATGTGGGCGAGGTGGACGTGGTGAACGACGTCTACTTCTCCGGCCCGGGCGTCCTGGTCGTCACCGGCAGGACCAGGTCCGGCACCTTGATAAAGCTTAGATAGGGTTGAACCATGAAAAGACTGATAGCCATCGCGGCGGTTGTCGCATCCTTCGCGTCTGTAGCGGACAGGCCGCCGCCTTCGCTGCTGGTCGACGTCGATTTCTTCGACACGGTGAGCGGCGTAAGGCCGTATTGCGGCTCCAACTGGATCGACCGCTTCTTCGCCGATTGTAAATCCAACGGAGTCAAGAGTGTCACGTGGCGGAGCGTCTGCCAGATCGCGAACTTTCCGTCGAAGCTCAACCACGAATGGGCCACGCTCCACCTGGTGCCGTCCGCCGCCGACGAGCGCCGGTTCGACGGGGCGTTCGCCGCCAAGGTGGGGGTGGGGCCGCAGCCGAAGGGTAGGGCGTTCGGTGGCATCCGCCAGAAGATCGAGCCGAAGGGACGCCAGAGCTACATGATGCGTGCGATGGTGTCGTCGGACGTGCTTCCCTCCGGCGCATTCATCGCCGCGATCGATGCCGAAAGCGGCAAGGTGCTCGCCAGGAGCGAGGAGGTGCGCTCGTACGGGATGGTGCGGCGCGAGATACGCTTCACCGCCGAACGGCCGTTCTATGCTGGCGCGTTCTCCGCCGGCGCGGAGGGCACGCACGTGTTCGTCGTCGATAACATGTCGCTCCGTCCGGTCGATTCGCCAGATACGGAGCTCTTCATGAACGGCGACATGGAGAGCGTCGACGAACTAATGGAGCCTGCCAACTGGCAGCAGGACGGCACGCGCTTCGTGACGCTGAACGGCGACGTGTCGATCTACCCGTTCGAGACGCGCAAGAAGATGTTCCCGAACATCGCTTCCTACCAGATTCTCGATAGGCGCACGGGGCTTGCGGATACGCGCATTCTGCGCGCCTCGGAGGATGGCGACTCGCTCGCGCTCGCTGGGAAGGCGGCGAAGAAATACGGCATCGGGCTCTACGTGTGGTTCGATCCGTTCGACGACGGAAGGCGGTGCCTGCCGCCCGTGAAGGTGTGGACGAGCCGCTTCCACGAGGAGCATCCCGAATTCCGGTGCCAGAACAAGGAAGGGCGTACGAGATGGGGGCTGCTGTGTTTCGCCTGTCCCGAGGTGCGCGCGTACAAGACGGCCGTCGTGCGCGAGCTGCTGTCGTACGAGGGCGTTACGGGCATCGCGCTCAAGACCCACTACCAGCACAACACCCTCTGGGGAATGTCGCAGGCCGTGCTCGGCGACTGCATCTACCATCCCGCTATCCTTGAAAGGTACGATGCGCGTTGGGGGAAGCCAGCGGACGGCAGCTACAACCATTTCCGCCTGCGTCGTCTGCACGGCGAGGCGGTGATGGAATGGCTCGCCGAGATGCGCCCCGTGTTCAAGGAGGCGGGTGCGCGGCTCTGTATGTTCCAGGCGCCGACGGATTTCCTCGATGGCAACGGCACCAGCCGGTGGTATCTGCCGCCCGAGGAAATCATAAGAAGGCGCCTCTGCGACGACTTCCTCATCGAACCGCGCTGGCGCGACGGCGACCATCTGAAGCATTTCCAGAACGCCCATTCCGTCAAGAGGTTGATCAACGCCTGCCGCGAGTCCGGCGTGAGGGTGGGTTTCGATTTCTACTACACGGCGGTATGCAGGAACTGGGACGTCAAGGCGCGCCGCGAAGAGATGGTGCGGCAGCTGGCGGGGCTGGCGAAAGAGGATGTGGACTTTCTCGGAATATACGAGGAGCGCAACATGGCGGGGGACTGGCCGTACGTGAGGCGTGCCGCCGATGCGATAGCGAAACTGCCGCCGCGCGCAGCAACCGTGCCGTACGAGACCGCGCCGAAGAGCGTCATTTCGCTTGAGACATGCAGGGATGCGATGTTCGTGTCCGCCGCCGGCGAGAAGCTCGCCGCCGAATATCTGCTGACCGATGTGGGCGAGCGCGATGGCGTATGCGTGCATGGCGGGGGTACTTCCGTTCTCACGGTCAATTTCCTGAATCCGCTCTCCCTTGAGGAGGTGAACGTCTATTCCGGGCATATCACATGGAAGGACAAGTGCTCCGCGGAGGATTTCACGCTTGAAGGGTTCTCCGGCGGCGCATGGAAGGCGCTTGGCGCGGTCAAGGACGGCAACACGCTCAAGGCGAAGGACGTCTTGACGCCGAACACCATGCGCTTCGAGCGTCAGACGCTCGAAGCGATACGGATTTCGTTCACGCGAGGCATCAATCCCAAGTACCTTGTCGTGCGCGCCATCACGGGAAGATGACAAGCCAGGAGCATATGCGATGAAGATTTCAAGCATTCTGTCCGGAGGCGGACCATTCGTCTCGCTGGAGGTGTTCCCTCCGCGCAAGGACGCCCCGTTCGGTCCGGTGAAGGAGGCGGTGGCGCAGATGGCGGAGCTCAAGCCCGCCTTCATCTCCGTGACGTACGGCGCATCTGGCAACGCGCAGGCCAACACCGCCGAGATCGCCTCGTTCGTGCAGGCGTGCGGCACGCCTGCCCTTGCGCACCTCACCTGCCTCACATCCTCGCGCGAGCACATAGCCGATGAGATCGCGGATCTTCGTGCGCGCGGCATCGAGAACATCCTCTGCCTGCGCGGCGACAGCCCGGCGGACGCCTCCGCAGCGTCTGG
The DNA here is from genome assembly GCA_017525225.1 of Kiritimatiellia bacterium. Lineage (GTDB taxonomy): Bacteria > Verrucomicrobiota > Kiritimatiellia > RFP12 > UBA1067 > RGIG6720. The sequence goes on from JAFXTB010000146.1 coordinate 47,060, forward strand.
GCCTGCGCCGTCCTTCGCGCATGCCGTGGACCTGGTGCGGGCGCTGAGGCCGTCGCCGTTCTGCCTGGGCGGCGCCTGCTATCCGGAATGCCATCCGGAGTGCGCGCACATCGAGGAGGACATCGCCCATCTCAAGGAAAAGGTGGATGCCGGGCTGGACTTCCTCACCACGCAGATGTTCTTCGACAACAACGTCTATTTCCGATATCTGGCTCGTCTGCGCGCGGCCGGCATCACAGTGCCCGTCCTGGCCGGTATAATGCCCGTCGTGAACGGACGGCAGATCACGCGCATCTGCCGTCTTTCAGGCACGCATCTGCCGCCGAGGTTCCAGTCCATCGTGGACCATTTCGGCGACGATCCGGAGTCGATGCTTGATGCGGGCGTGGCGTATGCCACGGAGCAGATCGTGGATCTCTTCGCCAATGGCGTGCCGGCGGTGCACGTGTACACGATGAACAAGCCCGAGGTGGCCAGCCGGATCATGGGCAACCTGCATGGAATTGTCGCTCGCTGAGATAGCCCCCTACATGCGCATGGGCCGCAACGTGCCGGAGGGCGCGCTTGCAGCCCGCGTGGCGGAGCTGCGCGACGAAGCCCTGGCCAATGCGATCCGTCCGGCGCGCATCTGGTGGCGTACGTCCCTGCCGTTCCACCCTGAATCCCGCACCCTCGCAAGGCACCTTGAAGGATGCCGCGCGGCGTATCTCGTCTGCGGCACGCTCGGTGCCGGGTTCGATGCGATGCACCGGCGCGTCTCCGCGGTGTCCGGCGCGGATGCGCTGATCTTGCAGGCTATCGGCGCGGCGGCGATCGAGAAGTGGATGGATTCGGTGGAGGACGAGATCCGGCTGGAGCTTCTGCCTGGCGAGATGCTGCGCCCCAGGTACTCGCCTGGCTATGGGGATTTCCCGCTTGAGGTCCAGCGCGAGATGGTGACGGTGCTGGACACTGCCCGTAAGATCGGGGTTTCGCTCACGGACTCGCTTCTCATGACTCCGTCCAAGTCCGTAAGCGCGGTGATAGGCGTTGATCCCGGCGCTGGAACGGGGACGGCCCTGTGAAGAGGAACGGATGCCTTCTCGCGTTCGTGCTGGCGGTCGCCCTGGCGCTCGCATGGGCGTGCGGTCCGGCGCGGTCTCATCCGACCGTCGCCGAGGCTTCGTCCACATCGTGCCAGCCGTTTTCGGACGAGGATCTCGCGGCTTTGCGGTGGCTGGAGCACGTGACGGGCCCTCTTTCGGCCGCCGAGGAGAAGGAATGGTGGAACGTTGGCGGCGGACAGTTCGGAATCTTCTCCAAACGCTACAACATAGCCTTCTGCGGATACGCGGCGGCGGCGTTCGGAATCCGCGGCGACGCCGACTGCCGGCGGCGGGTGGCGCAGATACTCGGGCGCTGCATCGAGCGGTATCTCCGGCGGGACGTATGGGCGTACGCGATGGCGAAGAGCTACTGGGGGCGATGCCCCTGGGCGCCTGATCCATGCTACCGCGAGAACGTGATGTACACGGGGCATCTTCTGCAGCTGCTCGCCCTGTACGAGGCGTTCTCCGGAGACAGGCGCTACTGGAAGGAGGGGTTCGACTTCAAGTGGAAGGATGGTCGGAGCGTACACTATGACGTCCAGAAGCTGATCGACGTGACGGTCTTCCAGATGCGATGCCATTCGGGCGGCGGGGTGTGCTGCGAGCCAGGACTGATGTTCTTCCCATGTAACAACCATCCGCATGTGGCGTTGAAGCTCTTCGCTCGCCTTGGACATGGCGACTGGACCGCCGATGCCCTCCGGTGGGAGAAGTGGGCGCTGGCCCACTATGTCGATCCGCTGTTCGGCGGAGGGGCGTTCAACCTCATGCACCATGTGCGCTCCGGCCTTTTCTGGCCGCGCGGCATCAATGGCCTCGATGGTTGGTCGCTTCTGTGGTACGAACCCTGGGCCGAGGATCGCGGTACGGCGCTGGCCATCTGGAGGAAGGCCGCGGACCGGATCGACTGGAAGGCGCTCGAGGGTGGGCCGGACAAGTGTTCGGGCGATGGTTCGTGCTGCTCGCCGGTGGATGTGCCCGCGATCGCCACGGCCACCTTCCTCGCCGCCGCCGCGCGCGCATGCGACGATCCTGATACGGCGGCGCGGCTGGAGGGGATCGCTGCGCGGAACCTTGTGCGACGCGATGGCATGGCCTATCTGGACGTGGGTCGCGAATGGCGTATCGGCGCGACCGCCAACTATTTCATCTCCCGCGCCATCGCCGGCGGCACCAGCTTCCGCAGGTTCCTTCAACGTGGCGGCGGTGATTTCACGGTAGCCTCATCGGCTGTGGACCAGGTGCACCTGTGTTTTTCACCCATCACGGAGAGAAACTCCGAAGGCTGGTAAAAAGGCTTCACTAACGTTACGCCTGACGCTTCGCGAGATTCAGCCACCTGCAAATGGTCCAACAACAAATATGTCTTAGAGGCATCTAGGATGCCAAGTATGTGGTATAATACGCGGCATGACTCTCAGGGACAATCCAAGGGCGTATGCCATAATGGGGTGCGCGAAGCGTGTACACGCCACGCTTGGATTCGGTTTTCTCGAGTCTGCGTACGGTGACGCGATGGAGATCGAATTCGCGAAGGCGGGCATACCGTATGTGCGGGAAGACCAGGTTCGCATCTATTATGACGGGAAGCCGCTGCCAACGGTCTGGCGGGCCGACTTCACGTGCTTCGACCGCGAGTTCATCGTGGAGCTGAAGGCCATAAAGACCATAACGAAGATCGAATGGGCGCAAGTCGTGCACTATCTCCGCGCCACGCGCATTCCGCATGCCCTGCTCGTCAACTTCGGTCGCCCGACTTTGCAGTACGACACGTTTGATCTGGACAGGCTCCCTTCTGGAGCGGCGCCAGACACACCAGCCCACTGCGGCGGAGCCGCAGCCACAAACATCGCTCTCCAAGTGGAAAGCGGTTCCATGGCGCGAAGCGTAGGCGAAGCGTTAGCGGAGCCCCTTTGACAACCTCGGAGTTTGATTTCATCTTGAACAGAAATGGTACGCGGTGAATTACGCCCCTGTAGACCCGTGTGCCGGGATTTTCCTTGCGGAAGGGGGGGCTTCTGTGGTATCATGCACTCTGCAGTCAAGGAAAGGTGGAATGTCCATGACAGGGAGAAGGGAATTCATCGGCGGCGTCGTGGCAGTGGCCGGATGCAAGTCGATCGGCGGATCAAAGTGCAAGGCGCAGTGGATCGACCTGCAGGTCAACGGACGCGTGGGCGTTTCGTTCACCGACAGCGAACTCACGGAGGAGGGCGTCCTCAAGGTGGTGGAGACGCTGCGCGACGGCGGCACCGAGGGCTTCCTCGCGACGATCGTCACGTGCTCGGACGCGACAGCGGTCCACGACCTCGTGGTGATCCGCCGGGCGATGAGGAAATACCCCGAATGCGCGAAGCGCATCATCGGCTTCCACATGGAGGGGCCGTTTCTGTCGAACGTGCCCGGCTACAGCGGCGCCCACAATAAGAAGTATACGCGCGATTGCGACACCGCCACGTTCGACAGGTGGATGGACGCTTCCGACGGGCTGATCAAGATCGTGACGATCGATGGCGACAGGAAGAACGCGGTGGAGTTCACCCGCCATGCCACGGCCGCCGGCACGGTGGTGTCGCTGGGGCATACCACCACCTGGAAGACGGAGGACCTCAACCGGCTCGCGGACGCCGGCGCGAAGACGTGTACCCACCTCGGCAACGCGCTCCCCAACGAGCTGCCCCGCCACCACAACATGATCTGGACGGCGCTCGCGAATCCGCGCTACACGCCGATGTTCATCTCCGACGGCTTCCATCTTCCCAAGGAGATGCTGCACTGCTACGTGCGGGCATGCCCCCTCGACAGGCTCGTGACGGTCTCCGACTGCTCGCGTATCGGCGGACTGCCGCCCGGAAGATACGAACGGCATGGACACGTCTCCATCCTCGAACCCAACGGCTTCATCCGCTCGCCGGCCACGAATTCCCTCGATGGATCGTCCTGCCTGATCGGCCAGTGCGTGGAGACGCTGATGTCGCCGGAGGTGGGGCTCTCGTTCGCCGACTGCCGGAAGATCGCACACGACAATCCGCTCCAGCTCATCGGCATGTCCGGATGGAAAGCGTAATGTAAAAAGAAAGGAAACAGTGAAATGAATACCGATATGTCAAGAATGCTCACCCTGGCTTCCGTATCGATCATCCTCGCCGCCTCCGCCGCGCCAGTGGACGTTGGCCGCAGCTTGCAGGTGCTGTGGGACGACTTCGTGGTGGACACGGCCAAGACCACCGCTTCGCGCACCGTGCACCAGCCCGAGTACGCGGGGATCGCCATGACGCATGACCGCCAATGGGAAGGCGACGGTTGCGACTACCACTGCATCGTGCCCGACCGGGACGAAAAGGGCGACTTCCTGCGAATGTACTACAACGGCGTGGCCATTGGCTGCGGCTGGAAGGACGTTCGCAAGCAGTTCTCGGCGGATGGCGTGCGCGTATGCTACGCCGAGAGCCGCGACGGCGGCATCACATGGAACAAGCCGAACCTCGGACTCGTGGAGTTCCGCGGTTCCAAGGACAACAACATCATCCTCGACCGCCGTTCCATGGATAATTCCTGGGACAACTTCTTCGTGTTCAGGGACGACAACCCTGCCTGTCCGCCGGACGAACGCTACAAGGGGATCGGCTCGTACGCCATCGCCTTCAATCCCGACGGTTCCGCCCCCATGCCGCCGGAGATGGGCAAGCCGGTGGTGTCGGTGAGGAATGGCAAGAAGTACGACCGCGGGCTCTGGTGCTTCCTCTCCGCCGACGGCGTCAGGTTCCGCAGAGGCTGGCTTCTCACCCGCGCCGGTGCGTTCGATACGCTGAACGTGGGCATCTGGGACCCGGGTCGCGGGGTATACCACCTCTACATCCGCGGATACCACCATGTGAATTCGGAGCGCAACGGAGACCTGAGCGTGCGTGATGTGCGGCACTGCACGTCGAAGGACTTCCATACCTGGACCAAGCCGGAGTTTCTGGACTTCGGCAAGGACGCGGAGGACTATGCGCTCTACACCAACGTGATCGAGCCGTACATCCGCGACAGCTCCGTCTTCATCGGCTTCCCGTCGCGCTACGTGGAGCGCAAGGAATGGACGCCTAACTACGACAAGCTCCCGTCGCCCGAGAAGCGCAAGTGGCGCATGGAGCACGGCCACAAGCGCTACGGGCTTACGCTCTCGGACTGCATCTTCATCTTCTCCCGCGACGGGCTGCACTTCCATCGCACCGACGAGGCGTTCATGCGTCCTGGTCCGGAGAATCCGGACAACTGGGTCTACGGCGACTGCTACCCGGCGCGGACCCTCGTGAAGACGCCGTCCCCGTTCGGCGGCGACGACGAACTTTCCATCTACACGTTCGACCGGCACTGGACCGGTCTGCCGTCGCGCCTGCACCGCTACCGCATCCGCCAGGACGGATTCGTATCGCGCCAGGCCTCGTACGCCGGGCAGAAGGTCGTCACCAAGCCGATCGTCTTCCAGGGCGGCGAACTGCTCGTCAACTTCTCCACATCCGCACGCGGAAGGATGTTCGTGACTCTCGCCGACGAGGCCGGGAAGTCGATCAGGAGCGTCGAGCTTTTCGGCGACAAGGTGGACCGCGTGGTGGATTTCGCATCCGACGGTAAGGTGGGGGATTTCGCCGGCCGGCCCGTGACGCTGGAGTTCGACATGTCGGACGCCGATCTCTATTCATTCAGGTTCAGGTGATTCAGTGGAGTTGACGAAGATGGGGAAGACCGCCAGTTCGGCCAGGGCATCTGGCCTGTTCGCACTTTCGATCGCGCTATGTGCCGCCGCCGCACCCGGGATGCCGTCCGGAAGGTGTCCGCTCGGCGGCGCGATGGTGGGATTCGAGCTGAGGCTCGGTTCGGCGGCGGAAAAGGCGCCATCGCGCGTGGTGGCCGCGTCCGACATGAAGTCGTTCTCCATGGCGACGAATGCCGACGGCCGCATATCATGCGTGTGGAAGGGGCATCCGCTGCTTGGCGCCGGCTTCAATGCCGTCGCCGTCTTCGAGCCGCAGCCTTCTGGCGGCTGGACGTACCGCTTCCTCTATTGCGGCAATGCGTCCGGCCTCGACGTGGAGGAGATCGTGTTCCCGGTCGTGGAAGTACCGCGCACGGATGGAACGCGCTTCCTCTATCCCCGGCAGACCGGTCTTCTCGAGCTGCCTTCCTGGCAGACGGCGAAGCCAGGCGCGCGCGTTGTCACGTTCGGGCCGCGCTTCGTGGGGTTCCGCTTCGCGGCGGTCATGGACGAGACCCTTGGAAACTGGTATGCCGACGCGCGCGATGAAGCCCGGCGCTGGCCGGTGTCCTTCAACCTCTATAACGGCAAGGGATCCTCGCCCACTGCGTCGTTCTCGCTTTCCTGCGCCATGCCCTGCGAGCCTGGCACCACCGCCGGCGCGCTGCCGTACGGTGGAACGATCCGTCCGTTCCGCGGCGACTGGTTCGTCGCCGCCAGCATCTATCGCGACTGGGCGGCGCGCCAGCCGTGGTATGCCGCCGCCACCGCGCTCCGTGCCTCCGCGCCGCGCCTTCGCGACATCGGCCTCTGGCTCTGGAACAGGGGCCGCTGCGATACCGTCACCGGCATAGTGGACCGCGTGCTCGCCGACACGGGCGCGAAGATCGCGCTTGACTGGTACTGGTGGCACGACATACCCTATGGCGCACAGGCGCCGCACTACTGGCCGCCACGCGAGCCGTACCAGCTGTTCAGCCGTACGATCGCCGCGATGAAGGCGAAGGGCGTATACGTGCAGCACTACATAAACGGCATGTGCTGCGATGCGGATGATCCTCGCTGGACCGCCGCCGACCAGGCGGAGACCGCGGTGCTGCGGAACGGCAGCTACATGACGAGCCTGTTCAACCGCTTCTTCGGCCACCGCTCCGCCTGGATGTGCGGAAACGCACCGATTTTCAGCGATCGCATATCCATGGTGACGCGCAATCTCGCCGGCGCGGGCGGGAACTCGATATACGTGGACATGATCGCGAACGACGCCTGCTATGCGTGCTGGAGCCCGTCGCACGGCCACCCGCGCGGCGGCGGAACGCACGTGACGGATGGATACCACCGGCTGGTGGAGCGGCTGCGCCGCGAGAATCCGGGCGTCCACCTGTCGAGCGAGGAGGAGACGGAGGCCTTCCTGGACGTGTTTGAATCGCTGATAGTCCTGTACGGCGGCTATGAACGCTTCGGCTTCAACGAGAAGAAGGAGATGCTGCCCGTCTATCCCGCGATATACCATACGGCGACGACGCTCTACGGATCCTATGCCACCATCGACAACGTGCCGCCGTGGGACGAGAAATGGCCTGCGGACAAGATGCGCCACGAGACGAGGGATCTCGTCGCGGACTTCCCCGACCATTTCGCCGTGGAGCTGGCGCGTCCGGTCGTCTGGGGCATCCAGCCGTGCGTCCACAACCTTCTGGCCAGGCACGCGGAGGAGCGTCGCCTCGCGGCGGACTACCGTTTCCTCTGCGACACGGTGAAGTTCTACTGGAACAACCGCGATCTCCTCTACGATGGCGAGATGTGCGCGCCGGGCCGGATCGAGACGGCCAGGACGACAGCCGAGTTCCTGATGCGCGGAACGTATACCGCCAACGGCGTGTACTTGACCAATACGCATGCCGACATGCCCACGGTGTTCCACAGCGTCTGGCGCGCGCCGTCCGGCAAGGTTGCCGCCGTGCTTGTCAACTGGACCCGTTCGCCGCAGCGCTACCGCCTCGAGACTCCCGATCTCGGCACGCTCTCCGGCGAGCTGCCGCCACGTAGCTGGGTCCGCCGCGTAAGGTAGACCCCGCTCGGCGAGCGGAGAAACTGCGGTTTTTATCATTCCCTCTTGCGGGAAAGAGGGTAATGGTGTAAAATATCTAGAAACTTTTTCGCCGGGCCGTGCCCGGTAAACATCAAGGAGTAAAAGAGGATATGGCCAAGACGCCGAAATTCGCCAACGCGAAGGTTTTCGCGTGGGTTGACAAGTGGAACAAGATCTGCACGCCCGACAAGATCGTGGTCGTGAAGGGTACTAAGGCGGAGCATACCGCCATTTGCGAGATGATGGTCAAGAAGGGCCAGTTCATCAAGCTGAGCGCGAAGAAGCGTCCGGGCTGCTACCTCGCCCGCTCGCACGAGAGCGACGTGGCGCGCGTGGAAGGGCGCACGTTCATCTGCTCGAAGCGCGAGATCGACGCCGGCCCCACGAACCACTGGATGGACCCCGTGGAGATGAAGAAGCGGATGGAGAAGGCGTACAAGGGTTCGATGAAGGGCCGCACGATGTACGTGATCCCGTTCGCGATGGGTCCGATCGGCAACCCGATCACCCAGTACGGCATCGAGATCACGGATTCGCCGTACGTCGTCGTCAACATGAACATCATGACGCGCACGGGCGACGCCGTGATGAAGCATCTCGGCAAGGACGGTTCCTTCATCCCCTGCATCCACTCCGTGGGCGCGCCGCTCAAGAAGGGCCAGAAGGACGTGGCATGGCCCTGCGCGAAGAACATCGAGGACAAGTACATCACGCAGTTCCCTGAGGACGGCGAGATCTGGTCGTTCGGCTCCGGCTACGGCGGCAACGCGCTCCTCGGCAAGAAGTGCTTCGCGCTCCGCATCGCGTCGAAGCTCGCGAAGGACCAGGGCTGGATGGCCGAGCACATGCTCATCCTCACGCTCACCTCGCCGGAGAAGAAGCAGTACCACGTGACGGCGGCGTTTCCGTCCGCCTGTGGCAAGACGAACCTCGCCATGATGCTGC
>JAFXTB010000147.1 GCA_017525225.1 Kiritimatiellia bacterium
GACGTGCTGGATCTCTCAAAGCTGGAATCCGGCAAGATGGAAATACATCCCGAGCCGACGGACTGCTCCCGCCTCATGCACGCGGTGATGGAGGCGTTTCGCGTCTCCAGCGGCAAGTCGGGCCTCGAGCTGCGGTGCCGCGCAGGGGACATGCCGCTTCTGCTGCTCGATCCGCAGCGCCTGAGGCAGATTGCGTTCAACCTCGTCGGCAACGCCGTCAAGTTCACCAAGAAGGGACACGTGGAGCTCCGCGTCGGGTTTGACCGGCGCGGCGACGAGGACTCGGGCACGTTCCGGATGGATGTAGAGGATACCGGCTGCGGCATCAGCGAGGAAGACCAGAAGCGGATCGGTTCGGCCTACGTTCAGGTCGGCGCAAAGGTCTCGCGCAACGGCGGCACCGGCCTCGGGCTTGCCATCTGCAGACAGCTGATCGCCGCCATGGGCGGCAGGCTGGAGGTGGAATCCGCCATTGGCGAGGGCTCGACGTTCTCTGTCGTCATACCGGAAGTGAAGGTCGCGGCGGCGCCGGATGCGCAAGCGCGCGTCCCGACCGCCGGTGGCGCCGACGTCCCGGCATCTGAAGGCCGCGACCGGCTCGTCCCTCCCGCGAAAATGCCGCACCGCCTCCTGCTCGTGGACGACTCCAGGATGAACCTGATGGTCCTCAAGGCGCTCCTGAAAAACATGGGCGATTTCGAGATCGTCATGGCGTCGGACGGGCAGGAGGCGCTGAAGGTCCTGGAGGCGCCGGACGCCCAGCCGTTCGACCTGGTTCTCTCGGACATGTGGATGCCAAACCTGGACGGCGAGGGGCTTGTACGGGCCATCCGCGCCAATCCGGCACTCTCCTCCCTGCGCGTGGTCGCCGTGACGGCCGACGTGGAATCGCAGGGGACGTTTGCCGCCATGGGGTTCGACGATCTCCTGCTCAAGCCCGTGACGGTGGACAAGCTCGGAAAGATTCTGACGGGGGACAGGCGGCCATGAAGATCGCCCATGTCATGCGGCGCCTCTCGTTCGACGACTGGGGCGGCACGGAGCAGGTCGTGTGGAACCTGGCCAAGGCGCAGAAGGCCGCCGGACACGACGTGCGCATCTTCGCGACAACTGCGCTTTGGAGGGGAGGGGATTCAGCCACAAAGAACACAAAGAACACAAAAAAAACTTTGTGGCCTTTGTGCTCTTTGTGGCAAAGAAAAGGCCCTAGCATAGAAAATGTGGAAGGCCTCGAGATTCTGCGCTTTAGGCCCATCTATCCCTGGTGGCCTATGCCGAAGCGGCTGGTGGATGAACTGGACCGCAAGGGCGGCAATCCTTTTGTTCCGGGGCTGCGCAAGGCGCTACGCGATTGGCGGCCGGACGTGATTCATTGCCATGCGATGGCACGGATCGCCGAGCTTTGCTTGAGGATTGGGGAACGGGGAATGGGGAACGGGGAACGGGGAATGGGGAACGGGGAACGGGTGAAGTGTGTCATTTCGCTGCACGGTGGTGGCGCGAACGTTCCCGGCGAGGAGGCGAAGAGTCTGAAGGCCCCGACGCGCGGGCGGATTCCATGGGGCAAGATGATCGACTATGCGCTGGGCTGGACCCGGCGCATCCCGGAGGACGCAGACGGCATAGTGTGCGTCGGAGAAGACGAGTACGAACGATACAGGACCATCCACCCGCATGTGCTCTTTCTGCCAAACGGAGTGGACACTAAGTTGTTCGATTGTTCACAAATGGCAATTGACACAAATGTTCACAAATCACAAATGGAAACAGGCAGTTCAGTTGGCATTGATATTTCTGGCAATTGTGAACAATTGAGATTTGTGAACAATATCAGGCTTCTCTGCGTGGCGCGCATCGACAGGCAGAAGAACCAGAAGATGCTCGTGGAACTGCTGGCGCGCCATCCCGAGGCGACGCTTCGTCTCGTGGGGCCGGTGACGCAGCCGGACTACAAGGCTGAGATCGAGTCGCGGGCGGCGGAGCTTGGCGTGGCCGCGCGCCTTTCGTTCTCGGGCGCGCTAAAGCCGTCCAGCCCTGAACTCGTCAGGGAATACCGCAATGCCGACGTGTTCATCCTGCCCAGTCGTCACGAGCCGTTTGGCATCGTGGTGCTGGAAGCCTGGGCGGCAGGCGTGCCGGTCATTGCCAGCGACGTGGGAGGATTGGGGCGGCTCTGCGCCGCGCATCCGGAGGCTGCACTGACTTTCCCGTGTGGCGATCAAGATGCATTGGGAAAGGCGCTTGCGCGTCTTATGTCCGACACTCAGCTCAAAGAAACCTTGTCCAATGCTGGCAAAACCGCGGCTGCAACTTACGATTGGCAAAATTTGGCGGCAAAATTGATTGGTTTCTACGACCAGATATGATAAAATATCGGCGAATTGCAGATAGAAGAGAACATCACGGAGACGGAAGCCGAACAAATCCGTCGATTTGCCGCCTTGCACAGAGTGGCAAAGGGTATTTTGGCTAAATGGATCTGGCTGATCGGCCTGTCGTTCGTATCGGCGTTTGTTGCATTTTCGGTCTTTCTGGTGTGGCATTCGGCGAAAAGCGTTCACCGCTTCTCTTCCGAGACCAAGCTTCTGTACAGTCCGCGCAAGGTCGAACATTTCGAGAACATGTCCGACAGGCAGCTCATGAGCGTACTGGATCGCAATTCCCTCAAGCGAAAAGTCGGTACAATCGTGGAGATGCCGCTTGCAGAAAGGGAATGTCTCACGCTTGACCTCGAAGTCAAGCAGGGGCTGAAGCAAAGCAGCAACATCTTCTCGCTGACGTCGCAGTCCGGCTCCTGGAAAGGCGCCGTGAAGAAGGTGAATGTATACGCCGAGATCCTTGTTCAGGAATATGTGGACTACCGCAAGCGCGATATCGAAATGCAGCGCGATTCGATCGAACGGCGAAAGAAGCGCTTTCAGGACCAGCTGGCCGAACTAGAAAGCGAGGAAGCGGTGACCAAGGGGCGCTCGGGAGTGGCGGCACCGGTGGAGATGCTGACCGCAGTCAACGCGTTGCTGTCGGACCAGCGTCGCAACCTGTCGCTCCTGGAAGTGCAGGTCGCCGACGAGAAGGTGCGGCGGAAGCGCCTGGAGGATGAGGTCGGCACGGTGGGGCCTGCGATTCTCGCCAACGCGGCCACCATCCGGAAGAAGAGCGCGGAGATCGCCCGGCTCGACGAAGAGCTGGCCAAGCTGCGTGAAGACTTTACGGACATCAATCCCAAGGTTCTCGGCAAGCTCGAAGATCGCAAGAACCGTCTTGACGAATATGCGGCCTTTCTCAAATCCAAAGGCATCGGGGACGTAGCCATCGAGGACATCGGACGCATAGAGCGTGCGGCGCTGGAGCTGGCAGAGGTGCGCACGAAGCTGGATGTCCTTACCGCGAGCCAGCGATCGCTGGAAAGCGAAATCAAAAGCAACGAGGCGCGGACCGCCGAGCTGACGACGGCGGTCTCGGCCTTGGAGCGTCTGCGCAGCAAGCAGGGCGACCTGGAGCAGACCATCAAGGGGCTGGACGAGCAGCTCGACGCCCTCGGATACCAGCTCTCCTCGCTCGGCTCGGATTTGCGCCAGATCGAACGCGCCGGCGGCGCGGGCGACGCGAATCCGCTGCGCGGCAAGAACTTCCTGATAGCCGTAGGTGGTGCTTTCGTAGGCACGCTGGTGGTCGTATTCTGGATCCTGTCGCTGGAATTCGTGTTCGGCAAGGTGCGCAACCGCGCCGAGATGACCGCATGGGGCGATGTGCTGGGCATAGGTTCCATACCAAAACCGAAAGCCTTGGACGAAGAGCATGAAAAGGATGCTCTGGGCGTTGTCGCCTTGAACTTCTGCAATGCGGACATTCCCAAGGGCATCGTGCTCGTATGCCGCCTGGCAGGCGTGGACAGTCAGCCGAAGTTCCGCGAGGTGCTGGACTGGTCGCTGGCCATGGCGGGACACAGGCCGTTCGTCCTGGATCTCGTGCGTGGTGTGGATTTCGAGCCTCCGAAGGATGCCACCACGCTGGTCAATGCCGTCTGCTCCGACTCGCACGGATGGTTTCCCGTGGAGAACCGCTATTCGCTGGCACCGACCGAACTCCAGATGCTGCAGGCCGATCTGTCCGAAATAAGGAAGAACTACGACGAAGTGTTCATCATGATGCCGGGGGGCTTCCGCAAGGGTGGCAACTTCTTCGACCAGCTGCTTGGCGTCTGCGACAGCGTACTGGTGTGCGCAGGGGCAGATGCGACGCCGCGCTCCGACTTTGCGTATGTGCGGCACCACGCATCGACCGGAAACCGTCCGATTGCAGGCATTATCACAGGCGCTTCTGCCAGGACTGTCCGCCGCGAGATGGAGGCAGGGAAATGACGCACACGGCGACAGGCGTGTTTGCGGGGCTGGTAGCACTGCTCGCATGCGGATGCTATCCAGACCGCTGGACGCACAACTATTGGGACGTGTTCGGCCCGGAAGGCGAAGGCGACAACGCGATACTGGAGGAATCGGGCCGTGACGCGGAAACCCTGGCCAGACAGAAGAAAAGGCTTCAGGAGCTGGCCACCGACGAGGAACCCATCTACAAGATGAATGCCGGCGACGCGATAGAGATTCGCGTCTACGGGCACGAGGATCTCTGCATGCTCACCAAGATCGGCCCCGATGGCATGGTAGGCATAGCCTTCATGGGACAGGTGCGCCTGAGCGGTCTGACCATCTCGGAAGGCGCCGACAAGATTCGGGAAGGCCTTGCCCCCTACGTCAAGAATCCAGTCGTGAGCATCACGGTAAAGGAGATCCTGAGCGAGACGGCCACCATTGCCGGCGCATGCTCCAAGCCGGGCGTATTCGGAATATCCAACTCGACGCGTCTTGCAGACCTTTACGCCATGGCCGGCTCGAGCGCCAAGCGCCTTTTCAACGGCAGCGACGTGGACGTGGCCGACCTCGAACACTCGATACTCGTCCGAGACGGGGAGATCCTGCCCGTCAACTTCCAGAAAGCCATCAACAGCGGCGACACGTTGCACAATGTCCGCATCCGCAAGGGCGACTACGTGTTCATCGCCCAGAGAATGGAGGCGTCCGTCACAATTTGCGGCGAAGTAGCCCGTCCGCACAAGCGGCTCTACGAGCCGGGGATGGGCCTCGTGGAGACGCTCACCTCTGCCGGATGGATGCTGGACACGCACTGGAAGCATGTGATCATCATCCGGGACGGACTCGGCACTCCCAGAATGTACAAGGTGGACATCGACGGCATCCTGTCCGGCAAATGCAGGAACGTGATGCTGAAATCGGGCGACATTGTATATGTGCCCAAGGACAACCTGTCCGAATACAACGTGTTCGCGAAAAAGCTTCTCCCGACCGCGCAGATAATAAACCTGGTGACGACGCGCGTCACGGACAAGAGGCTCCTCGATTAGGCGATGAAGTACTTCATATTCACCATCGCGCTTCTGGGTGTACCCCCCTTGACGTTCCTTCTGCACCTCAACCAGCGCTGGTTGAAGTACATGTTCTGGCTGATGGTCATGGCCATGTGCCTCTACATCTCCACTTCCATCAACTTCTTCTCGAACGAGACATACCGAGGCAGTGCGCGTGGCATGGAGGTAAGCTTCATCCATCTGCTTTCGCTCGCCGTCCTGGGCGAGCTGCTGATGCGCTGGAAGGTACGACATCTCCTGCCCGAATGGGGGTATCGCATCTATTTCATCTATTTCATCCTCTGCCTCCCCAGCCTGTCGCAGGCTGCAGACCTGCTGATCTCGTGGTATGAGGTATGGAAGATGATGATGCTCTATCTCTTCTACCTCGCGGTGTACTACTACCTGCGGACAACCAACGACCTTAGGACGGTGCTAGGCGGCCTTGCGGCGTTCGTCATAGTCAACATGCTGATGGTCGTCAAGAACCACCTGGAGGGTGCCTACCAGCCACACGGTGTCTTCCCGCACCAGAACTGCATGGCCGTGGCAATGCACCTTTTCGGAGCGCTTTTCTTCGCGCGCTACCTTCTCGTCGGCATGCGCACGAACTTCGACAAGCTATGCACGGCAGGATTCCTTTGCGCCGCAGCCGCCACGCTCAGGTCGTATTCGCGCGTGGCCATCGTCCTGATGGTCGTCACCTACGGCACCACCGCCTTGGCGTGCCTGGCGGGAGGCCACCCCTTCAGGACGATAAAACGCACCATACCGCTCGCCATACTTGGGGCGATCTGCTTCGGTGCCATGCTCCCACGCGTCATAGAGCGATTCAAGAATGCGCCGGAGTCTTCCGGCCTGACGCGCCTGGAGCTTGCCGGAACCGCCTGGGAAATGATCAAGGCGGAACCCTGGACGGGAGTGGGTATAAACAACTGGGGCATCAAGGTCAATCTGCCGTACGAATACGCCCTCAAGGCCGGACGCAAGACGAATCGCGGCGAAGACTTCAAGGACGGCATAGTCGAGACCGTGTATCTTCTCGTCGGCGCGGAATGCGGCATTCCGGCGCTTGTCGCAATGGTGGCCTGGTTCCTGTGGTACTGGATTTCCTGCCTGCGCCTCATGCGAAAACTCAAGGGCACGCGCTGGTACTTCATACCGGCCGGCCTTTTCGGCGGCCTTACGGCGGTCTATGCGCAAAGCGTGTTTGAATGGGTCTTGCGCCAGCAGCTCAACCTCATCTGCATCATGTTCATGTTTGCAATGCTTTCGTATCTCAACACGAACTGGCGCAAGCTGCGGGGAAGCGAAATGACGAAAGGATTGGAACGAAATGCATGACGAAATCAAGACAACCGTCGTGACGGCAGGCGACAAGGCCTTTGCCTGGGGAACGCTCCTGCTGGTGGCCAGCATGCGGAAAAACGGCATGCGGCATCCCGTGGTCGTGGGCGCCATGGACTGGGCTGACGACATGAAAGCCCGCGTCAGCGCATTGGGCGGGGTGACCATCCGCGAGCTGCCTAGTTCGCGGCAGTGCGTCGCGTGCCAGAAGCCGATGCTCATGGGATGCGACGACGTGCAGACCGAATGGGTCTGCTGGGCGGATTCCGACGCCGCGTTCGTCGGCGACTGCTCCGAATGGCTCGTGGGCGACGACCCGGACGAAATCGTCGTGCGCACGTACTCGCCGCCGCCGCCCCTCCTGACCGCCGAAAGGCTCGCAGTCTGGCGACGCGACGTCGAGGCGCTGTGCGGCAAGGCCCTTCCCGAAAGCCGGCTTGGCGACACGACCGTGAACAACCCGTTCATCGTTCTGCACCGCAAATGGCGTCCGCTCCTCGAACGCTGGCGGGTACAGACCGAGCGGGTGATCGCCCCGGACGTCGTCACCCCGTGGCAGAAGGATTCTGCCTACTTCCAGACGGACGAAAGCGTGCTCGGCAGCCTTCTCTGCTTCGACCCCGACGCCCCGAAGGTCACCGCGAACTACAAGGCGAACGGCAGTGCCGACAAGACCCGCTACTTCGCCCACTTCGCGTACAATCCCAAGCCCTGGCAGATGTGGAACGCCCACTCCCTGAAATGGCGCGATGTCGTGTTTCCGATAGTGGATTGGCTGGTCGAGAGGGGCATCGTCGGACGTAGCGACCTGCCGATCCCGCTGCGCAGATCATGGTGGTGGGCATCCCGCGCAGCCATACCGCTCGCGCCATGGGCGTGGCGCGCCATGAGACTGAAGAAGAAGATTTTCGGGGCATGAAGCTCGACTTCGCCAGGAACGTAAAGCGAAACATGGTCGCCAATGCCGTCTCCAGCGGCATCAGGCTCCTGTTCCCGTTCCTGAACAGGACGCTCTTCCTGTGGCTGCTCGGCCCCGCGTATCTCGGTCTCAACGGGCTCTTCGGATCCATCCTCGGCGTTCTGATGCTCGCGGAGCTGGGCTTCGGCACGGCTGTCGTATGCTCGATGTACAAGCCCGTGGCGGATGACGATCGCGGGCTTCTCTGCGCGTACCTCAAGTTCTACCGTGCGATCTACCGCCGAGTGGGCGTGGCGATATTCGTCATCGGGCTTTCGCTCCTGCCGTTCCTCGACCGGCTCGTGCACGGCACTGTTCCACCCGAGATCGACCTGCGCATCCTCTACGTCATCCACCTCGTCAACACGGCCGCGAGCTATTTTCTCTTCGCATACCGGGGCGTCGTCCTTGGCGCGCACCACCGCAACGACGTGATCACCAACATCCGCACGGCGGTCTCAATCGCGCAGTACGTGGCCGTGTTCCTCATCCTGCTCGTCACGCGCAACTACTACCACTACGTCATTGCGACCGTCGCGTTCACCGTCGTGCAGAACGTGCTGCTCGTCAAGGCGTCGCGGAAGCTCTTCCCCGACATCGAGCCGCGCGGGGAGCTGCCGCCCGATCTGCGCCGAAACGTCATCTCCGACGTCAAGTCGATCTTCATGCACAAGGTCGGCGGCGTCATCACGAACTCCACGGACAACCTCGTGATATCAGCCTTCCTTGGACTCGTCGCCGTCGCCTCCTACGGCAACTACTACTACGTTGTCACGTCCGTCGCGGGATTCGTCGCCGTCGTCTACACCTCGATGACGGGTGGTTTCGGCAACAAGATCTACACCGAGACGAAGGAGGAGAGCTTCCGGCTCTTCATGCGCATGAACCGCCTTTCGATGGTCGTGATCATCTTCTGCGCGGCGATGATGGCGGCGATGTACCAGCCTTTCATGGCGGTGTGGGTGAAGGACGACCCCACGCTCATGCGCCACGCGCTCACCCCGGCGCTGATGGTGCTGTACTTCTACATCATGCAGTCGCGGCAGATGCTGCTCGCGTTCAAGTCGGCGGCGTCGCTCTGGAAGCAGGACCGCTGGAAGCCCATTGTCGCCGGCGCCGTGAACCTTGGTTCGAACATCCTCTTCATCGTGTTCCTGCCGGACGCCTACAAGCTCGACGGCGTGATATTCTCGACGATCCTTGGGTTCGCGTTCATCCAGATTCCGTGGGAGTCGCACGTCGTATTCTCGGCGTTCTTCGGCAAGGCAGAGTCGCGCGCCTACTGGCGCTCCTACGCGGGTTTCGCGGCATGCGCCATCGCGATCTGCGCCGTTGCGTGGTTCGCGGCCCGTGCCGTGCCGCTTGGCGGAATCCCCGGTCTTTTCACGAAGGCCGCCGCCGCCACCATGGCAACATGCCTGTGCATGGCGCTTGCCTTCCGCGGCGACCTTGCGGTCGTTCTCGGGGAACTGCGCAAACGGGGCTAGACGCCGTCGCCGACGATGCGGCTGAGGAGTTCTTTCTGGCGCCCGAGGTAGGACTCGCGTGCAAAAACCTTCGCCCGTTCCGCGCAATTCCGCCGCTGCTCATCTCGAAACGCGCCATCTGTGGCGAGGCGCGCGAGAATCCGCACGGCATCCTCGTCCGAGTGGTACGCCAAGGCAGGCGAACCGACGACCTCCGGCGTCCCACCCTCGTCGGGAACGACGGGGATCAAGCCGGCGACCAGGTATTCCGCCACCGATATTCCGAACGCCTCTACGCGTTCGGCGTGCAGGGCGAACGACCCGGACATAAGGAAGTGTTCCTTCTCGTCCCCATACACCGCGCCGACGAACTTCAGCCAATCCCTTTCGCGCGCCATCGCCGCAAGCCTTTCGCCGTACGCCGGCGTCTGGTCGAGGCGTCCCGCCAGATGGAACGTCAGCGGAAGCCCCGTGGCTGCACGGGCCCTTTCCACTACCTCGATGAGGGCGGTGATGCGCTTCTCCGGGACAATGCGTCCGATGTACACGATCCTGAGCGGATCTCTCCCCACTGATTCCGGCGACTGCGGCTCGAAGAGTGTTGGAGGATAGAACACTGCGCTGTTGAACGGCCCGTAGAACTCCGTCATCAGCCTCTCGACGTATCGCGAGTTCGGGTAGATGCGTTCACGCCTGTCGCAGACAATGCGCCGCTTCGATCGCATCCCAAGGATGGGCCGCAGGATCGCGTTCGAGAAAAACCGTTTCGCCCTCGCACCTACGCCGCAATGGGCGCTACCGGCCTTGCCATGGACAAAGGCGGTAAAGGCGTCGTCACCGAACGCGAGCATGTTGATGAAGTGGTGGGCGGGCTTTCCGAAGTCGGTGATGTTCGAGAGCGATATGCAGATGTCGGCGTTTCGCGCAAGCCTCTTCAGCATTCTCGACCTGTGAAGCGACAGAATGGCATTGTGCCGTCTGATGCTATACCCCTTCGGCATCACCTGCTCCACATGGATGGCAGAAGGGTCGATGCCGATGCCGTAGAGCGCGGCCGATTGCCAAAGGCCGTCTGCCCTGTCGAGTGCGACGGTAAGGTCGCACGTATGCTGCAGTTCGGAAATGAACGAGAGCGGCAGAAGCTCTCCGCCGCCGAATGAGAAGCTGAAGTTGTAGTAGAGAAGGACTTTCTTCATCTTGAGCCCCCTGCATTTCGTCTGGCGTTCGCGAAATGGAAGTACGCCATGAAGAAAAGTTCCGCCGCGCCGCGCAGGGCAGGATGCCGCACGAAAGCGCGAACCCACCATCCCGCCATTCGCCTTGCGCGCGGCAGGGACCTCATCAGGACACCAAAGTCGGCGAATCCGTCGGCGAAGAGCGAGGTCAGCGTCTCTACGCGCCGTGTGCGGGGAATCTTGCGGACATTCTCGGGGGCGAACCAGAAGTAGAACATCCACCCGGTCCATTTGCGCCCCCAGATTTCGGTGATACACCGATCGAACCCAGGCTCGGCGGACACCTTCGCGTGGAACGCGAGAAGGGAGCGGATGATGGTGGCCCAGTCCCCGTGGAAGTATCCTTCGCCCCGTGCGGACGACGACACGGACGCTGCTTGAAGCCTGTAGATGTAGAACGGTTCGTGAAGAGGAACCACCCGCTTCGCGAGGTACAACGCGCGCGGCGAGAACTCGCTATCCTGCCGACGAAGGCCATATATGCACTTCAGGTTGTTGTCGGCGAGGAACTGCCGGCGGAAGACCGTCAGCTGGAGCATGGGGCATACATCCTTGCCGGATCGTTCTGTCCTTATCGTCGCCTCGGGGCCGGACAGCTCGCCGTTGAAATCCTGCGGGTAGTTGTCGCGCAGCTCCTCGTCCTTGCTCGTCATGTCGTTGTGGACCTGGATCGCGCAGGGGTAGAGGTCGGCGCCGGGCCGCTCGGCAATCTTGTCGTGGAGGCGCTGGAGCGAACCTCCCGTGATGGTATCGTCGCCATCGAGGAAGATGACGTACTCACCCGCCGCCATGTCGATGCCCGTATTGCGCGAAGCGGAACATGAACCGCTGCGCGGGCCGATGGATACCTTGAAGCGTGAATCCTTCGCCGCGTAGGCGCGGACTATCTCCTCCGTCTTGTCCTTGGACGTTTCCACGCCGATCAGGCACTCCCAGTCCGTGAAAGGCTGGTTCAGGACGGAATCAAGACATTCGCGGACGTAGGGCTCCACGTCGCAGCAGGGGACGATTATGGAGAAGAAAGGCTTCATTCTCCATGATAATCCAAATACCATTTCGCGAAGACGGGTATGCCCTCGCGGATCGTGGTCTTCGGCTCGTAGCCAACGGCCTTGTGGAGCTTTTCTATGCTGGCGTATGTGGCATAGACGTCACCGGCCTGCATCGGCAGCATCTCCATCTTCGGCTCGACGCCGAGCGCCTTGGCCAGCACATCTATCACGTCGAGGAGCTTCTCGCTTCTGTGGTTGCCGATGTTGTAGATGTCGTAGAGCGGCAGGCCGTCTGCCTCCACGACACGGACGATGCCATCGACGATATCGTCCACATAAGTGAAGTCGCGGAGCATGTCGCCGTGGTTGAAGACCTTGATCGGGCGCCCCGCGAGCATGGCATCCGCGAAGAGCGAAAGCGCCATGTCGGGACGGTACCACGGGCCATAGACGGTAAAGAACCTAAGGCCTATCGTCTGCATCTTGTAGAGATGCGCGTACGTATGCGCCATCAGTTCGTTCGCCTTCTTCGTGGCGGCGTAGAGGCTGATGGGCGTATCGACCTGATCCGTCTCCTCGAACGGCATCTTCGTGTTGCCGCCGTAAACGGACGACGACGACGCGAACACGAGCTTCGGGACCTTCGCCGCATGGCGGCAGCATTCGAGGATGTTCAGGAACCCTTCGACATTCGTCTTCTGGTACACGAACGGATGCGTGATCGAGTAGCGCACGCCAGGCTGGGCGGCGAGGTGGAGGACGACGTCCGGAGACTCCTCGGCGAATACGAACCGCAGCGCATCGAGGTCGCAGATGTCGTTCTCGTACATGGCGAACGGAAGCTGGACTGCGCGTGCGCGCTTGAGCTGCACGCTGTAGTAGTCGCAGAAATTGTCTATGCCGGCGACGTCCCAGCCCCGCCGCAGGAACTCCTGCGCCGCGTGGAAACCGATGAAACCGGCCGAACCTGTTATCAGTACCTTCATCCTGAACCTTGCTTTCGGCATCTTCGTCAACACGCATATTATACTACAATGACGGATGAAAACAAGCCACCTATGAAAAGAGGTGAAAAACTGCATGGCGCAAGGCCACAGATTTTGGTATAATTCACTTGCTTATTTGACTGAAAGGGACATGGTGAAATGACGGTACCGACCAGGCTCGCTACAATGGCGCTCGCAGCGGCGCTTTCCGCGCTGGCGGCGTCTGCCGCCCAGCAGGCGGAGGGAGCGCGTTTCGCGCTTTCCTCCCTCATCGTCGCCAAGGACGCGGAAACCCGCAACCCGACGACTGAGATCGCCGTCAAGTTCGGCGACGTAAGCCACATTTCGCCCTGGCGGCTCAGGCGGCGCTTCCCGCGCTCGGGTGGTCCGCGAAGCGGTCAGCCGGTGACGCTGCGCGATGCGTTGCTGGCCGTCAACGAGCTTGTGGCGAAGGACGAGGAAATGCCGGAGCACACGTTCGCGTTCAACGGCGACGGCATGCTCGCATCAGTCTGCGACGTGCCGATTGCGCAAGTCTCCGCCCTCTTCGACGGGTCGCCTCACCCCTTCTCCGCCGCGCTGCTGAACGAGCCTGTGAGAGATTTCGGCAAGGTCGAGTTCCAGAAATCGCGTACCGCGATAAAGACCGCCCCAGGTCCGAACGCCGTGGCAGGCGGCAACGCGGAAGACCCCGCATCGCGCAAGAGCGGCGCAACGAAAACCATCACGCTCCCAGGAGGCGCGAAGATGGAAATGATCTGGTGCGAACCTGGATCGTTCATGATGGGAAGCCCGCCATCGGAAATCGGGCGTTTCGAGGACGAGCCGCTGCATCCGGTCACGCTAACCAAGGGTTTCTGGCTCGGCAAGTATGAAGTCATGCAGGTGCAGTGGGAAAGCGTGATGGGCGAGAACAGGTCTCACTTCAAGGGCAAGTTCCTGCCAGTGGACAGCGTCTCGTGGGATGACTGCCAGGCATTCATCCGGAAAGTCAACGTGGCGCTCGGCGGCACGGCACGCCTGCCCACTGAGGCCGAATGGGAATATGCGTGCCGCGCCGGCAGCACCAATCCTATTTCGGGGAACGGCCGTCTGCCCGACATGGCCTGGTACGACGGCAACAGCGACAGCCACACGCACGATGTCGGCAAGAACCATCCCAATGCGTGGGGCTTCTACGACATGCACGGAAACGTGCTTGAATGGTGCGCGGACTGGTTTTCCACGGCGGAGAGCCAATCCGTCGATCCCCAGGGTCCGTCTTCCGGCACCTTTCGCGTGCTTCGCGGGGGATGCTGGTTCTTCTTTGAACGGGACTGCCGCAGCGCCTATCGCCTCAAGCGCGTGCCCGGCATCCGAAACTGCATATTCGGATTCCGTCTCGCCTGCTCGGAAAAGGGGCAATAAGCGATGACGAGATGCCCCATTCTGCTTTCTGCGTCCGTGGCGATCGCCGTATGCGTCGGCGGATGCTTCTCGCTGCCGTCTCCATACGACCAAGCGGAAAACTGGCTGATCCGCGAGAATGCGGTCCTCGAATTCGCGGTGCCGGCGGATATCTTCTACGTGCAGGGTGGACTATACGACAGCCGGTCGAAAGTCCCGGTGATGTACGCCTACGTCAACTCGGAGGTCGGCAAAGGCAAGTTCAACAACTTTGCGCGCGTCTTCGCGCCGCTCATCGCGAACGAGGAAGACCTCGGTCGCGCGCTAGACTGGTATTTTCGACACAGCCATTCCAGACGGCGTCCATTCGTGTTCATCGGTGAAGGCGAGGGTGGAAAACTGCTACAGGCCTACGAGCGGCGGAATCTCAGCAAGATGAAGGCACGCGGGCTCGCCGCGAGCTTCTACACGGATACGGCCCACAAGGGTTTCGTCACGAGCGAAGTCGTCAAGGAAATCAGGACGGCCGTTGCCCGCATGATGTACAGGAAGAGCTGGGGACGCGACATGCCGGAAGACGACATGGCAAAAGAATGAGATTCCCGACCTGGAGAATCGCCACATGACGACGGCCCTCATATTCGCAGCCACGCTGGTGCGTTTTCTGGATCCGTTCACCTGTGTGCATCAAACCGACGCCCCGGACGTCGGCCGGCAATGGGCCGCGGAACAAGGCTGCTGGCCCGTACCGTGCGGACTGGTCGATCCGCTCGCCAAAGAGCCGAAGGCACGCGTGATCTACGCCTGCTTCCGCAGGCAGGCCGCGCCATTCGCCGAATACGATTCCGAGAAGCCCAGTCCGCTTTTCAAGGTCAATCAGGTTGGCTATCTTCCCGCGTCGCCCAAATTCGCGTATGTCGGCGCCTGGCTCGGACCCGTGTTCGGTGCCTGGAAGCCCCAGAAGCCAATGTCGACCTGGGAACTTGTGGACGCATCCACCGGAAGTGTCGTCCTCAGGTGCGACGGCGACAACGCGCCCCGTCTGCGCGTACCCGACGGATTCACGAAGGAAGGTACGCCTTTCACTGGCGAAAGCACGTATGAGATGGACTTCTCGTCCGTCACGAACGAGGGTTCTTATTTCGTGCGGATTCCCGGCGTGGGACGCAGCGCGACGTTCCGCATCGCGGCATCCGCCGCCGAGGACGCATTTCGCGTGCACATGGGCGGCCTCTACCAGAAGCGCTGCGGCATGGCAAAGGCCGAACCCTTCACGCACTGGACGTCCGGGGCCTGCCACACGAACGTGGTGCGCGGAACGTTTGCCTCCGAGGAAGGCAAACTGGAGCCAAAGGCAAAGTGGTTCGACATCATCCGTCACAATACCGATTGGCAAAACGGCGAGCGCCTCCATCTCGCGGGCGGCTGGCACGACGCGGCAGACTATGATCGTCGCCCCATGCATCTCAACATCGTCAACGATCTCTGCGCCGTCTATCTCATGCGTCCAGGGAATTTCCGCGACGGTCAATTGGCCATTCCGGAAAACGCGAACGGCATCCCCGACATTCTCGACGAGGCCGAATGGGGGCTCAGGCATCTTCTCGCCGGCCAGCAAAAGGACGGAGGTGTTGGAACATGGATCGAATCGACGGGACATCCCGTGCCGGGCAACGTCGCCGAAAAGGATGCCATGTCGTACGCGCTGGCACGGGCCACGCGCCGCAGTTCCCTCATGTACGCCGCCCATGCCGCATCCATCGCACGGTGCAGCGACGCCTTCCGAGCCAAATACCTGGAATCGGCGAAACGCGCCTGGGATTTCGCCATGCGCGAAAAGCCGCGTTCGGCGACATACGAGGTGAAGCGCACGAAAGGACGGCTCTTCTTCAAGCATACGGAAACGACATGCGTCAAATGGACCGAGGACAGGGACCTGCCGTCCGCCTATCTCGTAAAGGCCGCGATCAACCTTCTTGCGCTGACTGGCGACGACCGCTATCTGGAGCCGGTGTTGCGCGACCAGGCCCGGATCTGGGATGACGTGAAGCGCAACGCGTGGAACTGGCCGCCGCTCGTCTTCGCCGGAGAACGCACGTTCGGCTATCCCAAGGCGATGGAGGAATTCTTCAGGCGATGGGAACGCCGCACGCTCAACATGGCCAAGGACATCTGCAAGCAGATCGACGGCGCCTACGCCTATCGGGCGCCGTGGTGGCCACCGCAAAAGGGATGGGTGCATTCCATGGGCTGGGGCCAGAGCCATCCGCTCCGGCGCGCGCAGTATCTCGTGGCCGCGCACGGAATGACAGGCGACAGCCGATACCTTGACGCCGCCTCGCTCGCGAACGACTTCCACAACGGCTGCAATCCGCAGGGAACCACGCTTACAAGCGGCCTGGGCGAGGTCTATCCCGTGGCGTTTCTCGATCTGCCTTCCTACGTGGACGGCATCGCCGAATACGTGCCCGGCATCACGCCCTACCGCTGGACGTACGGCATGCCGCCCAAGGCGGTGGAGATGGTCTTCGGCGGCGACAAGGTGCGCGCGACGCAATGGCCCATCTGGCGGCGATGGGGCAATCTTGAAAACCAGACCGTGGCGGCGAGCGAATATACCGTCTGGGAGACGATCGCCCCCGCCGCCAGCGTGACGGGATATCTGCTGAAGCCGTCAGGGACGCCGCCGCCGAAACGTCCGCCGCCGGCCAAGGACATTTCACGGTTGCCGGGATACTGGGTGCTGCCATGATGGACTTCCTGAAGAGAATCAAGCGCAAACTGGCTGCGGCAGGACTGCGCCTCAAGACGCGCAGGGAGGCGCGACAGGCGTTCCGTTATGATCTCCAGCAGTTCATGGCCCATGCCGGCGCACTTCATCTGGACCGCAAGTCCGCCGCCTGCGCGGAAATCATCATGGGCTACCATGTTCTGGAAAAAGGCCTTACCATGCCGCATCGCCGCCTGGGCTTCGGCAAAGGAGCCGTGATCCATCTCGTGAACCTCGTGGATTCCTTCGAGCGCCGATTCGGCAGGGACGACCAACAGGTGAACCACGCCATCGGCGTGCTGCGCGCCTACCGCGAAATGCACAAGGACAGTCCAGAAAAGATGCCGCGCCTCGACGCCTTCCTGGCGGCGCATCCAGATGTGTCCGCCGCCGTAGAGCCGCATGTCAGGAAGGACGATTTCTTTGCCGCGCACGACCTCCCCTTCCCCGCATTCGCCGCCTCGCGCCATGTCGTACGCCACTTTGCCGCGCCAGTTCCACGGACATCCCTAGAGGCCGCCATCCAACTGGCCGCCACCGCTCCAAGCGCATGCAACCGCCAGCATGTCCGCCTGCATGTCATAGACGACCACGATCTGCGCGACAAGCTTTTCGTCCTGCAGGGCGGCACGCGCGGATTCGGACAGGATGCCGACAAGGTGATCGTGGTGACGGCGGACCTGTCCGCCATTCGCTGGGCGTGGGAGCGAAATGACTGCTATGTCAACGGCGGCATCTTCGTGATGAACCTCTGCTACGCGCTTCATTACTGCGGCATTGCGCACTGCATACTGCATTGGAGCGTCGCGCCGGAGACAGACCGTGCCGTCCACAAGCTGCTGGACATTCCCGAAAGCGAAGTGATCGTTCAGGTTCTGGCCTGCGGAATTCCGCCAGATGAATTCGACGTGGCCGCCTCGCCGCGGCGCGCGCCTGATGAAATCACCACGTGGCACGGAGGATCCCGATGAGGATCCTGCTGGGCGGCATTCCGCTGGGATGCGACAACATCGGCGACGAGGCAATCATCGCCGGCGTCGTCAAGATGCTGAAGGATTCGATCCCGGGCGTCGAACTGACCGTAGCCACGGCCGATCCGGCGACCGGCGACCGCCTTGGCGTCAAGACAGTGCCGTCCTACGGTTTCGCGGGTGTTGGCATAGATGGTTTCGCCGCCGTGGCGAAGATGCACGACGCGTATGTGTGGTGCGGCGCAACAGGACTCTCCGACTATCCCGATGTCGCGCTCGATCTCCTGGATGCCGCGCAAAAGGCGGGCGTGGCGACGTTCGTCTGGGGCGTTGGAATGGACGACGAACTGAATCCTGTCTTCTTCAAGGCGTCCGGGAAGCGCCGTGCGCTGCTGCGGCTTTTCGGGCTTGTCGGCTGGTACGAACGCCGCCTTCGAGCCAATCTCGCAAAGCGCATCTCGAACATCCTCCCGTGCTGCAAGGGCGTGTGGCTGCGCGATCCCCAAAGCGCGGCCATGCTTGCGAAGATGGGCTTCCCCGGCGCGCAGATCGCCGCCGACTCGGCCATCCTTCTTTCTCCCACCAAATCAACAAACCAACAAACCAACAAACCAACACACCCTCTCACCCTCGGTCTCTGCATCTCCACCCAACGCCAAGTGGTCGACCTTGATGGCGTTAAAGGTCTCATCGCCGCCGTGCGCGATTCTGGCGCACGCGTCCTCGGCATCCCGATGAATCCCAAGACCGACCGCGCGCTCCTTGAATCGCTCGGCGTGGAGTGCATCCCAGGCAATACGCCCGAGGCCGTCATGGCGGCGGCGGCGACATGCGACGTTGTCCTTTCCAGCCGCCTGCATCTGCTCATCCTCGCCGCGAACGTGGGAACGCCCGGCCTCGGTATCGCGCGCGGATCGAAGCTTGCCAACTGGCTTGCGAACTTCAACCGCCCGGTCGAGGGAAACGTGGACGATTGCGACTGGAAACGCGTCACCGGGCACGTGCTTGCCGCGCTGAAGGAGCGCGGCGATTGGGATGCCGTTCGCGTCGCCGCCTACGCCCGGCTGACGGCTCGGCTTGAAAGCGCGCGCGAGGCGTTCATCGGAAAGCTGGAGGTCTGCCATGCCGGTTAAGCATCCGTTTGTCAGCATCCTCGTGCGCGCGCACAACGACGAGTCTCTGATCAGTCGCACGCTCGAGGGAATCTTCGCGCAAAATGTTCCGTTCGTGTTCGAGGTGGTGGTGTGCGACGACGCCTCGACGGATCGTACTCGCGAAATCGCCGAACTCTTCCCGGTGCGGTTCTTTGAACGTCCCGCAGGACCGTACAAGCCGGGGCGCACCCTGAACGCGCTCGTAGGCGCGGCGGCGGGGGAGATTGTCGTGTTCAACAATTCCGACGCCGTACCCCTGGACGACGGGTGGCTGGCGGCGTTGGTGAAGCCTCTCCTGGATGCGCCGGATACGCCGCAGTTCACCTTCGCCAACCAGCTGCCTCGTCCCGGTGCGCAGGCGCTGGTGCGCAAGGACTCCCAGCGCGCCTTCGGCGACGGCAAGGTGCAGGCCACCTGGCGTTTCTTCTTCTCGCTGGCCAGCTCCGCCACCTGGCGTAGACTGCTTCTCGAAACGCCATTCGACGAGACCATCCAGTATTCCGAGGACGTGGAATGGACTTGGCGCAATTCGCGCCGTGCAGAAAACCCCGTGAAGATCGTGTACTGTCCTCAAGCCCATGTGGAACATTCCCACAACTATACGCT
The DNA here is from genome assembly GCA_017525225.1 of Kiritimatiellia bacterium. GTDB lineage: Bacteria > Verrucomicrobiota > Kiritimatiellia > RFP12 > UBA1067 > RGIG6720. The sequence continues at coordinate 19,294 of JAFXTB010000147.1, forward strand.
GAAAGAGCTGGCAAAGCGTTTCCGTGGCGAGGGTGCGGCAGACCGCATCATCTTCGGCGACAAGCCGTCGTTGGCGCGCGAACTGATGGGGGCCGCCCGCGAGACGCTTCGCGACTGGGCGTACCTCGCGAAGAGACCGTGCGACTGGGGTGAAATCCCCATTGCGCCCATAAGAAGGCTTGTACAACGCATCTCGCACTGGCGGGGAGCAAACGAAAATGTTCACAAATCGCAATTGACACAAATGTTCACAAATCACAAATGCCTATTATTTGTATTTGTGGCATTTGTGACAATTGTGAACAATTGAGATTTGTGTCAATGAAAGTCCTGGTCTATATCGACAAGAGCGACGTGCGCGGCGGCATCGAGATTTTCGCCGAGCGGCAGGTCGCCCGCCTTCGCGCCGAAGGCCACGATGTCGACGTTGGTTCGACACCTGCGCAAATTTGCATTTGTGGCAATGATGGCAATTGTGAACAATTGGGATTTGTGAACAATTACGACGAGATCATCGTCCACAAGTGCGCCAGTATGGCGACGCTGGAAATGTTCCCGCCTGAAAAGACGGTGTGCTACATCCACGACCACGAGCCGATATGCCCGCGCACATACGCCTATACGCCGCTTGGCCGCAACTGTGTTCGCCCGGGCGGCATCTGGCCGTGCGCCTTTTGCGCGCCGCTCTGCCGCGGATGGAAGGACGCAATCGCTCGCGTGCTCACGCAGCGGCGGCGTTTGCGGGTGTTGTCGAAGTTCAAGAAGCTTGTCGTGATATCGCAGTTCATGAAATCGCGGCTTGTGGCGAATGGACTGCCCGCCGAGAAAATCGTCGTGGAGCCGCCGGTGATCAGGGCAGGCGGGACAGACGGGACTTACAGGACGGACAAGACCAGCGCCGATCGGCCCGACAGCCCTTCCGGTCCTGCTGGTCATTCAATCGATCTCCTCTACGTTGGCCAGCTTATTCGCGGCAAGGGCGTACATTTGTTGCTCAAGGCCATGGCACGCATGCGCACGCCCCGCATGCTCGACATCGTTGGCACGGGCAACATGGAAGCGAAGCTCAAGATGCAAGCCGAGCGGCTTGGGCTTGACGGTCGCGTACGATTCCATGGTTTCCAACCGAATCCGCAGGAATGGATGCTCCGTGCCGCATGCGTGGTCGTGCCCAGTTTCTGGCAGGAGCCGTACGGTCTTGTCGCCGCCGAGGCGGTCGCCCTTGGATGCAAGGTCGTGGCCTTCGCCATCGGTGGTCTTCCCGAAGCCTGTGGCGGCAAGGCGACGCTTGTCCCGCCCGGAAACATCACGGCCCTCGCCGCCGCGCTGGAGTGTAGATGAGGATACCTATGATGAATGTTCACAAATCTCAATTGCCACAATTGTTCACAAATCACAAATATCAATTATTTGTATTTGTGGCAATGATGACACTTGTGAACAATTGTCATTTGTGAACAATAATAGGAGCCTCTATAATGATAAAAGTCTTCGTTTTCATGGATGCGCTAGGATGGAAGCAGGTCGAGAAGTATGGCTTTCTCACCGACCTGCTGCCGTACCGCCGTCGCATCGAGATGCAGTTCGGCTACAGCTGCACGGCGATCCCCACGATTCTAACCGGCAAGCGTCCTAACGAGCATGGACATCTGGCGTTCTACGACTATGCGCCGGACAAAAGTCCGTTCAGAAAGATGAAGTGGCTTGCGCCGTTCCTGCGACCGAAGTCCTTCTGGCGGCGCGGGCGCGTGCGCCACCAGCTCTCGAGGCTGATCAAGAGGCTCTACGGCTTCACCGGATACTTCCAGTTGTACGGCGTGCCCGTGGAACGGCTGCCGAAGCTCGACTACTGCGAGAAGAAAGACCTCTTCGTACCGGGTGGCCTCGCGCCCGTCAAGAACCTCGCGGACGTCTGGAAGGCGCAGGGCCAGAGGTATCTCATCTCGAACTGGCGGCTTTCGGAGGAAGAGAACTTCCGCATTGCGACGGAGACGTTCCGCAAGGGCACTGTTGACCGCGCATTCGTCTACTCCGCAGCGTTCGACGCGATGCAGCACGACAACGTGGGGAACGACGAGGTGCTCAAACCCAAGGTCGAAAAATATGCCGATTCCATACGCGCGCTCCACGCCGCCCTCGTCGAAGGCGGGCGGCCGTTCGAGCTGACCGTGTTCTCCGACCACGGCATGACGCCTCTCAGGGGAACGGCCGACGTCCCTGCCGCGCTCGCGAAGACCGGCCTCGTCTGGGGAGAGGACTACGCGAGCGCGATAGACTCGACGATGGCCCGGTTCTGGTGGCTCAAGGACGGATCGGAGGTCAAGGTGAAGTCGGCGATGTCCGGCCTGCCCGGGCGCTGGCTCACCGATGATGAGATGCGCCACCACGGAATCTGGCGCGAAGACCACAAGTTCGGCGATGCGATCTTCCTGGCGGACGCCGGCGTGCAGTTCGCGCCGAGCGACATGGGCGTGAAGCCGCTCAACGGGATGCACGGGTTCGATCCGGCGGACGAGGACTCCTACGCCTGCTGGCTCTCGACCGTACCCGTCCCCGACGGTGTCTCGCGCGTCTGCGACTACTTTCGCGTGATGACGGCCCCGTGACCTAAAGTGGTTAGTCGCCAGCCGCTAGCCGTCAGTCGTTAGTGGAACTTGCAGAAGGCTGTGGGAAGTGATAAAATATCGCCCTATCTTTCGCACCGGGAAGTCGCGGATGGGTGTCAGCAGGCCGGATGGCTTGCCCCGTCAGCGCCGCGAAAGGCGATAGGTGGCTGAAGATATCATGCAGGGTTACGCATATTCCATGTTTTCCAGCATGGCGGTGGTGATCCACCTGATACTCAATTTCAAGTTGCTCATGGGAAAGGGAACGGCCGCCGTGTACGGCGCGCGCTACCGTGCCTTCCTGTTCGGAATCCTCGCCTACTATTTGTCGGATGCGGCATGGGGCATCCTTGCGGGGCTTGGATGGACGACCGCCCTGTATGTCGATACCATAATCTACTTCCTCTCTCTTGTCGCGTTCGTGTTCACCTGGTGCCTTTTTGTCGTTGCCTATCTGAGCCTCGAAAAGTGGGCGGCGCGGACGATTTCCTGGTGCGGCTATGGACTTTTGGCCTTCAACGTCGTGGCGCTGGTGGTCAATCTCTTCAACGACTGTTTCTTCTATTTCGATGCGCAGGGCACGTATCTAACCGGCCCCATGCGCAATCTGTCCTTCTGCCTGCTGCTGGCCTTCAACCTCCTGTCTGCAGTTTTCGCGTTCGTGAAGGCGTACCACAGCCAGGATTCCGCACGTTGGCGAAACCTGACGGTCGCCCTGCACTGTCTCGCCATGATAGGGGCCATCGCCCTCCAGGTCATCTGGCCGCTCACGCCGTTTACCGCGCTCGGCTGTCTCATCGGCGGTTGCTTCATCCATGTGTTCGTCGTCGAGAGCGAACGCGCCGAACTGCGCAGGGCCATCATTGAGCGCGAACAGGCGGCGAAGCATGCGGCCGAACTTGAGAAGGCGCTTGCGCGCGCCCGCGCGGCCGAAAAGTCGAGAAGCCTGTTCTTCAGCATCGTCAGCCACGACATCCGCACCCCGCTCAACGCCATTCTTGGCTATGCCGAGCTGCTGCAGTTCGGCGTCGGGAGCGAGGCCGAGCGGGAGGAGGCGCTCAAATCCATCCGCGCAAGCGGCACGACGCTGCTGGAGCTTGTGAACGACGTCCTTGACTTTGCCAAGATGGACGCGGGAAAGATGGTGCTCCGGCCGGAACCCATGCGGTTGGCCCAATTGACGGACGAGGTGTTCGCCTCCTTCCGGATGGCAGCAGACAGGAAGGGAATCGAGCTGGTCAACCGAACGCTGGACGTGCCGACGGTTCTGCTCGACGCGCATCGCGTTCGCCAGATTCTTTTCAATCTGGTCGGGAATGCGATGAAGTTCACCACGCATGGCTCCATAACCGTTGCTGCGTCCTATAGCGATACGAACCTTGAATTTTCCGTGTCCGATACGGGCTGCGGCATTGCGCCCGACATGTTGACGCACGTCCTTGAACCGTTCTTCCAGGTCCAGGACCCCAACCATTCGGCCTATCATGACGTAGGGACGGGACTGGGACTCCCGATCTGCCGAAACATGGTCGAAATGATGGGCGGCAAATTCATCGTCGCGAGCGAACTCGGGAAAGGTTCTACGTTTACGGCCCGTATTCCTGGTGTCGTGACTGCTGGCGAGACCGCGAAGCCGGTTGTTGCACCGAAACCGGATGCCACATTTAACAATCTGCCCAAACACGTGCTTGTCGTTGACGATTCTCCAGTCAATCGATCGGTTCTTACGGCCTTTCTGAAGCGGGCGGGCGTTGGTTCAATCACGCATGCGTGCGATGGTGTGGAGGCGTTCGCGGAACTTGATTCGGCCATTACGGCGGGTCGGCCGTGCGATTTCGTCTTTTCGGACTTCTGGATGCCGAACATGAACGGTCTTGAATTCATCGAGAAACTTCATGCCGATTCCCGTTTCAGCGGCCTTCCGGTTTTCGCGGTGACGGCAGACTCGGAGTGTCTCGATGACGCCCGAACCAAACTCTTCTCCGGCATCCTCCTCAAGCCGCTGACCTACGCCAAGCTCGTGGAGGTGTTCGTCGACGAGATGTGCAGGTAGCGGCGCGTCACCTGCCGGCCTTGATCCGTTCCCACGCCTTGAGGTACATGTCGCGGACGGCGGGGCTGTCATCGATGTTCAGGAGAACCTCTCCACGCCTGAACGTGTCGGCATCAACCTCTACAAGCCTGCGCAGCTTCGGTTCAAGCGACTCGATCGCGCCTTTCACGGGCATCGTCGCGCACACACCCTCGATATTGGCCTTTGCGACCTCCGGCGTGTAGACGAAGTTGATGAACTTGTGGGCAAGGTCCGGCTGCGGGGCGTCGGCGGGAATCACCATCTCGTCGAATGCAATGGTGAAACCCTCTTTCGGAAGGGCGAATCCCACGTTGGGATCCTTGAGCATCATCTGTATCGCGTCCGAGGAGTAGCCATGGCCCACGAGCCACTCGCCCGAGGCTACGGACTCCTTGTACTGCGCATTGTCAAGCACGGGGGCGTTCTTCCGCCACTTCAGCACCACGACAACGGCCTTGTCGATCTCTTCCTGCCTTGCCGTGTTGAGCGAGCAGCCCTGCGACTTCAGCGCGGCCCCGATCGTTTCGCGCATGTCATCGAGAAGCGACGCCCGTCCACCAAGCGCCGAGCTGTCAAGCACGTCCCACGTATCTGCGGACAACCCCTTTGGAAGCTTGTCCTTGCGATAGACCAATCCCGTGTACGTCACCATGTACGGGGCGTTGTAGGTGAAGGACGGATCCAGAATCTCCTCTGCGAAGGATCGGTCGAAGTTCTTGCGCACGTTCGGCATCTTCGCATGGTCCAGCGGCTGGATCAGCTTCTCCTTTTCAAGAAGCGGAATCATGTAGGAACTGGGGGTGACGATGTCGTACCCGGAGCCGCCGGCCTTCAGTTTGTCGTACATCTCCTCGTTCGATTCGAACGTCTTCATCTCCACGCGGCATCCATTCTGCTCCTCGAACTGCCGCACCACGCCGCCGTCGATGTAATCGTTCCACGTGCAGATGCGCAGCACCGGCTTGGGCGTGCCGCACCCCGCAACCATGCAGAGGGCAAATGCCCATCCAGCAATCGTGACCGTACTCTTTGACCTGTTGGCTTGTTCCATCTTATGTCCGCTCCATCCTCTTTGGAAATCGGACATATTATACCAAAACGCCAGCCGAAACTCCACCGTTAAAGCGACCCAACACATCCATGAGCTTGCCGTATGTCAGTGGCTTGAGGAGGACACCCGTGAAGAATCTCGTCCTGGCGTCGCCGTTCGACTCCGTATCGGCCGTCACGGCAAAGACTGGAAGACGGCTGAAGCGGGAGTCGGCGCGAAGCTTTTCAATCAGCTCCAGACCGTTCATGTTCGGCATCCAGAAGTCCGAAAAGACGAAATCATGCGGATTACCGGTCTTCATGGCCGAATCGAGCGCCATGAAAGCCTCCACACCGTCGCACGCAAGATCAACCGAGGTGACGCCCGCCTTCTTCAAGAGGGCTGTCAGGACTGCGCGGTTGACGGGCGAATCGTCTACGACAAGCACGTGTTTCGGCAATACTTTCAGCGTGTCGCCCGGTTTTGCCTCCGCTGCCGTCGCCACGGGTTCCGTGCTGGACACGACCCCCGGAATACAGACCTTGAACGTCGAGCCCTTGCCCAGTTCGCTCTCCACGACAAGGTTGCCGCCCATGGCCTCCACCAGACTTCTGCAGATGGAAAGTCCCAACCCCGTTCCGCCGGCCCTGTCGGCCGCATGGCTCGGGTCTTGGACCTGGACGAACGGATCAAGGATGCGCGTAAGCATGTCGGATGCAATGCCGCAACCGGTGTCGGCAACGGAAACCTTGAGGTTCCCATCGTCATATGACGCGGAAACCGTCACAGAACCGTGCTCGGTAAACTTGACGGCGTTCCCCAACAGGTTGAATAGTATCTGACGGAAACGATGCCCGTCCAGCAGAAGCGTCGGCAAGTCCGCCATCCGGTTGACGAGTCTGATTCCTTTTGCAGCCGCATCCATCCGGAAGGAGGTAAACACATCGCCTGTCAGCTGGTCTAGGCGCACGGGCGCCGTTTTAAGCACCAGCTTACCAGCGTCCATTTTCGCGAGGTCGAGGACGTCATTCACTAGCTGCAGAAGCGTCGTACCGCTTGCGCGGATGGATTTGAGCGCCTCTTCTCTCTCTTCCTGGTCCATCGCCCCGGACTGAAGCAGCTCTGAATATCCGAGAATCGCAGTCGTAGGCGGCGGCGGCGCGGGTGGCTACAGGATTGGCGGCGGCGGCGGTGGCGGCGGTCTTTTCTACAGCCAATCGTACCCCGTGACGACGAACACGACCTACAAAATCCATGTTGGCAAGGGCGGCATTGCCCCCTCGAACACCACTACGGCCGCCGCGAACGGCAACGGCGAAATCTCCTATTTTGCGCTCGCCAGCGACGAGGATCATCCTCTGATCCGCATGCACGGCGGCGGTGGCGGCGGCAGCTATGCGGACAGCGAAGCCATCGCCAAGGGCGCCGAGGGCGCGTCGGGCCCCGTCTGGGCAGTACGACATCACGCAGGGGAATCTCGATCTTCCCCACAAGGAGCCGTACTGGCACACAGAGCCGGTGATAGACCCGACGACCGGCGAGCAGGTGATCGATCCCGAGACGGGGCCTGTGACCCAATCCGTCCCCTACTACTACATGCTCCACTTCACCAGCTCGCGGCACATCGTCACGAACGCCATCTTCTCGCTTTCCATCGACGACATTTCGCTCCCCTACACGGGCGAGCCAGTTGATACAAGCGCACTTGTCTGCACGACGAACAGCGGACCCAGAAACAGCTTGCCGGTCTCGTACCAGTACCGCGTCGGCACGAACGAATGGACCTCGACCATGCCGTCCGGCTACACCGACGTGGGCAATTTCATCGTGCAGTTCAAGGCGTCGGCCGAGAGCCACGACGATGTGTTCGGCACGTTCATGGTGTTTGTGACGCCGGCACCGCTCACGGCAACGATCTCAACCCCGGACTTCCCCTACACCGGCGATGCGCAGGTTCCCGTCGTAACGACGAACGTGACGGGGCTCATGCATGGCGACATCAACCCGCTGACATGTTCGTTCCGCGACGAGTCTGGCGAATGGCTGGCCGAAGTGCCCTCGTTTACGCAACCTGGCTCATACAAGCTGTTCTTCCGTGTCGAGGCCTCGAACCACGCGACGTTCGTGACCAACTGCACCTTCACGATAACGGGGTGGGATTTCATGGTCAACATGGACGGCGCAACAGGCTACGGAACGCCGATCATCATGGGCAGGCCCAAATGGCTCATCGAAAATTCAGACATGACGGGCGAACAGCTTGCTGTGGATGCAAACCGCTACGCCAAGCTGAATGAGGTCTACCCCAACGGGTTGAAGCTTTGGCAGAACTACGTCATTGAGCGGACGAACTTCAACAAAAAGGTTGTCGCGACGATCATGCAGCAGGGAAGCGTGGTGAAACCTAATTCGTTTGTCGTTCACTTCCCGAACATCGTACCGCTCACGGATGCCGGCCTCAATGTGCAGTACCGCCTCGACAAGAAGCTCAAAGGCGTTCGCACGAAGAGCGAATTCGCCGCCGCGAGCTTCGAGATCGGCGAACTGACCGGCAAGTACGAGACGGACATACCGCTTGGTCCGGAAGATCCCACCGGGCTTTACGTATTCAACATCGTCCTCACTCCCACGAACGAACTCTACACGGGGCAATCGGTGATTTCGTCCGTCACCACCATCGGCGTCCTGCGTGTTTCGAGCGCGCTGACGAACACCGTGACGGTCGCACCGTGGCTGTCGATGTCGGTTGACTCCACGAACGCGATCGAAGTCGCGGTTACCGATGTCGTCAATCCGTTCAGCATCGGCGGCGGCGACTCGATCCACGCCTACGTGACCTCGAACGGCACGTTCCGCGTGTGGGAACGCAAGAACGACGGGGACTGGAACGCGCCCGCCACGGTCACCACGAGAGGCGTCTCCCAATCCTCGGCGGAAGAGGCCAC